>QHBY01000432.1:0-1819 GCA_003244245.1 Pseudonocardiales bacterium
GTAGAGAGCGAACCCAGCGACGGCTCCCCCCACGAACAACAGCGGGATCCGGACGCGAAGCAGCGGCACGAGCGCGGCAAAGGCGATTCCGAACAGCATCGAAAGCGTCAGGTGGGTCACCAAGCCGACTACCACATCGTTTGACGTGGCGGTCGGCACGTCGGTGTTGTGGAAGACCGTCGACATCGCCAGCAGCGGCGCCACCGCCGCTTGATGGAGGAACTCGACGCCATATCCCATCTGGACGACGAGGAAAACGAGGCCGGCTGCTGTCCCCGCAACCACGCCTCGCGCCAGGAGGTCGCCCAGGCCCGCCGTGATCCTGCCTCTCGCGGCCAGTACCCCAGCGTCCTCCAACGGTTTGTCCTGCCAGTTGACCCTTGCTCCGGATGCAGCCATGATCGATCTCCTCAACGGCGCCTTGCCGTGACCGAAGGATTGCTCGAACCGTTGTAGACCAGGCGTCGACGAACCGCGATTACGATCACTTCGCCGCATCGTAAGCGCCTCTGTCCACCGGAAACATTCGCGAACGGTTTCGCAGGGCATGCAACGCTCCGACGGCGATCGCGTCGCTGCGCCCGGGGGCAGCTGAGCCGACGCCCGCGCCGTACTGCCCGGGCGACCCGCCCGCCAACGGAAACGATTCTGTGAAACCGCCCCGGAACTCGTGGCCATCGCCGGCGCCTTCACATAGGGTCTGCCCTTCGCAAGTCAGGACCCAGCCCATTCTTGACGACAGTCATCCCAGCGGTCCGAACGGGGCCGCGTTGTCGACCCCTCGAGGCGCTAAGCGCAACGGCGCCAATGGGAGGGCGAGTACGCCAGTTTCCCGCTTCCTCCCGCCTACGCGGACCTCTTCTTCACGCTCGAGCCTCCAGCTCGCTCATGCGTTCGACCTGAAGCGCCTCGGCGTGCTGCGCGAGGTGGCCCGTGGAGGAAGCTTCGCCGCGGCGGCGGATGCACTCTCCTTCACTCCCTCGGCTGTCTCGCAGCAGATGGCCACCCTGGAACGCGATGCCGGCACCGCACTCTTTGAGCGCACGTCGCAGGGGACGCGGCTGTCGGTAGCCGGCTCTGCCCTCTTGATCCACGCAGACGCGGTGCTGGCGCGGCTTGCGGTGGCAGACGCCGAACTTCGCGCCATCATTGACGGTCGCGGCGGAAGCCTGCGGGTCGGCTCGTTCACGAGCGCCACGACAGCATTCACCGCCTTGGCCGTCGAGACGTTCCGGGAGCGCTATCCCAGCGTGCAGGTTCACTTCGCCGACGGCGAGCCGTATGAGAGCGTGGCTCGGCTCAGGAACGGTGAGCTCGACATCGCGGTCGTGTACGACCTCGACCATTGGACGTCGGCTACGGACTACGACGGCGTCCCGGTCGGCTCGGATCTCGACTTGGAGCACCTGGGGCTCTTCGACGACCCGTTCATGGTCGTTCTGCCTATCGCTCATCCTCTGGCGGCAAGCGACGGGCTGTCCATGAAGGACATCGCGACCGAGCCGATTCTCGCCAGCTCGCCGTTGGCCGAGGAGCTCAAGCTGGCGGCATGTCAGGTGGGGGTAGAGCTCGACATCGACGACTCCTACCACGCGGTCGGCTTCGAGGCCCTCCAGTCCTTTGTCCTGGCGGGGCGCGGAGCGATGCTCATGCCTCGTCTTGCCCTCGGATGGCTGCGCCGGGACCTCACCGCCCGCCCTCTCGAGGCCGGTCCCGTCCGACACGTCAAGGTTGCCTATCCGGCCGCGACGTGTCGCTCGCCTGCGCGAGCGATGCGGGACATCGTTGAGCAGGTGGTCGGCAGCTGCAAAGTGGCAGG
>QHBY01000432.1:1851-2151 GCA_003244245.1 Pseudonocardiales bacterium
GGCCTGACTGCAGATCGACCAGCCGTGCCGCCGGCGCCGCCCCCCCTCACGCCGCGTCACGTGCGACGGTTGCGCTTCTCGCCCACGCCTTCCTCCGTGCTGCGCGGCCGGCTCTGCGAAGCCGGGGTCACAACCGCGGCTGCCTACGGCCCCGCGGTGAGCCGTTGATTATCGACGGCCGCGGATCGTCGTCATCGCCCAACGGCAGCCGCGACCCAAGGCGGCATCACTCACGCCGTCCGCTCACGACAACCTCTGGACGCCCGGAAGGGCGTCAAACCCGCGATCGAAGGTCATGAT
>QHBY01000433.1 GCA_003244245.1 Pseudonocardiales bacterium
CACCTGTGGCGTTCGTCCACGTCATTGCCAATCAGAAGGGCGGGGTCGGTAAGACCACCGTCACCGTCAACTTGGCCGCGGTCGTCGCGGACACAATGGGCCGCACCGCAGCCGATACCCCTGTACTCGGGGTATCAACAGATCCCCAGGCGTCGATGCTGGAATGGGCTGATCGGGTCGGAGACGAGCTTCCGTTCGACTTCGTCCAGTGCGACGACGATCCGCAGGCGCTTTCGCGACTGCGCCGGATCACTAGGTACGAGCACATCTTCGTCGACACGCCCGGCTCGCTGGAGAACGAGGAGATTCTGCAGGCGGTCCTCCGGCAGGCCGACGATGTCATCGTGCCGATTGCNNGCGTTCTCACCAGCGGCCCGGACCATCCAGTCCGTCATCATGCCCAGCGGGGTGCCGTGGAGGGTGTTGATCAATAACTGGGATCCGCGCGATGGTGACGTGGACTTGAACCAGACCCGTGAGTACCTGGCGGCGAAACAGTTCCCCACCTTTCACACGGTCATTCGCCACTACAAGCTCCACGCGCGGGCAGCTGCCGAGGGGGTGACGGCAGTGCAGTACCCCAAAAACCGCGTAGCGATGGAGGCTAGGCAGGACTTCTTCAAGCTCGCGCTGGAGGTCCTGGGGACCAACGGTGGGCCGCCAAAGCATGCCCGCACAGAAGCTGCGGTGCGGGTCGCGGGGAGGGCCTGATGGGCAAGAGAGTCAACCTTGCTGCACTGGCGATAGACGACGAGGTCGCACCTGCGCGACGTCCGCGCGGGGAAACCGTCGCCGGTATTGCGTCGCAGGAATCGGCTCCCTCGGTCCCGATCCATACGGTGACACTCAACCCGCTCAACAAGCGGCCCTCCGGCGATGATGACCAGATCGCCGAGATGGCCGAAACCATCCGGGTGCACGGAGTAATTCAGCCGCTGGTCGTCTGTTCGGCTACCGCGTATCTCGCGGAGTTCCCTGACCAGCGGGACGCAGTCGTGCCAGCGGACTGGGTCGTACTCATCGGCAATCGGCGGCTACGAGCCTCCCGCCTGGCAGGCATCCAGGATGTGACGATCCTCGTCAACGACGAGCGGGCCGTGAGCATGTACGAGGTGATGCTGGTCGAGAATGGCCAGCGACGCGAGCTGCCGCCGATCCGGGAGGCCGAGGCGATGTCTGAGGTCCTAGCGAAGAGCTCCGTGTCCCAGCGGGAGCTGGCGCGCCGAATTGGCAAGTCAGCCATGTACGTCACTCAGCGCTTGGCCCTGTTGAAACTGATCCCGGAGTTGAAGCTGGCGTTCGAGGCGGGGGGTCTGACGATCGAGCGGGCTCGCGAGGTCGGGGAATTGCCAGTTCCACTGCAGCTGACAATCGTCGCGGCCGGCAAGCCGTACCGGCGTCCGGTGAACGCCGGCGAGACCAGCAGCGGAGCGGCCCTGCGGAGCATCCGAGTCAGCACTCCAGCCGTAGCAGCTGAATCGATTCGGAAGAAGTTCAGCCAAGCCGAGCTAGCGGAGCTCATCCAGCTGCTCTCTGAACACCTGGCTGCAAGTCAAGCAAGTACTTCCACGAGCTGAACAGGGCTCGGGGGAGAGAGCCGGGCCTGGAACTGCCTGGGGGCCCCAGTAGTCCGGGGGAGATCTTGGTCGGATACCGGCGGGAAACCGTACCCGTACCATTCAGCTTCACCGAGCACAGCGCTCCAGGGGGAAGTAGATGCCGCCGACCCAGGGCCGCTACACGCCCATAGTCGGGTCTACCCGACGGGAGGTGATCACCTCCCGGTTGCGGTGGCTGCGTGGCAACGCAGTCGGCTTATTCCTGTATCCGCCGCAGCGCCGGCACCCGGAAGACACCGGGGAAGGCTTCCAACTCAGCCTCGAATGGGGCTGCTGGACGGTTCGTCCCCACCGGGGCTCACGCTCGATTCGCTGGTGACCCCACCGGCGCACGCCACGCGGCGCATCCCCGGAGACGACCTCGACGCCGCGCAGCTCTGGGCCACACAGATTCTGGGAATCCCGGTCTGACCGGGTACTCCGCCGCCCCGACCGACTGAGGACGACATGGCCGATCTGCGCATGCTCGAGGGGGGTTGAGCGAGTCCGGACGGCAGCAGATCCCGCGCAGCATCTCGGCCTAGGAGGCCGATGGAAAACCCCGGTTTCAGCCCGCCTCGGCGAACAAACCTGCAGCTCAGCGACTTGCGTCGGGCCGCCAGTTCGACTTATTCAGCGGCCTCCTAG
>QHBY01000434.1 GCA_003244245.1 Pseudonocardiales bacterium
AATCTCCTCGCGATCCGACAACATCAACGTCACGCGCACGGCGGGTATCCTGTCCAACCGAACCACCAAGATCAAATGCTACGACCGGCTGAGCCCAAGCAGTCCAGGCCCGCTGGAACTCCTGAGCCACCCCGATCGCAGCCACCCCAACACACCAGTAGCCGCCTGCCGGGCCAAGTGCGGGCGTATCAGCTCCAGCTTGCCGCCCACATCATCCTTACCGGACTTCACCCACGGGATGTCGTTGGCCTCGGCGAAGGATGCCACCGCCCGGCGAAACCGCTGCCCGATCTGGTTGAACAACGCAGGAGACGGAAACGGATAACCTGGATGGTCAGACAGAAACGCCACCACCTGTGCACTGGACTCCAGCTTCGGACGTAGGCGTTGAGATAGATCCGATCCAGACACTGGATATCCAGCGCCACATGCCCATCCAAAACATCGTTGACCGTTACCACCCGCGCGCCCATGACGCCTCCCCGCATCCATGGCTACGCAGACGATCATGTGCTCACCGCAGCGATGGCACCACCCCAACCACCCTGCTAGGCGGTCCGAGGCGACGCCTCACTGCTTCTACACAACCCGAAGCCGCCTAAAGACCCTCATCCACAGGTGTATTGACGATTGCTCATCCAATCGTGCCGGTGCCCTGATCGACAACCTCAGACCCTCGACAATTTAATCAGTACCGCTGCGCTAGCTACGGTCGATCGAGGGGCCCCGGATGGTCGAGACGGGTCATGGGAAGGCAGCCTCCTGAGCCAGCGGGATAGGCCGGCGGAGGGGAACGACTAGACCAAGATCGATGCTGCCCTTCCGGGTCAGCTCCAATGGTGTTCCTTCCAGCGTGAGTGTCGCGGTGACCACGCATTTCCCTCCCCGCAGTGCCACCAAGTCACCTCGCCGCACCACCGCGGCAACTCCGTCGACATCGAACACCACCGTCAACTCGAAGACGAAGGTGTGGGCCTTGGCTTCATTGACGATCAGGTCGACGGACGGATGATGTGTTGAGACGATACGGTGCGTCGCGAGGACCACGATCTCCTCGCTGTCGGGGCTGGCCAGCGTGCGCTTTGCGGCCTTGGTCAGGTCGGTGTACTTGCACCAGCCGGACACCAGGAGGTTCCCGAGGTCGAGGTTTAGGAGTCCGTTGGTGACGGTGGCGATTTCCTGGTTGACGGCCTGCAGGGCCGAGGTTGACAGGCCGCCCAGGCCCCGGATCGCGGACTGGAGCGCACCGTGCTCGCTGAGCGATTGGGTGAGCACATCCGCGGTGTCGCCTGCGGCGTCGCCGAGCAGGAACACCCGCGCCGACAACGGCTCAATGAGACTGGCTGAGCTCACCGGCCTACCTCCACCAGGACCTGCAGGCCGCTGTCGGCGTGTGACTCAAGCCGCACGACGCACGGCGGCGCGGAATGATCCGTTCGTGACTCCGTGACCTCAACACCGGCGCCATGAGCGGCTCCGGCAACAGCCCGAACATGAGCGCGTACCCACTTTGGCCCCTTCCGAAACCGAGCGGCAAGCAATAGCAATAGCCCTGCCGATAGCGCAGCGCACAGCAGGAGAAGCGCGATGATTACTGGCCAGAACCACGGAATCGGTTCGAGGCGGGGCACGGGAACCGCAGCTGGCACCACAGGAGACAGCGAGGGCACCACGACCGCAGGAGGGGGATCCGCCGGAGGGGACTCCACCGAAGGCGGCGGGGGAGGTGGTGGGGGTGGCGGCAGAGGATCCTGGTCAACGGTCACGGTGACCAGCCAGCCACAGAGAACTCGAGTCCCGGCAACCGGCACCTGACTCACTACCCTGTTATTTCCTGGCTGATCGCTACCAACAGCCAGCCCAACAGCCGCAAGGGTTGCCCGCGCCTGGTCTTCTGTCCGGTTAATGAGATTTGGCACGGTCGCTTGACATATCCGCGGGGGCGTTATGGGGGGTATGCGCCGAGGGTGATGCGGTGGGGGCGGGATATATGTATATTCCGGCGGATCGGGATACTCTGAACAGCCTGAATCTCCATATTCCAAGCAGTGGCCTGGTTCTAGGGCGACGTTTACGATGGGTTCGCTCGCGATGCGTGCGACCACGAAGTTCGCCGAGAACGTGAATTTCGGGAGCGCGTAGTTCGGGCTAGCCGTCGCCTCCGTTGCTCCGGCTGCAAGCAGCATGCCCGCTACCACCACTATCGCAAGCAGCCAGCGGATAGAAGACATCAGCTTCCGGTGCGAATGCCTGCGATGCCTGTGACCTACAGTGCACCAATCTGATATGATGTCATCTGCATTCTTCCCGACCGAATCGCCGGGAATTGAGTTGGTCCACAGCGGCCAGTGCCTGCGCCTGCGGCGTGGCCATCGCAACTGTCGACGGTCAGCTCTCCGATCACCACCACTGGCGATACCGAAAAAGAGCAGGAACAGGCCGCCGAGGACCCAAGGCAGCAACTTTAGGGCGGACATCGACGGGGTCATCGGAAGATACCGAGCGGGGATGGCAGCTCTGGCGGGTAGCCCACGATGCCTTCCTCCGGATGATGGCGGTTAAGCGTGCATCATTTGATCGTGAGGAAATACGAATCGTGACGTGAGCAGCCGTGTGCCACCTGAACGGCCTAGTATGTTCACCAGTTAGTGATGGCTTGAACCGCCCTGGATGTAGTTGAGCTCTATCCTTGGAGGGATCAGCGTCATGCCGGGGCCGCTCACCCGGCAGGAGGGATAGTGTCGGGGTGGCGGGATTCGAACCCACGGCCTCTCGGTGCTCGGTGACGGCGATGAGCCGATTGTGCGATTCCCTCGCGGCATGCACGTCATTCCCCATCGGCAACGCTTAGCCGCAGTGGCGGTCTTGGGCGAGCGTGAGGCGCACCTGTCCGCAGTGCAACGCCTCACCCTGGTCCATGCCGCCGCGTGGTGGCTCTCGGAACCCAACGGCGGCGAGGAACTTGCCTATGCTTGCTGCGAGCTGCGCGACGGAGGTCACCACGGAACACGTGTACCTCACCTTGATCACCCCATCCAACCAGCTAAATGACGACAGCGAGGCTCCTTCCTCGTCGCGGCCGCTATCAGATCCCACTGCACAAAGGAGCGGGCCGTAACTCGATGCGAGCACGGAAAGACTACGATGCGCAGTCAGCGGATTCTCTCCGCATATTGCGATGGTTGCCCGTGAATAGGTGGTAACCATGTGGGGGTCGAACCGCCGACCTTCCGATTTTCAGGACTTGGGATAACAGTCCGCCGAATACCGTTCACGTTGGCGCGCCGGTGTGCAGTCGGCCCTGGCTCAGACCCTCACGGAACCGTCAGCATCCCCATGCCGCGGTGAGCGATACCGCGGACGGTAGTGGCGTCGGTCCACTCTCGCCTGGCGGAACAGGACCGGAGGGCCGCCGGCCGGGGTGGGCTTTAAGCAGGCATCAGGACACCTCACTCTGCGTCGCCGTGCGGCCTCGTCGACAAGAATCGTCCCGCTGAGCCGATAGGTGCGGCTGTGCAGTCAGCTCCGGATTTGCTCCGCATTGATTCGTGGGGTCGGGCCGAGTCGCTGACCAGGCGGCCTCGGCTCGCAGGCCACCGCTGTACTGGGTGTCGTCACTGATGTCGCCAGGACTGTCGTCTGCGGCGGTCGGATCGCTCGCGGTGACGGGCAGAGGG
>QHBY01000435.1 GCA_003244245.1 Pseudonocardiales bacterium
AGCGTCAGATGTGTATAAGAGACAGGCTCGTAGTAGTGATGATGTCTCTGTAACGGAGGCGGAGCAAAGGGGCCGGGTCGTTCGTGACTCAGACCTCCGGAGGTTGGGTGAAGATCGCAGTTGAGGTCGGTCAGGCTGTTTTGATCTTGTAGGTGATGGGGCGGTGGTCCCCGGGGATGCGCGGCGGGGTGGTGTTGAGCTCGTCGACCAGTAGCCGCAGCGCCCGGGTGATCTTGGGAGTGGCAGGGGTGTGGAGTGCGACGGTGATCGTTTTTGTGGTGTAGGTGATCTGTCCGCCGAGGTGGAGCAGGTGGCGCAGGGTGGCGCGGTACTCGTCGTTGTCGGCTAGGTAGGCGTTGAGCCGTCCGGCGAGCCACTGCTCGGCGTTGAACGCCAGCAGTCGCAGCACCATCTGCAGGCTGCGCCGCTGGGTGCGCAGGATGGCCCGTTTCGCGGTCGGGTCGTGTTGGTTGGCGGGGATCTTCGCGGGGATGGTCTTGAGGGTGGCCGCTGCCCTGGTCAGGGCTGCTTCGGCGTGGTCGATCGCGGTTTGCGCGGCGGGGATGGCGGTGTTGATCTCGGCGGTGGGGGCGTGGGAGCGTAGGAGCTGGGTCAGCGCGCGTTGCGCGTCGGCCAGGGTGGTCTGGGCGTGTTTGACCGCGGTGCGTGCGGCGCGGCGGGCCGGGTTGTCGATCAGCGCGGTGTCGGGGCCGATGTCGGCGCCGTAGTGGCACAACCAGTCGATGCCGTGGTGGGCGGTGAGGTATTTGAACACGTTCTCGATGCGCCATCGGCAGCGCAGCCAGGCCAGCAGGGCGGCGGCCGGGGCGCCCAGGTCGCTGGTGAGTACCTGCAGCACCGGTTGGTCGTGTTCGTAGAGGGTGAGCTGCCGCGCCGGGCCGTAGTCGTTGATGGTCACCATCTCATCGGCTAGGGTCACGTACTCGGCGCGGCCCGCGGTGTCCACGCGCCAGTACCGGCGCGGCGCGGTGGTGGTGGCGGCCAGGGCGCCGCGACGGTAGGTGATCCAGTCCACGTCGGCCTCGCGGCAGTGCGTGAACACCTGCGCATAGGCCCCACCCCGATCGAACCCGAGCATGATCTTCGCTGGTCCGGTGATCTTGCGCAGCTCGGCCAGCGCGGCGGGCAAGGTCTTGGTCAACCCCGAGGGCGGCCCAGACACGAAGCACACCGCGCGGCCGTGGTAGTCGGTGACCAGGGTGTCGGCCAGGCCTTTCTGGGCGTGGCGGCGTTTGGTGTTGTAGCCCTTGCCCACCGGTTTGGCGCCCTCGTAGGGCACGAAGTGATCGTCGACGAAGTACAGGCCCAGCAGCGGCGCCTCCGCGGCGATCATCGCGGCGGCCAGGTCGGCTTGGAGCCGCAGCGGATCACACGCCTGGGCCAGCTCGCCCAGGCGGGGCCGCAGGGTGCGCAGCTCGGGCAGCCGGTCGCACCCGGCCAGCGGCCCGATCTGGTCGCGGACCAGGTGCTTGGTGGCCTCCACCGACTCGACTCCCAGCGCGAACGCCACGGTGGTCGCGGTCAGCAACGCCACATCATCAAAGCGTCCCGATCGACAAGACGCCGGGCCCACGCCGGTGAGCGGGGCGAACACCGACTGCGCCCCGACCCGGTCGAAGAACGCGTGCAACAACATCGCCCCCGCGTAGCGGCTGTCCACGCTGGCCTGCCCCAGCCGCGACGACCCCACCACCGATCCGGCCGGCGCATCCTCACCCTCGGCGACAACCGGCTCGACCGGCGCGTCTGCGGGCTCGGACACAACGGGCTCGGCAACGACCGGCTCGGACAGGTCGGAGCCCAGGACGACCTCGACGTCGGACTGCTCGACGTCGAGCAGCTCATCCTGCACCGGCTCGGGCATCCGCCGACCGCCCACCAGTCGACTGATCATGGTGTCGGACACCTGCAACCGCCGCGCGATCTCCTGGCCAGTCACGCCCTGCTCGGCCCACCGGTACGCCTGCGCCAGCTGCGCCGAGGTCAGCTTCACCGGGCGGCCCATCACCTTGACCAGCCCATTGGAGCCCTGCTCGCGGGCGGTCTTACGCAGCGTCGACAGATAATTCGGGTGCACCCCGAACACCTCGGCCACCGACTTCACCGCGTGCCCGGCCTCGGTCAGCGCCACCATCGCCACCATCGCCAGCCTGCGCATCCCGGTATCGGCGACCGCGAACCGGAACAGCACCCAGCGCCCCGCCAGCACCACCGCCTCGCCCTCATGGGTCAACAGCCGCAGCGACTCAGGCTCGGGCATGCCCTCCAACACCGGTTCCATCGTCATCGAGGACACGACCAGAACCTACCGCAAACCGACCTAAACCTCAGCTAGTTTCGGGAACAATTCGATTACGAAAAGGCCACCTCAATGGGGGTTCCCCTCACCTACTTCCGGAGGTCTGTGACTGTGTTCGTTCGAT
>QHBY01000436.1 GCA_003244245.1 Pseudonocardiales bacterium
GAGGCCGACGTCATCATTGCCCAGCCGCAATGGTCGGTCATCGCCACGTGGATACACCGCTCGCGGGCGCGCGTCATCTACGATCTGTACGACCCCGAGACGCTCGAGACGCTCGAGACGTCCGCCCACCGCTCGACGCTCGAGCGATACATGTGGCTCGAGCTCACGCTCGACCGCCTCCACGATGCGCTGCGGGGCGGGCACCACTTCGTGTGTGCGAGCGAGAAGCAGCGCGACCTGTGGATCGGCGCGATGTACGGGGAGCGGCTGATCGCGCCGACGCTCTACGACCGCGACCCGAGCTTCCGCTCGGTTATAGACGTCGTGCCGTTCGGGCTGCCGATGGGGCCACCCCCGGTCCCGACCTCCTCCGCGATTCGCGCCGCGTTTCCCGCGATCGCGCCGGATGACGAGATCGTCCTGTGGAACGGCGGGATCTGGAACTGGCTCGATCCGGCCTGCGCCGTGCGCGCGTTCGCTCACCTGCGCGAGCGCAGGCCGCGGGCGCGCCTTGTCTTCATGGGCGCCGGGACGATGGCCGCCGCGAAGGACGCTACCGCCCGAGCGCGGCAGGCGGCGCTCGACGCCGACCTGCTCGATCGCGCCGTCTTCTTCAACGCTGAATGGGTGCCATACCACGCGCGGTCGGCCTGGCTGCAGGACGCGGACTGCGCCGTCGGCACGCACCTCGAGCACCTCGAGACGCGATTTGCATTCCGCACGCGTCTGCTCGACTGCTTCTGGGCGGCGCTGCCGCCCGTCTGCACGGCGGGCGACGACCTGTCAGACCGCGTGCGCCGCGACGGGCTGGGCGAGGCGGTGGCGCCGGGCGACGACGTCGCGCTGGCCGCTGCGCTCGAGCGGGTGCTCGGACGCGGGCGCGGCGCCTACGCCGACGCCCTCACCGCGGTCGCGGCCGAATACGCCTGGCCGCGCGTCGCCGCGCCGCTCGTGGACTTCGTCCTGGACAAGCGGCCGAGCCGGCCGCTGGGCGGCAACGCGCGCGGCCCCTGGCGGCGCGAGAGCACCCACCAGGCGCGCTTCGTCGCCTACCAGCTCGGCCACCACTGGCTGCACAAGGTCAACCAGGCGCGTGTGCGCCGGCAGCGCCGCTGAGTTGCCGGCGAGTGGCCCGCCCGCCGGTACGCCTGCATGCATCCTCACGACCTCAACAGGCGCAAGAGATCGAGATCGGCGCGTCCGCGCACAACCGCTCCTGGCTCGATGCGATCAACGGGGACAAGTGGCGGATCACGAGGCGGATCGAGCACGCCCCAGCGCGCAAGCTCCGCCTCGTCATGCCCCAGGAGGATGAACAACGCATCTCAATGGGCGCTCTCAACCCAAGAATGCCCACCGCGATGCGGTGGGGGGCCCGCGCTACCGTCATTCAGATGACGCCGACATGCCCTCGCTGCGGTGGCGCCGCCTCCTTCGCGCTGCGCGCTGAGGATCGCAACCGGATGGCCGGACGGGGGCAGTTCGAGTACTGGCGGTGTGACGCATGCGGCGTGTTGTGGCTGCCCGACATCCCGCAGGATCTGGGCGCGCACTACCCCGCCGACTACCACCCGTCGCTGGCACCGAGTGAGCTCGAGCCGGCGATCGCGGCCGAGCAGCCGCGGGTCGATCTCGTCGCCGAGCACGTCGAGCCCGGCCAGATGGTCGAGATCGGACCCTCGCAGGGGATCTTCGCGCTCGCCGCCGCGCGCGCCGGCTTCGACGTCGTCGCCATGGAGATGGACCCCGACTGCTGCCGCCAGGTGACCGACCGCGGCGTGCGAGCGATCCACACCGCCGCGCCGCAGGAAGAGCTGCCGAAGCTCGGTCCGAGCCGGGCCGCGGTGCTCTGGCACGTCATCGAACACCTGCCCGACCCCTGGGCCGTGCTGCGCGCGATCGGCGCCAACCTCGAGCCCGGCGGGGTCCTCGCGCTCGCGACGCCGAACCCGGACTCCTTTCAGTTCCGCGCGTTCGGCGCGCGCTGGGTGCATCTCGACGCGCCGCGCCATCTCACGCTGATCCCGCTCGCCGCTCTGCGCGAGGAGGCCGCGCGGCAAGACCTCGCTCTCGTGAACGCGACGGCATCCGACCGCGTCGGGCTGGGGCTCAACCGCCTCGGCTGGCAGCGATCGTTCCTGCGCCCGCCGGCCCTGCGGCCCGATCCCCGCTTCGCGTACACGCTCGGCGAGGTCTTCGGACGCACGCTCGGCGCGTGGGAGGCGCGCGGGCTGCGCGGCGCCGCGTACACAGCGGTCTTCGTGAAGGGAACGGCGTAGCCCGTGCCCTGCGCCCTGCGCCCTGCGCCCACGCCGCCACCGTTTGGCAGCGGGCGGCGATTGGCAGCTCGCAGCGTCCGACAACACTCCGAAGACAACGTCGGTGAATAGCGTACCGTTCTGAGCCGTGGCCACCACAGAGCCCTACGTTGCCGAGGCCGAGAGGTTCTCGTCTCTCCGGCTCCTCAAGGCGCGCCTGTACCACCTCAGCCTGCTGCTGCGCCGGCGCGACTCCAAATTCGTCACGAGCTACCTCAAGGGGCTGAAGGGCATCGAGATCGGTGCCTCGTCGCACAACCGCTACTACCTCGACGCGATCAATGTCGACCGCTGGGCGGGGACCGACACGGTGTACAAGCAGGAGGAGCGCCGCCTTGCGATGCACGTCGCGAAGGTAGATGTCGTTGCGCCCGGCGACGACCTGCCGTTCGCAGACAACTCCCACGACTTCGTCTTCAGCTCGCATGTGCTCGAGCACTTCCCCGACCCGATCAAGGCGCTCTTCGAGTGGCAGCGCGTGGCGCGGCGCTACGTCGTCGTCGTCGTGCCGCACAAGGCGCGCACCTTCGACCGGGACCGGCCAGTGACGACCGTCGAGGAGCTGATCGAGCGCCACCGGACCGGCTTCACCTCGCATGAGGACGCGCACTGGAGCGTCTGGACGTGCGAGAGCTTTCTCGACATGTGCGAACAGGTGGGTCTGCGAGTGGTCGATCATCTGGATCCCGACGACAAAGTCGGCAATGGCTTCGCGATCGCGATCGACGGGTCCGTGACGTTGCCGCCACGCGAGGTCTAGTCCCTTCGCCGGACGAGCGCCTCGAGCTCACAGGGAAACGCGCGCAGCGCGAGCAGCACGATGCCGTAGACGAGCGTCGAGAGCAGCACGTGCACGGCGACTGGCACCTCGGTCGCGAGCAACGGCGACGCACCCAGAAGCGCGGCGAGTGCGACCTTTGGCACGATGGCGAGCCGCGGGCGCAGGTGCGGCCGGCCGCGCACGAGCAGGACGGGAGTAACGATCGCCATCACGATCTCCACGCCTGCTGTGGCGATCGCCGCGCCGCGCGCGCCGTCGGCGCCGGCGAGGACAGCGACGGCAGCAGCGATCCCGACGATCGCTGCCAGACTCAACCCGAGGATCATCCGGTGGAGGTGCAGGCTGAGCATCGCGTAGGCCCAGACGGCACTAACGAACGCGGCACCGAGCCCGAGCGCCTGGATCGCCAGGATCGGCGCGGCGGGCGCAAACGCTCGGCCCCCCATGACGTCGATCGCCAGCGAAGAGCCGACTGCCAGCGACAGCGCGACCCACGCCCCGGCGATGAGCAAGACCTCGAAGACGCGCGACATGGCATAGCCGAAGCGCTCGGGATCGTCACGGGCCGCGCGTGCAAAGATCGGGAACGCGGCGCCGACGAGCAGTCCCGGGATCGCGAAGAGCACCTCCACGATGCGGAACGAGAGGCTGAAGTAGCCCAACTCGCGCCTGCTCGCGAGCAGCGAGACGAACACGAGCGCCACGCGGAAGTAAAGGGTCGCGGCTGCGACGGCGATCGAGTAGGTGAGCACCGGCTTGATGAGCTCGCGCCAGTCAGCGGGCGCAAACAACGGTCGCAGGGGGATGTCGCTCCGTACGAGCAGCGCCGTCGGCACGAGCACGATCGCGGCCTCGATCGCCGGCGTCGCGAGGAACGGCAGCAGCTGCGCTCCGGCGACGATGAAGAGCACGATGAAGACGACGCCACCGATCTGGCGGGCGAGATCCAACGCCGAGACCCACCCGAGTCGCAGGCCCGCCATCAGCGGCACGGCGAACGTGGCCTGAACGTTCGCGAGCAGGACGCCGCCACCGGCGATCAGCACCCCCGTGC
>QHBY01000437.1 GCA_003244245.1 Pseudonocardiales bacterium
ATGACCGCCGGATCCCGCCGCCCGGTGCACGTCACGTCGTGCACCGCACGCCCGGGAGATCCCCCGTCCGGCGCCGGACGCGTGCAGCGCAGGCACCCGCAAATGGGGCGGGGTCGTTCGAGAGGAACGGCCCCGCCCCGCAATCCTTGTTCCCCAGCTTCCGTTTCGAGGCTTCCGCCGCTGGCAATCTCGCCGACTTCGAGCTACCCACTTCCCAGCTTTGCAGAAACGTCCGTCACGTCGAGTTCACGGCGCGCCGTCCACGCGGGGTGTGCTCACGCCGAGAGTGTCCTCGGCGAGCTCGGTGAGAGTGGCCACGAGCCGTGATCGGATCAGCCCGCGGGTCGCGCAGATGCCGATAGAACTCGTCGCGAGGGGCGCAAGAATCACTTCGGCGCTTCGCCGGTTTCGGCGGCGAGGATGAGGTTCAGGTCGCTCGACCCTGAGGCTGGCTGGCGCCTCTGGCAGGCCCCGACTGGGCCTATCCGTCCACCTCGCTATGGAGTGCCCCACGACCACCCTTGTTCTGGCTATCCCAGCCTGGCATTCACGAATCACTCGCCGAAGCTGAAGCTGACATCATCGCTGGCCGACGTACAGCGAGGACCAGGTCCGGCAATCGCTCGGATTGCCCGCGAAGGGATGAGGGACTATCAGACGGTCCTGACCGCCGCCGCGCTGTGCAACTTGCGCTCGGTGCCGCCCCGGGTGGCCGAGCCGCTGGTGGCGTTCATCTTTGGGAGCCTCGCGGATGCACCGCGGCGGCGGGGCAAGCCGCTGCAACGGGACTGGAAGGCCGATGGTCCGCGCGCCGCGGCGACTACCGCATCGTGTAGCGCCTCGACGAAGACACCAAGACGATGTGCCTGCTGAAGATTGACCACAGAGCGGATATGTACCGACCCCGCTGATCAGCAGGACTGATCGCTGTTCGCCAGCGCTCGGCCGGCCGGTCTACAGCAGTGCCAGCAGGCGGTCGTAGACCAATTCGTGCACCCACCGGCTGGTCGCGGTCGAGGGGGTGTTCGTGGCCACCCTGGTGCGTCCAACGTGGACGACGTCGACGGCATCGGGGTCGATTTCGTGTGGACCCGCGGCAGCGAGGACGGTGGGACCGTAGTACTCGGCGTGGGTGAGGCACTCGACGTTCCGAGCGATATGCGCCGGCAGCAGCAGGGCGGTGGGGCACAGCCCGACGAACGGCGCGGCGCCGGTGAGGCCAGTCCGCCAATGCCGGGCAGGCGCGATGATGCCGCTGAGCTGTACGGCGGGTGTCGGCGCCAGGTGTCGCATCTCGGGCCAGTCCCAGGTGGATACCGAGACCCGGTCGGTCACCGGGCCCCAACCTGAGCTGATCCGACGCTCATGAACATCGGCGATGAGGCGGGCCACGGCCACCACCCGGCGGCCGAGCACCATCATGGGGGGCAGCATCACGCCATCCCAGCCCAGTGCCTCGACAGCGGCGGGCGCCAGGTGGTCGGGCGGAGAGAGGACCTCGACGGTATCGGTGGCCCAGATCTGGGGACCGAGTGCGGTCCTGCGGGCCTCGACCAGCGATTCGGGTGCCACGGGGCGTGGTCTCCCATCGTCTTTATCTTCGGAATTACGCCGCTTGCGTAGAGATTATGAGTACCAGGAGGTTGCCGTTCCGTGGCGCAGGCGCGGCCGCTGTGGCGTCCGGCGGCGGTTCCCCCGCGCTGACTGGTCGGCCGAGTTCAGCCCGCCGGTAGCGCGACCGCTGCGACCAGCGGCAACCGGCCCGTCAGGCGGCGCGGAACTGCCGTGCGCTGACTGGACAACCATATCTACTGACGGGTAGGGTTACCATCGGTAACGCCACTGCGTCCATGAGAGCGGTCGTGAGCGACAAGACCCATCATCACGTCATCATCATCGGCACTGGCTTCGCTGGGCTGGGTATGGCGATCAGACTCCGTCAACACACAATGACCGATTTCGTTGTGCTGGAACGGGCCGCGGACGTCGGGGGCACCTGGCGAGACAACCGCTATCCGGGTTGCGCCTGCGACGTGCCTTCCCGGCTGTACTCGTTTTCCTTCGAACTCAACCCGTCGTGGAGTCGCAACTTCTCGGGCCAGCAGGAGATCTGGGACTACCTGCGGCACTGCACCGACAGCTACGGTGTGCGGCCGCATATCCGTTTCGCGCACGAGGTACTCGCTGCCGCGTGGGATCATCCGCGGCGCCGTTGGCGGGTGAGCACGAACCGTGGCGAACTGAGCTGCGACGTGCTGATCACGGGCACCGGCGCGCTCTCAGAGCCGAAAATTCCGATCATTCCGGAGCTGGAGACGTTCCGGGGCGCGGTGTTCCATTCGGCGCGCTGGGACCGTGCCTATAACCTGCGCGATCGGCGGGTAGCGGTGGTCGGCACTGGCGCTTCGGCCATCCAGTTCGTCCCGAAGATTGCACCTGAGGTGGCCTCTCTGACGCTGTTCCAGCGCACTGCACCCTGGATCATGCCGCGCAGCGAACGGGAGTTCGGTCGTTTCGAGCAGAAGGTGTACCGGGCGGTGCCCGCGGTCCAGCGGCTGGCGCGGGCCGGGATCTACTGTGGCCGGGAGGCTTTGGTGCCGGGATTCGCGGTGCATCCGCGGCTGCTCAAGGTCGCCGAGTTGGTCGCCCGCGCGCACTTGCGCCGCCACGTTGCTGATCCGCACCTGCGGGCCAAGCTGACCCCGAACTACATCATCGGCTGCAAGCGCATCCTGATCTCCAACGACTACCTGCCAGCGCTCACCAGGCCCAACGTCGAGGTCGTGACGTCGGGGATCGCGCGGGTCGGGGCGGACTGGGTGCAGGCCACTGACGGCACTCGCCGGAAGGTCGACACCGTCATCTTCGGTACCGGATTCCACGTCACGGATATGCCGATGGCCTCGTGGATCCACGGCCGCGATGGCCGGACCCTGGCCGAGGTCTGGTCCGGCGGAGCCCGAGCGCACCGCGGCACGACGGTGTCCGGGTTTCCGAACCTGTTCGTGCTGGTCGGCCCCAACACCGGGCTCGGACACACGTCGCTGATCTACATGATCGAGTCCCAGGTGGCTTACACCCTCGACGCGCTGCGCCACCTCGAGCGCACCGGGGCGCCTGCGGTGGAGGTCCGGCCGGAGGCCCAGCTAGCCTACAACCGGATCGTCCAGCGCCGGATGGAGGGCACCGTGTGGACCGCGGGTGGCTGCGAAAGCTGGTACCTCGACGCGCACGGTCACAACACCACGCTGTGGCCGACGTTCACCTGGCGGTTCCGCCGGGCCACCCGAACTTTCCAACCCGCCGAGTACCTGCTTCACGACCACGCCGCGCAACCCGCGGCGGCCTGACGGCCCAACTGGGGCCTGCGGTGGGGCTGTTCGTGGCCGCGGCAAATCGACGTGAGGGAAGTCGCGGGCGCATCGTGTGGGAAAGGCAGCGTGGATATCGCACCGCTGTGTCGTCTCCGGTTCCTCTGAGTAGCCACCCCGCCATGCGCACTAGGTAGTGATATCGGCGAACCTAGGTAGTCCGCACCGGCTCATCGACATTACCGCGCGAGCCCCCGGGCCGAATCGGCGCAATGACAACGTACAAATCCGGCACGGACCGCTTCGCGTGCGACGTCCCACTACCTAGCGACGTCCACCGCACGGCTTCTAGCAGCGGTGATACCGATCAGGTGGCAGGTCGGCAGGCTGGTGCGTCGTAGCGCGGGTAGGTGCTCGGTCGCCAGTGCTGTACGTGGTCGCTACGGCCGACTAGGTACCCCAGAACCGGAATTATGGTTAGGTGGTGGCCGGAAAACTTAGGTGCCCTCATAAGTTGTCAGGCGACGTTCTTCTCGCCAAGGTGAGATCTATCCGACTCGGCAATTCTGTCGATGAGGTGATCTGTTCCGGTCCCCCGAGGGGGCCACTTTGAGGAGGATCTGAATGTCTGACGCATTGAGCTTTACTGAGATCGACGGCCAGCACGTGGAGCTGCTCCCCGCACGTACTGTCATGTCCATGTTCAGCGATTGCGGCTGCGGCGGTGGCGGCGGCAACGGCGGCACCGGAGGTGCCGGTGGCGCCGCCCAGGGCGGCCTCGGCATCAACATCCTGAGCGGCATCGGCGTCCTGGGCACTGGGACTGCCAGCGCGGGTGACGCCGCCGGCGGCAACGGCGGCAACGCCAACGGCGGCTGAGCCAACGGCTGAGTTGAACCGGTGATGGCATGCGGTGCCGTCTGCTAGGGGACGGCACCGGTATGGCCAGCGGTAGCGCTCACGATGGTGCTGGGGCAGCCGACTGAAATTCCAGTCGTGTCAGTACCGTCCGCAAATGGGTGGTGCCGTTGGTTGAAGGAGGGGTGGCCAGAACTGGTCACCCCTCCTTATTACGTGACGCCTCCGACGTAGCGCGGGAAAACTAAGTAGCCACGGCGCCGCCGTAAGTGGTGACGGGGAAGCTTCCCGCGAATGACGCGTCGCGAGATGGCCCCACCTGCGCCTTGCGTCACGGCGTCACACGCCCTCTGGGTGACGCCCTGACGCCGCTCTGACCTGGGCCGATGAGCGAGTTGAGCGCTAGCTGAACGCCGCAGGGGTTGCGACTTACCGAAGACCCTTCGCCCAGCTGGACAGGCCGAGCCGGGATCATAATTAGGTAGTGCGGACATGATTTAGGTAGTGAATTGATGTTGTCATAGGTCGTTGCACTGGCCATTGTGTAGGTAAGCCGCTTCGACAACACCGTCGATGAGGTGTGCTGTTCCTGGCCCGTTGGGGGCCTCTTTCGAGGAGGATATGTATGTCTGACGCATTGAGCTTTGTTGAGATCGACGGCCAGCACGTGGAGCTGCTCCCCGCGCGTACTGTCATGTCGATGTTCCACGCCGGTGGCAATGGTGGCAATGGTGGCGCGGGTGGCGCCGGCCAGGGCGGCGTCGGCGTTAACGTCCTGAGCGGCATTGGCGTGCTGGGTACCGGGACCGCCAGTGGTGGCGACGCCGCCGGCGGCGCCGGTGGTAGCGCCAACGGCGGCTGAGTCAACGGCTGAGCTGAGCCGGTAGTGGCGCGATCGCGCGCTGCCGTTGGTAACGGAGGGGTGGTCATTTCTGACCACCCCTCCGTTTATATTTGGCGGCTCCAGAAGTGGCGGAAACTAGGTAGTGACGGCGCTGGTTTCTAAGCAGTGACGCAACACATTTAACTCTCAATGGTTCAGGTCAGCTGGGGGATGAGCTGCCTGCTCCAGACTCGATAGCGTACGTCTCATCCACACACTCTAAGAGATGTCCCGCAATGGCTCTGATGCTGGGGTAATGTTGATCGAGCAGGCCGAGTGGACGTTGCGCTGTTTGTGAGTTGGCGCTAACCCACCGTAGTAGCTGGACGGTTTGACACCACCGATCGCAACTAGGTGATGCGGAAGTGATTTTAGGTAGCGAATGGATGTTGCCATAAGACCTTCCGCTGGCCATGGTTTAAGTAAGCCGATCGGCAACACGTCGATGAGGTGGTTCTGTTCCCGGCCCGTTAAGGGCCTCTCAGAGGAGGATATGCATGTCTGACGCATTGAGCTTTGTTGAGATCGACGGCCAGCACGTGGAGCTGCTCCCCGCACGTACTGTCATGTCGATGTTCCACGCAGGTGGCAATGGTGGCGCGGGTGGCAACGGTGGCAGCGCTCAGGGCGGCGTCGGCGTTAACGTCCTGAGCGGCATCGGCGTCCTGGGCACCGGGATCGCCAGTGGTGGCGACGCCGCCGGCGGCGCCGGTGGTAGCGCCAACGGCGGCTGAGCCAACGGCTGAGTGGAGCCAGTGATGACCTGCGGTGCTGTTTGCTAGGGAACGGTACCGCTTGACCGGCGGCGCTGTGGGCGGTGCTGGGGCAGCCGACTGCGATGCAGTCGTGCAGCGTCGCCGCCCGGTCAGCCAGATGCTCGGGTGCGTGTCGTCGGCAGTGGAGGGGTGGCCAGCAACAAGGGCCACCCCTCCACTATTTCTTGGCCGAGCATTCTCTCGGGACCACGGTCGCCGTCAGTGATAACCGCTTGCGCCGCTGTGCCAGGCTGGTTGCCGTGAAGATCCTTTTCGCGGTCACGCCCGGGTACGGGCTGATGCTGCCGATCGTGCCGCTGATGTGGGCGGCCCGGGCCGCTGGCCATGAGATCCTGGTCGCCACGACGTCGGAGATGACCGGGGTCGGCGCCCGTGCCGGCTTACCGGTGGTCGATGTGTTCCGCAGCGTGATGTCTGGTCAGAGTTGCTGACCGCAGTCTTCGGCAAAGCCGACGGTGGAGGCGCAGACGATCTGCCCGAGGAGTACCGGCTAGCCAAGAAGGACGGCAATCCGTTCGGACTGTTCACCCTCACCATGACCGAGGGCACCATCGCGGCCGGCCGGATGTTCGATACCGATGTGGTGATCTACACCTCAGACCACGCCGCAGGCCGGCTCGCCGCTATCGCACTGGCCGCACCGGCGCTGGAGGTCGGCAACCGGGTCTCCTGGTCGATGCGCGACGAGCAGTTCCGCGCCGACCACGACACCACCGGCGCAGACGAGATCAACCGACTCCTGCGCCAAGCTCGACATCGGCGACGGCGACCCGGTACTGGTGGCCCGGATCGACCCGCGGGCACCGAGCATGGGTGGGCTGTCCGCCGACGAGCCGGACCAGCGCGACGCCGTCCCGTGGTGGTCGATGCGTTTCGTGCCCTACAACGGCGGCGCGGTGGTTCCCGAGTGGGCTTTGCGCCGCCCACCGCGGCCTCGGGTGTGCGTCACCATGGGCACCGTCGTGCCGATCATGACCGGTGCCAGCAACCTGTCGGCGGTCATGTCCGCGCTCGGGGAGATGGATGTGGAGGTGATCCTCGCTGCGGGCAAGGCGGACCTGTCCGCACTCGGCGTACTGCCGGACAATGTGCGTTCGGTGGGTTCCTGCCGCTGTCGACGATCCTGGCGACCTGCTCGCTGATCGTGCACCATGGCGGCTCGGGTAGCACCGCCGCACCGCTGCATTACGGGATCCCGCAACTGGTGATGCCGTCCTTCGCGGACAACTTTCTGTCGGCGCAGCGGGTGGTCGAGCGCGGCGTCGGGCTGTCTCTGGATCCGACAACCGTAGACGGTGCGACGGTGCGGGCATCTATCGAGCGGCTGCTGGCCGAGCCGGCCTTCACCGCCGCGGCCCTCGAGGTGAGCGCCGAGATGGCCACCCAGCCCAGCCCAACGGCGGTGATCGAGCGGCTCACCAGAAAGTTGCCCCGCTTGGCACGTCCACAACGAACCTGTACCGCCCAGAATGGGGCTGGTGGGGACGTCGGGACTGGCAGGATCCCGCCAGCGGGGAAGCCGAGGTGAGAAGTGGGCGAGGGGGGAGTTGAACCCCCACGTCCTTACGGACACACGGACCTGAACCGTGCGCGTCTGCCATTCCGCCACTCGCCCGAGTGACCGCGGCAGCCTAGCACGCACCCCCATCGACCCCTGACGCAGCGGACTCGACCGGCTGGCCGTCCCGGATACCATGGGAAAGGCCGCCCGCAGGGCCGGCGCGAACCTGGGAACGGAGGTCGCCGTGGGCAAGGCGCAGCGGTTCGAGCGTCGGTTGCAGGGTATGGTCGGCGACGCCTTCGCCAGGGTCTTCGGCGGTAACGTGGTACCGCAGGAGGTGGCGCAGGCGCTCCAGCGGGAAGCCGACGACAACGCACGCCCGCTCGCGGGCGGGCGGGTGCTCGCGCCTAACCGTTACATCGTGAGACTCGGGGCGACCGACTACGACCGGCTGGCAGGCGACGAGCAGCGGGTGATCCGGATGCTGAAGGGCTGCATCCAGAGCCATCTCGCGGAGCAGGGTTGGGATATCTACGGAGACCTTATGGTGGCTCTGAAGCGGTCTGGGACGCTGCACACGGGACAGTTCCGCACCAGCTCGTCCGTCGACCCAGACACACCGCAACCTCGCAGCGCTAGAGACCCAGGTAGTGCAGGAGACTCAGCCATGACACAGCAACCCGCCCCGGATTACGGGCAACAGGCCGGTTATGACGTGCCGGGCTCCCGGTATGTCCAGGATCCGAGCGGCTACCAGCCGGGCTACCAGAATCACGACGAGGGCTATGAGCAGAGCTACGGCCAGTATGGCGGCGGGCAGCCGGGGAACGGCGGCTATGTCCCAGCCGACGAGGCGAGTTACCACCAGCTTTCGGCGTCGCTCACGCTGGACGACGGGTCGAATCGTTATTACCAGCTGACCGAGGGCGCCACCGTGGTGGGCCGGGGACAGGAGGCCCAGTTCCGGCTGCCGGACACCGGGGTGTCCCGGCGCCACGTGGAGATCACCTGGGACGGCCAGACGGCGATGCTCGCCGACCTCGGGTCGACCAACGGTACGACCGTCAACGGCACTCCGGCACAGACCTGGCAGCTCATCGACGGCGACGTGGTACGGGTGGGGCAGTCCCGGCTCGTCTTCCGTACCCAGGGATAACCACAGCGTGCCGGAGCTGGTACTACAGCTGACCAGAGCGGGCTTCCTGCTGCTGCTCTGGCTGTTCGTGGTGGCCGCGTTGCGCGTCGTGCGTTCCGACCTGTTCGTGGCCTCCGGGCTGCGCGCCAGCCTGCCGATGTCCCGCCGCGGTGCTCGCATCGCGGAGCGCAACCGGACGCCCCGTCAGCTGGTCGTGACCGCGGGCGGCCTCGCAGGCACCCGCATCTCGCTGGATGGCAGGCCCATTCTGATCGGCCGGGCCGATGACTCCACACTGGTGCTCGATGACGATTACGCCTCCACCCGGCATGCCCGCTTGGGCTTGCAGGGCGGGGATTGGTTCCTGGAGGATCTGGGCTCCACCAACGGCACCTACCTGGACCGAGCTAAAGTCACCGGACCTACCCGGGTTCCTCTTGGAGTCCCGATCCGCATCGGCAAGACGGTGATCGAGCTGCGCTCATGACTCTGGTTCTGCGCTACGCAGCCCGAAGCGACCGCGGCCTGGTTCGGCAGAACAACCAGGACGCGGTGTACGCGGGCCCGCGCCTGCTGGCGCTGGCCGACGGGATGGGCGGGCACGCGGCGGGTGACATGGCAGCCAAGGTGATGATCGCGGCCTTCGCCCCCCTGGACGACGACGAACCCGGTCACGACCTGCTGGACCAGCTGCACGAGGCCACCCTCGCCGGCAACGCCGCGATCAGCGAGCTGGTCCGCGAGGAACCCGAACGCGAAGGAATGGGCACCACGCTGACCGCGGTGCTCTTCGCCGGAAACAAGATCGGCTTGGTGCATGTCGGCGACTCGCGTGCCTACCTGTTGCGCGACGGCGTGTTCAGCCAGATCACCCACGACGACACCTTCGTCCAGTCGTTGATCGACGAAGGACGCATCTCCGAGCACGAGGCCAGCCACCATCCGCAGCGCTCGCTGCTGCTCAAGGCGCTGACCGGGCACGAGGTGGAGCCCACCTTCACCGTCCGGGAGGCCTTCGCCGGGGACCGTTACCTGCTGTGTTCCGATGGGCTCTCGGGTGTGGTCAGCGCCGAGACGTTGGCCGAGGGACTGACCATCCCCGAACCCCGGGCCTGCGCCGACCGTCTTATCGAGCTGGCGCTGCGGGGTGGCGGCCCGGACAACATCACCTGCATCGTGGCCGACGTGGTGGACGTCGAATACGGTGAGGACGCGCCCATCATCGGCGGGGCAGCGGGCGACGGAATCGAGGAACCGCAGCCCGATTCGGCGGCCTCCCGGGCGGCGACGACCACGTTGCCACGTCCGGTGGAGCCCCAACGGGTCGAGCCTGCGCCCCCTGACCCGCAACTGCGCCGCCGCCAGCAGCGACGCGCGCTGATCGGTTTGGCGGTGGCTGCTGTGCTACTGGGCACCGTCGTCGCCGTCAGTTCGATCCTGGTACTTGGCCAGTACTACGTGGGGGCCGCCAGCACTGGCGAGGTAGCCGTCTTCCAGGGCGTCCGGGGCGAGTTCCTCGGTCTGCCCCTGCATACCTGGGCCGAAGGAAGCTGCCGCGACGGTGCGCGCGGCTGCGAGACGGTGTTCTTGCGCGACCTGCAACCGTACGCTCGGAGTAACGTGCGTCGGGGGATGATCAGCAACAGCGGGTTGGAGGGCGCTCGCGGGATCATCGGCCGGCTCCGCACCAATGATCTGCTGCCGTTGTGCCCCCGAGCCGGTACCGGCAACCTCCCGGTCGAGGCGTCGCCGTTGCCTTCGCCGGTTACCGAAGCTCCCGCCGGCGGCAGCGCCACGGACACCGCCGGCACGCCCACGACGACTGGTACGCCACTGCCGGACAAGCCCTCGGAACCCGGAGTGGACTGCCGGACGGTGGGCTGATGGTCACGTCGGTTCCCCTTCAGGACGCGGGCGCGCTGCCCGGGTCGGCTCCGCCTACCAAACGCGGCCTCGAGCTGATCATGCTGGCCTTCGCCGCGATTGTGGTGACCACGGCGCTGGTGCTGGTGGAGCTCAACCAGCCGCAGGGGGTCACCCGGGCGGTGCTCTACGACGGCGCCGCTTACCTGGCCTTGTTCGGTGCCGCCCACGTCGCGGTGCGGCGATTCGCGCCCTACGCCGACCCGCTGATCCTGCCCTGTGTCGCGTTGCTCAACGGGCTGGGGTTGGTGATGATCCACCGGCTCGATCTGGCTGACGAGGCGGCGGCCAGATCGGTCGGTGATCCTGTTCCGGCCGGCAACCTCCTGCATCAGATCGCCTGGACCACACTCGGGCTCGGCCTGTTCGTGGCGGTGCTGGTGCTGGTCCGCGACCACCGCATGCTGGCCCGCTACGGTTACACCTGCGGGCTGGTCGGGCTGGCCGCGCTGGCCCTGCCCGGCCTGCTACCCAGCGCCGTCTCCGAGGTCAACGGCTCGAAGATCTGGCTGCGGTTCGGCGGGCTCACGATCCAACCGGGTGAGTTCGCCAAGATCCTGGTCATGATCTTCGTCGCGGCATTCCTGGTGACGAAACGGGACCTGTTCACCACGGCGGGCCGCAAGGTGCTGGGCATGGAGTTGCCCAGGGCCAGAGATCTCGCCCCGCTGCTTGCGGCCTGGGGGATCTCGCTCGGTGTGCTGGTGGTCGAGAAGGATCTGGGCACCTCGCTGCTGTTCTTCGGCATCGTGCTGGTGCTCATCTACGTCGCTACCGAACGGGTCTCCTGGCTGGTGATCGGGCTGATCTTCTTCCTCGGCGGCGCGACGGTCTCCGACATGCTCTTCAAGCATGTGCAACGCCGGGTGACGGCCTGGATCAACCCATTCTCCGACTACGACGGCGCCGGCTACCAGATGGCGCAGTCGCTGTTCGGGCTGGGCACCGGCGGCGTGTTCGGCACCGGACTGGGTGCCGGCCGCCCAGACCTGGTACCCGAAGCGCACACCGACTTCATCACCGCCGCGATCGGCGAGGAGCTGGGTTTCGTCGGGTTGGCCGCGGTGCTGCTCACCTACCTGCTGGTGGTCATGCGCGGCATGCGCGCCGCGCTGACCGTCCGGGACACCTTCGGCAAGCTGCTCGCCGCAGGCCTGGCCTTCGCGATCGGCCTGGAGGTGTTCATCGTGGTCGGCGGGGTGACCAAGCTGATCCCGCTGACCGGGCTCACCGCGCCGTTTCTGGCCTACGGCGGCTCGTCGCTGCTGGCCAACTACATCCTGGTGGCCCTGCTACTGCGGATCTCCCATGCGGCGCGCTCCCCGGCGGCGTCGGCGGCCCCACGCAAGCCGGTGGCCCCGCTGGCCGAGGCACGCACCGAGATGGTGCAGCGCCCGTGAACACTCCGCTTCGCCGGGTCGCGCTAGCCGTCATGGGCATGATCGTTCTCTTGCTGCTCAACGCGACCTACATCCAGGTCGTCAACGCCGACACTTACCGGACCGATCCGCGCAACCGGCGGGTACTGCTCGACGAGTACAGCCGTCAGCGCGGTGAGATCGTCGCCGGCGGGTTACCGGTGGCGAACTCGGTGGAGACCAGCGGGCAGCTGCGCTTTTTGCGCAGGTATCTCGACGGCCCGATGTACGCCCCGGTCACCGGTTACTACTCGCTGCGCTACGGCTCGGGCGGCATGGAGAACGCGATGGACTCCGTGCTCAACGGTTCCGACGGCCGGCTGTTCGTGCGGCGGCT
>QHBY01000438.1 GCA_003244245.1 Pseudonocardiales bacterium
CCTCGTCAACCCGCCACGCCGGGACCACACTCACTTGATCACCAAACCCACTTGATACAGCGAGGAGCCCATCCTCGCCAGCGTCCAGGCCGTTCGTCCTCGCTGGTCCGCCGGACCCCGACGCCTCAACCTGGTGCGCCCAAAACCAGACGGAGAAGACGAAAGAAAGATCACGACCCCAGAAAGTGGGCTTGACCCGGTCCCGCTCCTCAGGGATGACCAGCAAGCAAACGACCGTCGGAACGATAAAGATCAAGTTCAGAGAATACGCAACCTCACCATCAACCGACGCCACCAACATCGCCACCGCCCTCCGACGCCACGTACGACACCCACAGGGGCCCCTGCCACTACTCCTGGCCAGTAAAGACATGACTTTGCCGGGGTCCTGGCTACGGAGCTCCCGATCAGGCCAGGGCTCGCCCGCAGTGGCACTCCCGACTTTGCGGAATGCCCTGCGGGTGGTGTAGCCTCTCCTTGTTGGGACCCTGATACGTCGCCTTCGCCCGGATACCAGGAGTGCTAGGGGCGCTCGAAGATGAGTGGGAACGATTTGGAGAAGGACCGCGGTACGGCTCCAATCCTTGCGGGCTACTCGTCGGGGAAGTATGCGCAGGAGTACCCAGTTGCTGATGACGATTTCAAGGCTCACGCCTTCTTGTCACTCTTCGACCGGGCGGCCCGGGCCTACAAACTAGATCCAGGTTCGTATATCGATGTCGGATGCCTCACGGGTAGAGTCGTCGAGGCGGTAGCGAATGGGCTCCGAAGTCGAGGCCATTCGCTGTCTACGGTAAAGGGATATGACGTTTCGTCCCAGGTGAAGGACCTTGCTCGTCCCGGCATCGACTTCGTGCAGGGGGACTTCACCATTTCAGAAGAACGGGTGGACCTGGTCACACTGTTCGATGTGCTGGAGCACGTACTTCGACCTGTCGAGTTTGTTCGTGCTGTTGCTGACCGCTGCCTGTACCTCGGTCTGCATATACCATTGGATGACTCGATGGTAAACGGATTAGCCAATCGCTTTCAGAGTCGATTGGACTACCCCGGCCACCTGATCTACCTGAACCCAGCGAGCGCCCTTAGCCTGATGGCCCATTGCGGCCTACGTGTCGTGAACTACGAGTATACGCTTGGCTTTCAGGCACCCTCAGGTTCGCTAACGCGGAAGCAACGAGTTCTCAAGCCTTTGCGATCCGCTGTAGCTAGGTGTAGTCCATGGGCGACGAGTCGCCTGTTCGGTGGGGTCAGCTTAATGGTGCTGTGTGCCACTGAGCGTGGCCTGGGCGCGGTTCCCGCTTTCGATGAGCTGAGCTTAGACGCCACCACCTATCTGAACGGTTAGATATTCGGCTTGCATGACTGACTTTGGCCCATCTCGGAGAATAACTAGACTGTACGGGAACATTCAGGCTTTGGGCTGTGCGTCCTTCGGGCGGGTTGATCTGACGGTCGGTGACGTGGCGTGTCGGCCACGGTGTGATCAACTGGAGCGAACCATTTAAGCCATAGGCCACCCGATCGACGAGCTTCGTAACCGACGACTGCTTGACGTGATCGAAGATCGCAGCGCATCAGTAGGGCCTTTCGGCGTCCGGCGCGGCCCTTGAACGGCTTGTAGCTCGCCTCTGGCGGGAGACGCCATAGGCGAGGGTGGCCTTCGAGCAGTCAGCCCTCAGGGGCGTCGTCCAAGAACAGGCCGATTTCGTCGGTAAGGTGGATGCGCCGGGGGCCGCAGGAGTGAGTTCCGCCGCCTCGGAGAATCCGTCGGCTGATGGAGGAGAAGGCCGTAATGAAACTGGGTTGCGACGACGGTGATTCGCGCCGCCGATGGCTGGTGCCGCGCTCGATTTGACCTGGAATGTCACCATCTCAAGCTGCCGCGTGCCGAGCTCGGACTCGACCCGCCCCTGCCAACACCGATGACTGCAGACCAACCGACGCAAGGGCGTCGCCGCCTGATCCGCAGCTTACTCGATGTTTTAGACGCCGGCACCGTTCGTTTCGGCGCTCGTTATCCGGATCCTGCTTGAGCAATGCGTCCACACACTGACTCTCGATACCCTGCCGCTATGGCGAAGAAGTCATGAGCTGTCCGTGCCTCTCTGCGACCAAAGAAAAGCTGGTTACAGAGCCCATCGTACCGTGCAAGCTCAAAATCGTACTCCTCGAGCAGATCAAATACCTCTTCACGAGAATGCCCATACCGAGCCAATTGACTACCTGTTGCCTCGATAATCCATACTGGCGGATCCTTTCGGGATAACCTTTCTCGCGCGCCCAGCAATGCACCCAGCTCGTTTCCCTCCAAGTCAAGCTTTGCCAAGGCGTAAGCAGGTGCATCAGAGGGCCACTCGTCCAACGTGACGCACTGCGCAGAAATCGTATCGCCGTCCTCGTCTGCCGCTAATTCTCGATTCCCAACACCTAAGTCGACTCTGAACTCTGTTGTGCGAGAAGTCTCTGCAATAACCAGCTCGTGCACCTCGACATTTGACAGCTTGTTTAGCGCGAAATTTTCGCGCGCGCGGGCGGCAAACAGCGGAGCCGGCTCGAAAGCGTCAATCCGCCCGGTATCGCCGACAACTGAAGTCGCCAACAGGGAAAATGTCCCAATATTCGAACCACCATCGAGGACTCCATCGCCCATCCGCAGGTAGCGTCGCGTAAAGTGCATTACGTCGTACTCGTGGTACTCAGTGAAGTAAAATATACTCGATGCCTCACCATCGCCCGGATAGAGCCGAACTCGCAGACCACCATAGACGCGCCGTTCCAGCGGATCACTGAAAACGCGTCTGTAGAGCTGCCAGGCTACGGACCGCGATAACGCGGGTATTTGGCGATGCCGATTTGCCGGATGTCCGGCGACCTGCAGGGGTACGGAGATCAAGAGCCTCAGATTTCGGTTCGCCACGGAGAAGAGCCTAGTCAATGCGTACGCCGAGTGCATCGCCTCTCGCCGGTTCGGTCGCGCAACCACCTGTATGGCGTAGCCGTCCGGTTGTGCTCCGGGGCCGGACCAACACGCGGCGTCAAGTCGTGAGCTGCACCGTGGCACGGACAACGGAACTGAGGTGGCGTCGGGTCATACGACACGCCAGCGGTGAGGCTCTAATATGCGCAACGGCGCCATATCGCGTCCGAACGCATAGCCGGGTCACCTTCGGCTCCTTGGCAATTGACAGGCCGAGATCAATGCGGCCACGCCGGAGGTGTCGACTATAGAGGAATCTCGGTTTCAGACCAGTATCAAAGCTCGGTAGGAACCGGCTCATGGCGTTAATTCGGCAGGGAAAAATCGCTGGTGTAATGGCAGCAAAATTGCGCACGATGCTCTCTACTCATGCTAACACAACGAGCCCAACAAGTGGCGTGGCGTCTGCTGCTCAGCCGGCGCTCCCACGGGAGTTTTGGGTCGTGCGGCGTGTGGCAGATGCAGTGTGGTCGAACGAGGGATGCCGATTTTCACGGACAGCGCTGCGACAGGTGCACGCGCAGGTGGCGTCGACAATGCAACTTGGACCACTTCCCGGAAGTTATCGTACTTTGCGGAGCTCCAGGACCGGTAGCTGTTCAGCTGGTTGAT
>QHBY01000439.1 GCA_003244245.1 Pseudonocardiales bacterium
TCGCGTTCAGGACACAACAATGCTTGTTAGTGCGGCGTCACACCGTGAAACCGAGCGCGCGCAGTTGCTCGCGGCCATCCTCGGTGATCTTGTCCGGGCCCCACGGCGGTATCCATACCCAGTTGATCCGCACATCGTCGACCAGGCCCCCGCCGGGGCCACCGGTCAGCGCGGCACGGGTCTGGTCCTCGATGACGTCGGTCAGCGGGCACGCCGCGGAGGTCAGCGTCATGTCCAGGGTGGCGATATTGCCCTCGTCGACCCGGATGTCATAGACCAGACCCAGGTCGACCACGTTGATCCCCAGCTCCGGGTCGACCACATCGCGCATGGCCTCCTCGAGGTCATCGAGGGCGGCCAGGTCGCCGTCCGGACGGGGCGCCGAAACCTGCGGCATCCCAGCCGCACCGCGCACTACCTCTGATTCCTCGTTCTGACTCACTGTGCCTCCGCTCGCTGGGCACCATTATCTGGGCTAGCGCCGTCGGCCCGGCCGACCGCGTCCTTGAACGCCATCCAGCCCAGTAAGGCGCATTTCACCCGGGACGGGTACTGCGATACGCCGGCGAAGGCGACCGCGTCTTCCAGCACTTCCTCGTCGGGCTCCACCTTCCCGCGACTCTGGACCATCGCCACGAAGGCATCCATCGTGGACGTCGATTCGGCGACGGTCCGGCCGACCACCAGGTCGGTGAGCACCGACGTCGCCGCCTGGCTGATCGAGCAGCCGACCGCGTCGTAGGACACGTCGGCGACGCGGTCACCCTTTAGCGCTACCCGCAGCGTCACCTCGTCCCCACAGGTGGGGTTGATTTGGTAGGACTCGGCGTCGAAGGGCTCACGAAGGCCGCTCCGGTGCGGATGACGGTAGTGGTCCAGGATGATCTCCTGATACATCTGCTCCAGTTTCATGCGGGCACCCGGAAGAAGCGACGCACTTCGTGCACGCCGGCCAGCAGCGCGTCGACCTCGGCGGGCGTGTTGTACACCGCGAAGCTGGCCCGGACCGACGCGGCGATCCCGAAGCGGCGGTGCAACGGCCAGGCGCAGTGGTGGCTGGCGCGTACCGCGATTCCCAGGTCGTCGAGCACCTGCCCGGTGTCGTGCGCGTGCACATCACCGACCATGAACGACACCGCGCCGCCCCGATCCACGCTGTCGGTCGGACCGATGATCCGCACGCCATCGATCTCGGACAGGCCGGTCAGCGCTTGCTCGGTCAGGGCATATTCATGCGCGGCGACGCGCTCCATACCCACCGCCGACAGGTAGTCCACCGCCGCACCAAGACCGACCGCTTGGGAAGTCATCGGGACGCCGGCCTCGAAACGCTGCGGCGGCGGAGCGTAGGTGGAGCCCTCCATCTTCACGATCTCGATCATCGACCCCCCGGTGAGGAACGGCGGCAGCGCCTCGAGCAGTTCGCGACGGCCGTAGAGCACGCCAACCCCGGACGGGCCGAGCATCTTGTGCCCGGAGAACACCGCGAAGTCCACGTCCAGCGCGGCGAAGTCGACCGGTGCGTGTGGCACCGACTGGCAGGCGTCCAGCACGGTCAGCGCCCCGACCTCGCGGGCCCGGCGAACCAGCTCCGCTACCGGCGGGACCGTGCCCATCACGTTGGATTGGTGGGTGAAGGCCACCACCTTGGTCCGCTCGGACAGCTCCAGCGAATCCAGGTCCAAGCGGCCATCATCGGTCACCTGGTACCAGCGCAACGTGGCACCGGTGCGCCGGCACAGCTCCTGCCAGGGCACCAAATTGGCGTGGTGCTCCATCTCGGTCACCACGATCTCGTCGCCTGGCGCCAGCGCGAACCGCTGCGCCGCTCCCCCGCTCACCGCTGAGTTGCTCAGCGCGTAGGCGACCAGGTTGATCCCCTCGGTGGCGTTCTTGGTGAACACCACCTCGTCGGGCTGGACGCCGACGAACGCCGCGATCCTGGCCCGCGCCGACTCGTAGGCGTCGGTGGCCTCCTCGGCTAGCTGGTGCGCACCGCGGTGCACCGCGGCGTTGTGCTGCTCAAGGAAGTAGCGTTCGGCGTCGAGGACCTGCCGGGGCCGTTGCGAGGTGGCCCCGGAGTCCAGGTACACCAGTGGTCGATCGTCTCGCACCGTGCGGGACAGGATCGGGAAGTCGGCGCGGATCTTCTCCAGCTCACTGGCCGTCAGCTGACCGGCAGTCAGTTGAGCAGTCATGATGACGACACCCCCGTCACCTCCTGCCGGCGGGTGAACCTCTCGTAGCCACCGGACTCCAATTCGTCAGCGAGCTCCCGCCCACCGGATTCCACGATGCGCCCACCCGCGAAGACGTGCACGTAATCAGGCGTAATGTGCCGTAGGATCCGGGTGTAGTGGGTGATCAGCAGTACGCCGACGTCCCCGTTGGCCCGGTACCGGTTCACTCCGTCAGATACCACCCGCAGCGCATCGACGTCCAGGCCCGAGTCGGTCTCATCCAACACCGCGATCTTGGGCTTGAGCAGCGACAGCTGCAGGATCTCGTGGCGCTTCTTCTCGCCGCCGGAGAAGCCCTCGTTGACACTGCGCTCGGCGAAGGCGGGATCGATGTCCAGCTCGGACATCGCCGCCTTGACCTCCTTGACCCAGGTGCGCAGCTTGGGCGCCGCACCGCGGCTCGCGGTGGCGGCGGTGCGCATGAAGTTCGACATCGACACACCGGGCACCTCGATCGGGTACTGCATGGCGAGAAACAGGCCGGCCCGGGCCCGTTCATCGACCGCCATCGCCAGCACATCAACACCGTCGAGCAGGATTTGTCCCGAAGTGACCTGGTACTTCGGGTGCCCCGCGATCGAGTAAGCCAGGGTGGACTTACCCGACCCGTTGGGGCCCATTATCGCGTGCGTCTCCCCCGCCCGGACGGTCAGATCAACGCCACGCAGGATCTCTTTTTGGGGGGCCGCTGCGTCGTCGGTGGCCACCGAAACGTGTAGGTCCTTGATCTCCAGGGTGCTCATCGGTCGGTTCTCAGCTCCTGCTAGCGATTGGTTGGAGTCGACGGATCGACATAGACGTCGTCACCGTCGATGGTCACGGCGTAGGTGTCCACCGGTTCGGATGCCGGTGGTGAGGACGGCTCCCCGGTGGCCAGGGCGAAGCAGGATCCGTGCAGCCAGCACTCCAGACCCTTGCGGGTCACCTCGCCCTCGGACAACGCGATCTCGGCGTGTGAGCAGACGTCGGCCAGCGCGTAGACCTCCTCGCCCTGGCGGACCAGTACGAGCGGCACGTCGCTGACCTGGAAGCCGACCGGCACGTCGTCCTTGAGGTCGGTCAGGCTGCACACCCGGACTGCGGTCATACACCCACCGCCTCCAGCTCAGCCTCGATCGCCAACGCCAGCCGCTCGCGGACCTGCGTGATGGTGATCTTCTGCAGGATCTCGCCGAAAAAGCCGCGGACGATCAGCCGGCGGGCCTGCTCGCTGGGGATGCCCCGGGAGGTCAGGTAGAACAGCTGCTCATCGTCGAAGCGGCCGGTCGTGCTGGCGTGCCCGGCACCGACGATCTCTCCGGTTTCGATCTCCAGGTTGGGCACCGAGTCAGCCCGGGCGCAGTCGGTGAGCACGAGGTTGCGGTTGACCTCGAAGGTCTGGGTGCCCTCAGCGGCGGCCTGGATAAGGACGTCGCCAATCCAGACGGTGTGCGCGTCCGGCTTCGCCGGATCGCCCTGCAGCGCGCCCTTGTAGGAGACATTGGACCGGCAGTGTGGGACAGCGTGGTCCACCAGCAAACGGTGCTCCAGATGCTGCCCGGCGTCGGCGAAGTACAGCCCGAGCAACTCGGCGTCGCCGCCGGGCTGGGTGAACGTCACCGTCGGGGATTGCCGGACCAGATCGCCGCCCAAGCTCACTGTGGTGGCGCGCAGTACCGCGTCGCGGCCCAACCTGATGTGCTGCGCGGCGACGTGCACCGCGTCATCCGCCCAGTCCTGCACGCTGACCACGGTCAGCCGGGCACCATCGGCGAGGATCACTTCGACGTTCTCCGCGTAGGTGCCGCTACCCCGGTAATCGAGTACCACGACAGCCTCGGCGAACGCCTCAAGACTTAGATGCAGATGCCCATAGCCGACCTGCCCGACTCCAGGCCCGGCGATAGTGATCATCACCGGATCCTCGATCCGGACCTGCGCCGGCATGGTCAACACCGTCGCCTGGGTCACTGAGTTCCAGGCTTGCGCCGCAACCCGGTCGGCGGGCACACCACCCTGCCCGAGACGAGGGTCGGATCGGTCTACGTCCTCGACGGTGACCCCGTCGGGTGCTTGCACGGTGATCTGCGCGGTGCCGGTGGCCGCTACGCCCTGGTGCAGCCCGCGCAGCCGCCGCATCGGGGTGAACCGCCACTCCTCCTCGCGTCCCGTGGGTACCTCGAACGCATCGACGTCGTAGGAGGTGAACCGCTGCCCCCGGGACACCATCGGCACACCGCCGTGCGAGTGCCGGGCCACACCGCGTTCGGCTGGCCGGTCAGTGGTAGCCGTCATGTCAGCCGACGGCCCCTTCCATCTGCAGCTCGATCAGGCGGTTGAGCTCAAGGGCATATTCCATGGGTAGCTCGCGCGCGATCGGCTCGATGAACCCGCGCACGATCATGGCCATCGCCTCGTCCTCGGCCAGCCCCCGGCTCATCAGGTAGAAGAGCTGATCGTCGCTGATCTTGGAGACGGTGGCCTCGTGGCCCATCGACACGTCGTCCTCGCGGATGTCGACGTAGGGGTAGGTGTCCGAGCGGCTGATCTGGTCCACCAGCAGCGCGTCGCACTTCACCGTGGAACGGGAGTGGTGGCTACCCTCATTGACCTGTACCAGGCCGCGGTAGGAGGTGCGGCCACCGCCGCGGGCCACCGACTTGGACACGATCTTGCTGGACGTGTGCGGTGCGGCGTGCAC
>QHBY01000440.1 GCA_003244245.1 Pseudonocardiales bacterium
CCCTAGCGACCAAGGATCACTAGAAGTGTGGCGAGCTTGGTGGGTAAGCGTCAGGGTGGGCGGACCTATTACTACCTGGTGGAATCCGCGCGGGTGCGGGGCAAGCCGCGGATTGTGTCCCAGCGCTACCTCGGGTCGGCCGAAGAGGGTGGTGGCTCGGCTCTCGGAGGCCGGTCCGGGGGAACCGGCCCGCACCCGGCACCTCGCGTTCGGGGACCTGGCCGCGGTTTGGGGGATGCTGGGGCGGCTGGGGTTGATCGAGATTATTGATGCGGTGGTGGGTCCGCGGCGGTCGGTCGCGGCCGCGAGCGTGGGTACCTACCTGGCGCTGGCCACGTGCAACCGGGTCATCGCGCCGCGCTCGAAGCTCGCCTTCGCGGACTGGTGGGCCACCACGGCCGGTGACCGTATGGTCAAGCTGCTGGCTGCGGCGCTGGATCACCGGCGGTTCTGGGACGCCATGGATGCCCTCGACGACCAAGCACTGGCGGAGATCCAGACCCGGATCGCCGCGCGGATGGTCACCGAGTTCGACCTGAGGCTGTCGGGGTTGGCACTGGATATGACCAACTTCGCCACGTTCATCGACTCGGCCAACGATAAGGCGCCGATCGCACAGCGTGGGCACGCCAAGCACAAACGCACCGACCTGCGTCTGGTCGGGTTGGGCATGGTCGTGTCCCGGGACGGGGCGGTGCCGCTGGTCGGACACGCCTACCCGGGTAACCGGCCCGACGTGGCGGTGTTCACCACCGTCGTCGATGAGCTGGTGGCCCGCTACCGGGCGCTGGCCACCGCCGACGCCGAGCTGACCGTGGTCTTCGACGCCGGACAGAACTCGGCCGCGAACTTCGCGCACCTCGCCGGGACCGGTCTGCACTTCGTCGGCTCGCTACCACCCTCTGACCACCCCGAGCTACTCGCCCTGCCCGCGGCCGCACGCCACCTGGTCGACCCCGAGCGCTACGGCGGGCTGGGCGCCTACGACACCCGGCCCACCGCGCTGGGCACCGACCGCCGGGTGATCCTCACCCACTCCCCGACCCTGGCGGCCAAGCAGTCCGCCGGGTTCGACCAGACCCTGGCCAAAACCACCCGGGCGTTCGGTGAGCTGGCAGCCACCCTGGCCCGCGGCAACACCCGGCGCGACCGCGCCGGCGTCCAGACAGCCATCGACAAGATCCGACCCCGCTGGATCAGCCGGGTGCTGACCACCACCCGCCCGCGCGGAGCTGGAGACCGAGCTGTTCGGTAAACGCCTGCTCGTCACCGACCGCGAGGGCTGGACCATCGCCGAGGTCGTGGCCGCCTACCGCTCCCAAAACGACGCCGAGCAAGGATTCCGCCAGCTCAAAGACCCCCAGGTGGTCAGCTTCTCCCCGATGTTCCACTGGACCGACCAGAAATCCGGGTGCACGTCTTCTACTGCGTGCTCGCCCTGGCCGTCGCTCACCTGATGCGCCGCCACGCCGCGCGCGCCGGACTGCACATGAGCGTTCGTGAGCTGCTGACCACCCTGGCCGGCATCCAGGAGACCGTGCTGCTCTACCCCACCAAAACCACCCCTGACCAGCACAAACAACACTCAAGATCGAACTAGCCAGGAAGGTCCCGCTAGCGTCCGGCGGAGTCGTGGTGGGTGTGGTGCTGGTGGTGGCCGTGGCCGTGGTCGTCGGCAACCGGGGCGACCCGGGCGGCCACAGCCAACGCGAACGCGAACACCGCAAGAATCACCTGGCCGGTGCTGGGCACGGCCAGGGTGACCATGCAGGCGATGAGGATGAAGAGGCAGTAGCCATCGTCGTTCATGGTGCGCCCCTATCGGGCTGTGCCCGTCGCGTCGCCCCCGCGCCTGGATGAGGCGTCGACGCCTCCAGTGTCCTTCCTCACATCGCGGCAGAACAGGGCCAAGCCGGTGGCCTACAAAACACTGGGCATCGGAGAAGCTCAGCGTAACCGACCAAGGACACGGACGGTGACACGAGACCTATACTTATTGGAGTCGTTTGTACACACTCGGCGTTCGCGAGCAGGGGCGGGCGGTGATGAGAAAGGCCGGGTGTGGCGCGAAGGTGGTCAAGGCGTAGCGTGGCCACCGGTCACCGCTGAGGCGCTCCCCCGCTTAGATGCCGCAGAAGGGTTTAGCCAATGCTTGATAGAAACTGTGCCCGCAATCGAGCTGTCTCGCCGAAATTGCACCTTCTGGCCGGACTTCGCGCTGCGCCGGCTGCGGTGCAGAAGCCTTGATCCGGCCACCCTGGGATGACGCCTGCGGCGTCCCGGTCTCATCGCATTCACATCAATGGCGCAGTGAACTGAAGCGTGGTAGTCGGGGCGAGTCGAGGGCGTAGATCTCGGTCGCGCCCTGGTGCGCCGACAGGCCGGGCTCGGCTTGAGGACGTGCGCCAGCATTTGTTGTCAAGGGTGGGGGGCCTTGCTGGGCCTGCAGACCGAAACCTACGACGGATCGAAGTGAGATGTCATCGGCGGCGCTACCCAGACATGTGGAAGCGGGAAAAGCCGCCGGCCAGAACGGCGAGCAAAGACGAAGCGCGCCAGATCGGCGCGCTTCGTCGCTGTCGTAGCCCCGTGTGTCTACGAATCTGCCCAGCGACGCCCTGAGCACCTCGTCGTTGCTTCAGCCAATCACCGAGAAACGACAGCAGCTCGGCCAGTTCAATGGCCTCACCACCGTCCAGACGCACGTCCGAACTCGCCATCACGGCACGCCTCGGCCGCCTACTACTGGCCGCCCACAAGCACGAGACACGCGGATGGACAGTTTGATGGACAAAGATCCATCCGAACCGTCAGTTTCGATCTTACTTCACTGCTTCGCCGCTGGTCAGCGACCCTGTAGAAGGTGCGCGCCCGGAGAGACTCGAACTCCCAACCTTCTGATCCGTAGATATTGGTATTACTGTACCGGGACGTTCGTGGAATGCGTTTCCGCTGACAATACAGGCAATAGGGCAACCGTGGAAACATCAGCGGGTGGTCCGTGATGGGGTCATCCCTTCGTGGCCTGATCAGCGGCGAGAAGATACCACTCATGCACACCTACACCGCAGCGCGGCGCACAGCAATCCACGAGGCAGGCCGCGCCGTCATGGCCTACCTGCTGCGTCGGCCGTTCACGACCATCAGTGTGATCGCCGATGACGACTCCTACGGCCGGGTGCAACACGCCTTCCGGTAACTGGTTTGAGCCACACATTGAGCTCAACAGCCGAACACGCGCCTACATCCAGAACCACGTTATGATCTGCCTCGCCGGAGCCGAGGTCGAAGAACACTGGATCCGGGGAGCCCAGGATCCGCCCGCCGGTTGGGAAGACCGCGCCCTGGTCGCCCCGCGAGCGGATCTGGCTTTGCGGATCAACTTTCTAGGGGTTGTCACCAATTCCTACATCCATCCTATCCGAACGCTGCGAAGCTTCCGACTTGCCGAGCATTCCCTCGTTCCCCTGAGTGTTGATCGAATCTCCAACAGTGACGGAGAGACCCTCGCGTTCGGCTTCAGAGACCTCCCGCGGGCCAGCTACTAAACCCGGACCCTGCTTCTGGGCGTCCTCGGCCAATTCCTCTTGGCTCTCGCCCGTCGTCTGGCGTCCCTCGTACGGGGGGATGACTCCACCGGGCTCCTGCTTGCCCCCGGAGTGGACGTTTGGCTCCCCCGGAAGCGGAACCGGCGCCGGTCCCTGGCCTTGCTCGGGTCCTTGCTCGGTCATAACGGGCTCCTTCTCATCAACATTGACGGACTTCGAAGTCGCTGGCCGACTTCACCGGGGTGGGGTCGACCTGATCGTTGCCATCGGGTTACCAGGACGGTGTCGATGGCAAAACCTCAAGTTCCTCGAAGCCTTATATTGTCTAAATTTCAGCCGCTGCGAGGCAACCGCCAAACGGCTTCAATATGAAGGATCCGTCGCCTGCTGCATGACCAAGCCAGCGCAGAGGCTCGATTCCCGCCGGGCTACCGGCGAGTGAGGCTCCCGCTCGCCGACGGCACCAGCAGCGGGCGAGAAAAGGCTGCTGGTGCCGAG
>QHBY01000441.1 GCA_003244245.1 Pseudonocardiales bacterium
ACCAGGAAACCGTCCCGGATGACTGAGCAGAACCTCCTTAAGCCGCTGAGGGTGTCGACAAGGGAACCCCGTTAGCGTTCAATCCTGGCTGAATCCGCCCGTTCCCCTCGCCACAACGCCGGGCCTCAGCCACGTCAGCGCCGCTGAGCGTGAAGAACCGATCCAGAGCCTCGTCATCGAGCTCCGCAGGAAACCCCGACAGCTGTTCACGCTGCGCATCCGACAAGAACCGGACCGGCACCCCCGCCGACCCTACGACCGCCACCGTGCGGCCACTCAGACGACCCTCGCGTTGGCTTTTAGTCCACTAATGCTGCGACCCGATCCGCAAGACCTCCACGATCGCCCAGCTCCAGAACGCTCGCTCCTCTTCATTGGCGAGGTCCTGGCGGCGGCGAGTCTGGATGTTTTCGACGTAGACGCGTCCGATCGTCCCGGCGCAGCGTCGATAGGTCTGGTCTTCGAGGGCGAACTCCGTCCCTACCGGGAGGTCGCGGCTGGCGGCGAGGCGCCGGACCGCGTCGCGGTGCTGCCGTTCCGCGGTGGCGATCAGGGCGGGCAGCACCGGCAGCAGAGTGCGGGTGCGCTGATCCATGTCGGCCTTGCGCCGGCTACGGGCCTTGACGTGGGAGGTGTGTCGTTGTCGCGGATCGGGCAGGGCGCCACCCAGCGACTCCAGCGCGCCGGATCGTCAGCGGCCCAACGTGCCAGGTCCTGGTAGAAGGCCCGGACGGTGTTGAACACGATGTGGACGTTGACCCGAGGCCGTGGGGGTTGGTTGCCCCGGGCGGGAACGACACTGACCCGTTCCTTCCATGCCGCCGCGGTTTGAGTGTTCAGGCGCAGCGAGCTGATGCCGGGGTGGTGTTGTTCGAGGTCCTTCCAAAACAGCAGCCCCAGCGAGCGGGTCATGTCCTCCAAGGTCACGTAGTCGACATCGACGGTGCGGTCGGTGAGGTAGTCGACCAGAAGGTCGCGGATCGGTAGGCAGGCGATCTGATGGCGGTCGATCAGCTCGGCGGGACTTCGCTGACCGGGCAGCATGACCGCCTTAAGCCGGGTTGGAGCGCCCGCGCCGAACACGCCGGTCTCGGCGAGCAGCGCGTAGTACAGGTGCTTGCCATGCTGGCCGTTGCGTTGGTGTTCACCGATGGCGTCCTGCAACTCGACGCAGTCGCCGATCGTGATGTCCCGGATGAGGCCGCCTTTGCGGATCATGATCCAGGTGATTCTGTTGAGCGCCTGCGCTCGGTCGTGCACGCCGTGGCGGGCGGTTGCCTCGCAGTGGGCTTCCAGGGCGGCGAACCCCTCGGCGTCGTTGACCCGCCGGAACTGGGAGAGCAGATGCGACGGGCTCAGGCGCAGCAGCCAGCGGTAGTTCGGGCGGATGACCTGCCCACCGAGGAGCGGGATCATGCCACAGACCAGGTCGATGGGGTCGTAGTTGCGGGCGCGGTCGCGGGCCACGAGCCACTGCATGGGGATCTGCTTCCAGTCCACTCCCAGTTCCTCGGCTCCGCTGGCCAGCCAGCGCTGCTGCCAGTTGCTACCGGGCTGGTCCTCGAGCCAGTCCAAAAGTTTGATCAACCCACGCTCGCGTGTCTTGACGTTAGGGGCGCTGTTACCGGCAAACGGCAACGCCAGGGCCCGGTCGATGAGCGGATCACGCAGCGCGCAGGTCTGCCACCAGACCGGAGTTGGCGTACGGACTTGGGAGTCCGCCGGTACGTGACGGTAGTCGGTGTTCTGCGCGCGCTGCCTGGTTGTCACCGAGGGAGATTGCAGATCGATCGTCATGCTGGTCCGCCGACCAGCGGGGCCGCCCCGAACAGGGTCTGCAGAACCTCGGGTCGGTAGCCCGGCGCAGGCGTCGGCGCCTGCGCTGCCTGTGCGGCTTGGCGGGCGTGATGGGCCAGAACCTGCGGGACGACCTCGTCGAGAGTCGGCGCGGTATAGATCTCCGTGGTGGTGATGTGGACATGCCCGAGGACCCACTGAACATCGGCGAGGGTCAAATGGGGGTCGGCGATCATGCGCTTGGCGGCGCTGTGGCGAAGGTCGTGCAGAGTCCAGTTCGAGCCCAGGGCAGCGTTGGCCTTGTTGAACACCATCCGCACGGCGTCGTCACTCCAGCCGCCGGAACGGGCGGCGCAGCGTCCACCACAGTGGGTCGTCCGCGCCGGCAGGGACCAGATCGCGCATCTCCCGCTGATATAGCTTCAGCCACACGAAGGCGTCCACCGAAGCAGGCAGGCGCTGCAGCGCCCGGCTGCCCTTGCGGACCACGCCGATCAGCTGGTCTTCAGGGGCGACCAGGCTGCGGCTCACACCCAGCAGCTCCGAGGCGCGGGCACCGGTGGAAACGTAGAAGGCGATCAACGCCCGGTCCCGGTTGGTGCTCAGCGCCGTGAACAGCTCGTTGAACGCCTGGTCTGGGATGCTGCGCGGGATCCGCCGGGGTTCCTTAGGCTGGTACTCCGCCCGCCGGGACGGACGACGGAACGGCTGCATCGGATTGTGGTGGGCGTTGAGGTCCTCCTCCCCACCGTGGACCTTGGGGAACGGGTTGACCAGCGGTCGACCATGCATTTCCCGGTGGTACTCATAGAAGCTGCGGACCACCGCCCGCGCGTGACGGCGGGTTCGCGCCGCATACGTCTCGCCGGGCGAAGCCTTGCCTGTAACGGGGTTGACCGCGCCGGGCCTCGGCGCGTCCAGTCGGCGCCGCCGGGCAGGCTTCTTCACCAGCTTCAACCGCAGGGCGAAGTCCCTGGCCTCGGCCCTACCCGCGCGGTCCCACGGCACATCAACTGCCCACAGGAACCGGAACCACGCCAGGAGTTCATACGCGTAGGACCGCAACGACGCTGGGCTGGCGTCATCGGCAAGCATGTGGTGCAGGAACTCGGCGACCGCACCGACCTCGCCGCCCACACCGTCGAGCAAACGAAACTGGCTCAGCGGGTCCCCGGTCTCCTCGACCCGACCCACCCGGGGCACTGCCATCGACACAACATCCCGGATCTCGCCGCCGCAGTCGATCATCCTTGCCTCCACGAGTCGCTCTCAACGGCTCGTGATCAGAGCAGATTCGAGGCGGCTCCGGAGTCGGGCCCCACCGCCTGGAATCAAGGCCAATGTCACTGTGCGTAGACCCGGAGGTGGACAACGAAGCCCGCTGCTCTAGTTCGGTCAACGGGTCTTCCATGCCTTCGCGGTATTTCTGGCGGAGTTCGCCTTTCTGGCCGTGGTAGATCTTTCGGGCGAGTTGGTGGCGGGATTCCTGCCGGTTGAGTTGGGTGTTGACCCGCCGTCGCAGCAGTTCGTCGTCGAAGTAGGTGGCCAGGTAGGCCGATCGGTCGAGGCGGCCCAGTTCCATCAGGGCGCGGCCGATCGGGGTGGGGTTGCCGCCGCCGGTGAGGTAGCGGAACAGCTCGCTGGGGCGCACGGCGCCGGTGAGCAGGGACCCGGCGACGCGCAGCAGGTCGTCCCACCGTTCCCGCATCATGTCGGTGTTGATCCGGCCCCGGGTGAGGTTCTGGATAGGCCCGTAGTTCGCGGCCGGGTCGACCCGGTAGAGGGTGGCGGACCCGGCGTCGGCCAGGCGTGGGGAGAACTGCCAGCCCAGCAACCGGAACGCGCCGAATCCCATCTCGGAGGCGCCGGCCGTGTCGGAGGTGATCTCGGTGGGCCGTAGCGAGGTTTCGTGGTCGAGCAGGCCCTCCAGGAGGTAGTACCAGTCTTTGGGGGTGCCGGGGATGACGATGCAGTGAAAGCCGGTGAACTGGTCGGAGGTGAAGTTGTAGTAGGTGACGCCTTTGGCGCCTTTGCCTTTGCCGAAGTACTTCGGGTTCGGGCCGGAATTGATGGACTTGACCGGCACGACGAACCGCAGCCCGTCGGCGGAGGCGAGTTCGCCGCCGCCCCAGTAGGACACCAGTGGCAACCGGGAGTGGTAGTCGACCAGGGCGGCGTTGGCGGCGGTGAGGGTGGCGGCGCGGATGTAGTTCTGTTCGGCCCAGTACAGCCGGTCCACGGTGAGCGCGTCGTTGCCTTCCTGCACCATCGGGCGCATCCCGATGTTCATCGCCGAGGCGGTCAGTGCCGCCGCCACCGAGATGACCATGTCCTCTTTGCGGGAGGTGGTGTCGGAGACGTGGGTGAAGTGATCGAGGCACCCGGTCCAGGAGTGCACCTCCAGCAGCGCCTCGGGTAGGTCCACGATGGGGATGCGGGGGTCGACGTCATCGCGGAGTTCGGCCAGGGAGTCCGGTTCGTCGAGCCGGTCCAGTCCGGTGAGCACGAGGTGGTCGCGGCCGTCGCGGTCCTCGATGCGCACGGAGGGGTTGTCGGCCAGGCCGTCGGCGAGCTGCCGGTAGGCGCCGTCGAGCCGGGTGGCCCAGCGGTCGAGCTCGACGCCGGGTTCGGGGCTCAACCCGAGGTCGCGGCAGACCTGGGGGCGGGCTTTCTCCCATGCGGCGCCATCCAGCAGCCCGGCGGTGGGGTCGCCCCATTTGTGCAGGCCGGGAACGAACACCTCGTGGCGGCGCAGGCACTCGCGCAGCCGTTCGGCGGCGGCGACGGTATAGGCCCGCTTGTCGAACTGGCGGCCAGCTCACCCTCGGTGGGAAACGCGCGGCGATGCCAGGCAGCCGACAAGAACGTGGCCGGGACCTGGCTTGGTGCGATCGGTCCGCGGCGTTTGTCGATGGTGCGCAGGAAGTCCAGCGCGGCCAGCACCTGCCGGCCCTGGGTGCTGCTGGTGCCGAAGGTGATGACCTTCAGCAGTCGGGGCAGGAACCGGCGGACGGTGGCGTAGCGGTCGGCCAGCTCTTGCTGAAAGTCCTCGTCAGGTTCTCGGGCGATCTCGCCGATCACACTCGCCGCGTTGTCGATCGCGGCGACATCCAGGGACTCGACCACCAGTTCACGCAGGTCAACCTCCAGGTCGGACAGGGTACGGCTGATGGTCATCCAGGCGTGGCGCAACGTGATCGCGGCAGTGTCGAGTTCTTTGATGGTGCGCTGCCGGTCCCTGCCGGCCCGCTGCCCAGAAGTGCGCACGAGGTCGCCCATCAGCAGGTCGAACACCTCGATCGCCTCGTCGGCGGCGACCGGCCCCATGGTCGCGGTGAACGCGACCAACGTCGCCAACCGGCGTTCGTCGGACAACTCGGCGACCGCGTGGGCTCGGGCAGCTTTGGCGAAGCGGGCCAGGGCGGCGACCCGGCCGCGCGGCACCGTGGTCAGGTCCCAATCCCCGGCGTCGAGTTCACGTAGGTCGACGGCGCGTTCGAGGGCTTTGACCAGGCCGTTGCTGCTGATATCGGTGGGGCTACGGCGCAACCGGTCCAGTTTGGGACCCGACGACTACCCTCGGGCACCAGGATCGCTTCCAGGACCGTGGCTTGTTCGGCGGTGGGACGGCGGCCAGCAGCCGCAACGTCCGGGCCGTGGTGCGTTCCCGAATGGCGGACACCAGGCGTTCCAGCACGCTGACGCCGGGAAGTAGGACCCGGTTCTCCACCAGATGGTGGGTGGCCAGGTCGAACAGCACGATCGGGCGTTCGTTGGCCAGCCAGGACCGGGTGTAGAGCCAGCGGGCGAGGATGAACCCCTGCAGCGGGTCGAACGCCGTGTAGTCATACAGGTCCCGGAGCTGCGCCTGGTGATCCCAGCGGGCTTCCTTCTCGCCGTAGCCCTTAAGATCCTCCGGTTCCAGGCCGAGCTGGGCGGCGACGTACTCCACGACCGTGGCCGGAACGTCGGTCGGGTCGACCAGGAACGTTCCAAGGAACCGCACCGTGCCCAGTTGAACAGCCCAGCCGAGCTGGTTGCGTGCCCCGTTGCAGGCCATCGCCCGACGCCGTGCCTCGATGTCGAGGTGGAAGAACCCGCCCAGTTGTGTCTGGTCCGGGTCGGTGTTGAACCGGCCGTAGTGGGACCGTTGATCCTCGGTGAGGAACCGGACCGGCACGCGATAACCTCCGCCCTACACACGACGAGCCACGGGCGAGCCGACTGGCCAGAATCACCCGATCGTGGCCGGATTCTGGCAGCGTCACGATCACCAGGTACGGCCGGGGGCGTGGCTTCCCAGCCACGCCCCAGTTCACTGGTATCCCCGCGCTCCACGCACGCACCGCCGCTCTGCGCCACCTCGTCCTGCAAGCACCCGCGCCGTCATCGCCACCATGCTCGGCCACACCCACCAACAGACCGCCCGCGTCGCCGCGGAAGCCGGCAGCCCTGGAGCCGCTACGCACTCAGCGACGACCACATCCGGTGACCGGAATGTGTCGCTACCAGTACTGATGCCGTTTTCCGTCGGTGTCGGCGACGAAGATGACCGCGTCGGCGCCGTCCAACTCTGCCGGGTTCAGCGGGAGGTGGCCGAGCACGATCGGTTCGCCCGTGCCGATCGACGGGGGAAGCGCGGCGCGCAGGGCCTGTGCCGGGAACAGGGCGCGGCGGGTGGTCGCCTCGGCCAACACGCCCTGGAGGGTGCCTGGGTCGCTGTGGGGGTTGGCGTCGGTTGCCAGGAACACATAACGCTCGCCGAGGGTGAGCCCGACGAGCGCGCCAGCACTCCCCCAGCTCACGTCGTCCTCGCCGACCGGCATGTGGGACTGCGCACGCTGGAGGTGCACGTTGTGCGCGAACACCAGGCTCGGTCCGCGTCGCTGCTCTTGCGCAACGATCGCGAGCAGGTTCTCGGCCATCATCTCGGCGCGCAGGCTGAGCAAGGTCGCGATGCGATCGGGTGCGGGGCTGGCCATGGCCGCGTGATAGCGCAGCAGGCCCTGGGCGGTGCGCGCGTGCGCGACGGCGTGGGCGTAGCCGGTCGGGTCGGCGGGGTGCAGGCCGGGTGCCGCGCGGCGCAGCGTGGTGGCGAGGTCGTCGGCGACGATGCGCAGGGCGCGAGCGCGGTCGGAGTCGCCGATGGACGCTGCCGGGTCGAGCATGGCCGCCTGGTTCGTCCAGTCCGCGTCCTCGCCGAGCAGTGCGTCGAGGTCGCGGACTGATTCGGGCCGCAGCGCCGCGGGCAGGTAGTCGTTGGCCGAGGACAGTGCGCGTCGCGGGCTCGGCGCACCGGAGATCTCCAACGGCGCGTCGAAGCCGTGGAAGCGAACCCGATCCTGCGGTGCGCGGCCGGCATTGTGCGCGCGGAGCCATTCGACGAGTTCGCGGTTGCCCGGCACGGCGCCGAACCCGTGGCTGAACCCGGTCGCGAGCACCTTGTCGACATCCGCCGTTGCCCCGTCCACGTAGTCCTCGACAACGGACGCGGCAAAGACATCGGTCTCCAGCACGATCGACCGGTACCCGCGTTCGACGAGGTGACCGAGGAGTTCGTTGCGCAGTAACGGGAACGCCTCGATCCCGTGTGTCGGTTCGCCGAGGGCGAGCAGGATCGGCGGCTCGGTCCGCGCGGCGAGCAGCTCGTCGAGGGCACGGCCCAGACTTGCCGGGTCGTCGAGTTGGCGGCCGATCCCACGCAGTGATGCGCCAGTGGACATGAACACCCCTTCCGAAAGGAACTGTCCTCGACATTATCGTTGAAGAATTCGTTGAAACTTCTGTGACTTCTACGTGCATCCGATAGATTGAAGCCTCAATCGGAGGTGCAAGCTGCGACCCATCGACCTTGCCCGAGAACACGGGTTGTCCGCACAGGCGATCCGCAACTACGACGACGCCGGCGTCCTCCCGCCGACCGAGCGCAGCGAGACCGGCTACCGGCACTACACACCCCAGCACGCGCAGGCCCTGCGCGCCTTCCTCGCGTTGCGCCGCGGCCACGGGCACCAGCAGGCAATGGAGATCATGCGCGCGACCCACCGGGGCGACACCGAGTCCGCCTACCGGCTCATCGACGCCGCGCACGTCGTGCTGCTCGCCGAACGCGACACCCGCACCGAGTCCGCGACGGCCCTTGGCAGCCTGTCCACCACGACACCCACGACACCCACGACACCCAGGCCGGTCAACGGTCGACCGCTGACCGTGGGCGAACTCGCGCGCCGGCTCGGCGTGCACCCGGCGACGCTGCGCACCTGGGAGACCGAGGGCATCCTGCGCCCCGAACGCGACCGGGCAACGGGCTACCGCGAATACGGACCGGACTGCGTGCGCGACGCCGAGATCGCGCGGCAGCTGCGCCGAGGCGGGTACCTGCTGTGCCAGGTCGCGCAGTTCGTCGAGTCGCTGCGCGAGGCGGGCGGGGCAGACGCGTTGAGCGCCTTCCTCGACTCCTGGCAGGACCGGCTGACCACGCGCAGCCGCAACCTTCTCGCCGGCGCGGCCCAGCTCGACGCCTACCTCGCCCTGCTCGATCAGACGTAGCGGGGCAGCCGACGAGAGGTAGCCGAGGCGATGCGCTACGGAAACTGGAGCGTTCCGCTGCTTCGGCCAGCGCTCATCGGCATTCCCGGCGTGCTGGTCGGCTCGCACCGGCGCGACTCGCATCCAAGCCTGAAGTGTCCGACTCGTCCGCGGCTGCGGGAGCCGCAGACATCCATTGTGTCGCTAAATGGTCCTTTGACGACAGCCGCCCAGAGAGGCTACGGGCCGGGTCGCTCCTGGGAAAATGGCCCGACTGATCCATTGGGAGCCATTCCCGATTGACGACAGGGTTTGATGGCAGTTAGATCGGTGGGTGTCGGGAATGAACGGTTGAAAAGGACACCACGGTCATGGCGAACCTGGTCTACACCCGGGTCTCCACCGACGAGCAGAGCACCCTGCGCCAGACCCACGTGCTCACCGAAGCCGGGCTGACCCCCGACACCGTCGGTGTGCGGTTCTTCAGCGACCCGGCCATCTCATCCAAGATCCCCGCGCTGGACCGCGCCGGCTTCCAGGAACTGGCCGGCTACGCCCGGCCCGGCGACACCCTCACCGTCGCCGAGCTGTACCGGCTGTGCCGCGACCTGCACGACATCCTCGCCGTCCGCACCTGGTGCCAAGACCACAGCGTGAAACTGCGCGTGCTGTCCGGCGCACTGTCGGGCATCACCGACCTGGCCGCCACCGACGCGACCACCACCATGCTCGTCAACGTCCTGATCTCCGTCGGCCAGTTCCAGCGCGACCTCCAGAATGAACTCACCCGCGAAGGACTGGCCGCCGCGTGGGCGAACGGGGCCAAGTCCGGTCGCCGGCCGCAGGTCGCGCGGCTCGGCGTCGTCGACGACGTCCGGCAGGCGTTCCGCGCGGGATCGAGCATCGCGGCCCTGGCCCGGGAACACCGCGTCAGCCGGGGTGCGATCCGCACCGCCGTGGCCGACCTGCTGCCCAACCAGTCGGAGCGGGCGGTGGCCACCGCCGCAGCCGAGCCAGTGGTGGTCGTCGTGGAGATGCCGGGCAAGATCGCGCGTCACCTCCGCGACCACGCCGACCTGGGCGACGCCGAACGGCAGGCCCTGCACCAAGGACGCGCGGTGCGACGCGGCCAGGGCTACAGCCTGCACGTCACCGCGACACCCCAGATCCATCACGCGATGCTGCGCGCCGCGGTGGCGCTCAACGCCGAGGGGGCCTCCTCGGCGGACCGCAAGGCGTACCGCATCTATCTGGACCGACTGAACAGCGCGACGATCAACAGCCGAGGCAACTGATGCTCCCGCCGTGCCCAGCGAAAAGAACGAAGGACAGGCTGATCGATCGGATCAGGAGCGACGGCCCTGGCCCACCGAGTCACCCAGCCTGCGCATCGCACGGGACAAGTGGTCCATCGAGTCGGCGTGATCGCTCAACGCCAAAACATCGATTGACCAGCCTTAACGCCCTGCGTGTCAACAAATGTGACAGTAACCGAGGTTTCCTGTTCCGTTCCTACTGGACCCCCTACATCGACGAGCGGCCGGCCG
>QHBY01000442.1:0-2310 GCA_003244245.1 Pseudonocardiales bacterium
AAGGTGAAACACATCCCGCCGCCGACGAGCAGGGTGTCCACCTTCGGCAGCAAAGCCTCGATCACAGCGAGCTTGTCGGACACCTTCGACCCGCCCAGCACCACGGCGTAGGGCCGTTCTGGCGTCTCGGACAGCCGGCGCAGCGTGGTCAGCTCGGTGAGCACCAAGGTGCCGGCATAGCCGGGCAGCCGCTCGGCGATGTCGACGACCGAGGCCTGCACGCGATGCACCACGCCGAACCCGTCGGAGACGAACGCGCCGCCGGGCCCCACCAGGGCGGCGAGCTCGTCGGCCAGCGCGCCGCGCTCGGTGGCTTCCTTGGACGTCTCCCGCGGATCGAAGCGGACGTTCTCCAGCAGCGCGACCGCTCCGTCGGACAGGCCGGCCACCGCGGCGCGAGCCGAGTCACCGACGACGTCAGTCGCCGCCGCCACCGGGGTGCCCAGCAGCTCACCGAGCCGAACCGCGACCGGCGCCAACGAGTACGCCGGATCAGGCGCTCCTTTCGGGCGCCCCAGGTGGGCGGTCACCACCACCCGCGCGCCCGCCCCCGCCAGCGCCTGCAGGGTCGGCAGGGAGGCGCGGATCCGTCCGTCGTCGGTGATCCGCGCATCGTCCAGCGGCACGTTGAGGTCGCTTCGAACCAGCACGGTCCGGCCCGACACGCCAGTGGCGAGCAGGTCGTCCAGCGTCCTCATAGCTGCGTTCTCACAGCTGTGATCCGACCAGAACCGTCAGATCAGCCAGCCGGTTGGAGTAGCCCCATTCGTTGTCGTACCAACCAACGATCTTGACCTGGTTGCCGATCACCTTGGTCAGCGGCGAGTCGAAGATGCACGACGCGGGGTCGGTGATGATGTCCGAGGACACGATCGGCGCGTCGCTGTAGCGCAAGATGCCCTTCAGCGGGCCGTCGGCGGCGGTCCGGAAGGCCTCGTTGACCTCCTCGACGCTGGTATCCCGGGAGACCGAGGCGGTCAGATCGGTGATCGATCCAGTGGGGATCGGCACCCGCAGCGCGTAGCCGTCAAGCTTTCCGTTGAGCTCAGGCAGCACCAGCCCGATGGCTTTCGCAGCCCCGGTGGAGGTCGGCACGACGTTGATCGCGGCGGCTCGGGCCCGGCGCAGGTCCTTGTGCGGGGCGTCTTGGAGGTTCTGATCCTGGGTGTAGGCGTGGATGGTGGTCATCAGGCCCTGCTCGATGACCAGCGCGTCATGCAGCACCTTGGCCATCGGGCCCAGGCAGTTGGTGGTGCACGAGGCGCAGGAGATCACCGTCTGGGAACCGTCCAGCCTGGAGTCGTTGACCCCGAGCACCACGGTGAGGTCCTCGCCCTTGGCCGGCGCGGAGATGATTACCTTCTTCGCGCCTCCCTCGTCGACGTGCTTCCGGGCGTCCTTCGCCGTGGTGAAGAAGCCGGTGGACTCCAGCACCACGTCGACGCCCAAGTCGCCCCAGGGCAGCGCGCCCGGATCCCGCTCGGCGAGCGCCTTGATGGTCTTGCCACCCACCGCGATGCCGTCGTCGGTGACGTGCACGTCTTCCTTCAACCGGCCGAGCACACTGTCGTACTTCAGCAGATGCGCCATGGTCGCGATATCGCCGAGGTCGTTGAACGCCACCACCTCGATGTCATGGCCACCGGACTGCACGGCACGCCAGAAGTTCCGCCCAATGCGGCCGAATCCGTTGATCCCTACTCGAACGGTCACGTCATTGCCTTCCTCTGCACACAGACCAGCGCCACGCCGGCACGACTCGCTACCACCCTATCGGCCGACGCGCAGCCCGCAGTGCCCCCGGTAGGGGGAGCCTTAGGGGTGTTCCCGGGGTCAGGCGTCCAGCATGTCCGGTGTCACCGCGGATTCGGTGTCCGGCACCCCGAGCTCCTCAGCCCTGCGGTCCGCCATCGCGAGCAGCCGGCGGATCCGGCCCGCCACCGCATCCTTGGTCAGCGGCGGATCCGCGAGCTGGCCCAGCTCCTCCAGTGAGGCCTGCCGGTGTTCCAGGCGCAGCCGACCCGCCGTGGTCAGATGTCCCGGGATGTCCGCGCCGAGCAACTCCAGGGCCCGGGCGACTCGCGCGGCCGAGGCCACCGCCGCGCGCGCGGATCGGCGCAGGTTGGCGTCGTCGAAGTTGGCCAGCCGGTTGGCGGTGGCGCGAACCTCGCGGCGCACCCGGCGTTCTTCCCAGGCCAGTACCGAGTCGTGCGCACCGAGCCGGGTAAGTAGCGCCCCGATGGCGTCGCCGTCGCGGATCACCACCCGATCAGCGCCCCGGACCTCCCGTGCCTTGGCCGCGATACCGAG
>QHBY01000442.1:2345-20310 GCA_003244245.1 Pseudonocardiales bacterium
ACCTCCAGCGCGGCCGAGCGGCCGGGCTCGGTGAGCGACCCGTGCGCGAGGAACGCGCCGCGCCACGACGCCTCGGCATCGCAGAGACCGCCGGAGACCACCTGCGGAGGCAATCCGCGCACCGGGCGCCCGCGCACATCCAGCAACCCGGTCTGCCGAGCCAGCCCTTCCCCGTCGCGGACCACCCGCACCACGTAACAGGTTCCTTTGCGCAGGCCACCGGCCGTGATCAGGTGCACATCGGAGTTGTGCCCGTACAGCTCGTGCACCTCGCGGCGTAGCCGGCGGGCGGTCGAGCCGGTGTCCAGCTCGGCCTCCACGACGACGCGGCCCGCGATGATGTGCAGTCCCCCGGCGAAGCGCAGCAGCGAGGAAACCTCGGCTCGCCGGCAGCACGTCTTGGTCACCCGCAGCCGGCTCAGCTCGTCCTTGACGGCGGAGGTCATGGCCACTGGCGCTTCTCCTCCCGTTGCCCGTCCATCAGTATCCGCCGCAGCGCTGCGGCCAGTGCTACCGGATCGTGACGATCGGTGGATCCGTCGTCGGCGATCCGGTCAAGGTACGCGTGCCCACCCAGCGCCGCTGCACACCGGTGCAACCGGGCGGGCGCCGCAACAGCGTCGACATCAGCTAGGACCGCGTGCACGGTGAATCCGGGAGGTGCATGATCGCACAGCACGGTCAAGTGCTGCTCGGGGGAGAACCCGGCGGTCTCGCCCGGCTGAGGGGCCAGGTTGAGTACCAGTACCCGGCGCGCCGGTGTCCTCACCAGCGCGCTGGCCAGGCCGGGAACCAGCAGGTGCGGTAGCACACTGGTGAACCACGAGCCCGGTCCGAGGACCACGAGATCAGCTTCACCGACCGCGCGGACCGCCTCAGCGCAGGCCTGCGGCCGTTCGGGCCGAAGCCACACCCGGTGCACCCGACCCGGCGTGGTGGCCACGGCTACCTGGCCCCGGATCCGGCTGAGCCTGTCTGGGTGATCGCGATCACCGTCCAGACCGGCCACATCGGCCTCGATATCGAGAGGTTCGACAGTCATCGGCAGCACCCGGCCGGTCACTCTGAGCAGCGCACACACCTCGTCCAACATCGCCACCGGATCGCCGAGCACCTCCAGCAGCCCGGCCATCACCAGGTTACCCACGGCGTGTCCGGCCAGCGCTCCGGTGCCCCCGAAACGATGCTGGAACACCTCCCTCCAGCGCCCCGCCGCCCCGTCGTCGGCCGCGAGCGCGGCCAGCGCCATCCGCAGGTCGCCCGGCGCGAGCACCCCCAGCTCTCGGCGCAGGCGCCCGGATGAGCCGCCGTCATCAGCCACCGTGACCACCGCGGTGACGTCGTCGGTGATGGCTCGCAACGCCAGCAGCGTGGCGTACAGTCCGTGGCCGCCGCCCAGCGCGACCGCCTTGACAGAGGGGGTCACTCGCGTCCCACGTCTCGGTGCACGACCTTGACGGTGATCCTGTCGGCCCCGCCGTTGCGGTTGAGCCTGCTGGCCAGTGCCTCGGAGACGACCACGCTGCGGTGTTTACCACCGGTGCACCCCACTGCGAGGGTGAGGTAGCGCTTGCCCTCTCGCCGGTAACCGCCGCTGATCAATCGCAGCAGCTCGAGGTAGCGGTCCAAGAATTCCTCGGCGCCTTCCTGGGACAGCACGTAGTTGCGGACATCAGCGTCCAGACCGGTGAACTCGCGCAGTTCCGGGATCCAGAACGGGTTGGGCAGAAACCGCACGTCGATCACGAGGTCGGAGTCCATCGGCAGCCCGTATTTGTATCCGAAGGACAGGATGGTGATCCGGGTGTGGGTGCTGGATTCGTCACCGAACGCGTGCTCGATCTTGGCGCGGAGCTGGTGTACGGACAGGCCGGTGGTGTCCAGCACGAGGTCGGCGTCGTCGCGCAGCGGGACGAGCAGCGCCCGCTCCGCTGCGATCCCGTCGGCCAACCGGCCGTCGCCCTGCAGCGGGTGGCTGCGCCGAACCTGCTCGAAGCGACGGATCAGCACCGCGTCGGTGGCTTCCAGGTACAGCACCCTGGGTCGATAACCGCGGGCGTCCAAATCTTTGATCACCGCTGCGAGGTCACTGGTGAACGCCCGGCTGCGCACGTCGATGACCACCGCGATTCGGGTGACCACGCCCTGCGAACGAGCCCCGAGCTCAACCATGGTGGCGATCAGTTCGGGCGGCAGGTTGTCGACGACGAACCAGCCCAGGTCTTCCAGCACCTTCGCGGCCGTGCTGCGACCTGCGCCGGAGAGCCCGGACACCACGGCGACCTCGATACCGCCCTGCACCTCGGTCACGACACCGCTCCGTTGTTCGCTTCGGCGCCGATATTGTCTTTGGGGTTCTGTTCGGGACCGATGTTCTCTTCGGATCCCAGCGCGGCAAGCACCGCCTGCGCAGTGCTCGGACCGACCCCGGGTACCTCGATGAGCTCGGGCACGCTGGCCTGCCGGATGCGGCGTACCGAGCCGAAATGCTTGAGCAACGCGGTGCGCCGAGTCTGCCCGAGCCCAGCCACATCGTCCAACGCAGATGCCGTCATCCGCGCCGACCGCTTCTGCCGGTGGTAACTGATCGCAAACCGGTGCGCCTCGTCCCGCACCCGCTGCAGCAGGTAGAGCCCCTCGCTGGTGCGTGGCAGGATCACCGGATCCGCCTCGCCGGGCAACCAGACCTCCTCCAGCCGCTTGGCCAGTCCGGCGATCGCCACATCGGTCACGCCGAGCTCGAACAGTGCCTCGGCCGCCGCGGCCACCTGGGCCGGGCCGCCGTCGACAACCAGCAGGTTGGGCGGGTAGGCGAACTTGCGGGGTCGTCCGGTGTCGGGGTCCAAGCCCGGCTGCTCGTGCTCGTTGTCCCGCAGATAGCGGGCGAAGCGCCGGCGGACCACCTCGGCGATGCTCGCTACGTCGTCCGAGCGCCCGTCACCGGCCGCGTCCCGGATCGCGAAGCGCCGGTAGTCGGACTTGCGCGGTAGCCCGTCTTCGAAGACGACCAGCGAAGCCACCACATCGTTGCCCTGGACGTGACTGACGTCGACGCATTCGATGCGCAGCGGGGCGGTGTCCAGGCCCAGCTGTTCCTGGATCTCCTGCAGGGCCGCGGCGCGGGCGGTCAGGTCGCCGGCCCTGCGAAGCTTGTGTTGCGCGAAGGCCTCCGCGGCATTGCGCGCCACGGTGTCGGCCAGCGAGCGCTTGTCCCCTCGCTGCGGTACTCGCAGCGCCACCCGGGCACCACGCAGCCCGGAAAGCCATTCTGTCAGGATGTCGGCGTCCTCGGGCAGTTCGGGCACCAGCACCTCACGCGGCACCGGGGCGTCGGCAGCGACATCCTCAGCACCGCCCAACTCGGCCTGCTCGCCATAGAACTGGGTCAGGAACTGGCTGACCAGGTCTACCTGCTCGATCCGCTCGATCACCCAGCCGCGCTGGCCGCGGACCCGTCCGCCCCGAACGTGGAACACCTGCACCGCCGCCTCAAGCTCATCACAGGCGAAGGCGATAACGTCCGCGTCAGTGCCGTCACCGAGCACCACCGCCTGTTTCTCCATCGCCCGGCGCAACGCCCCCAGGTGGTCGCGCAGCCGCGCGGCACGCTCGAACTCCAACTCGACTGCGGCCGCTTCCATTTCCCGCTCCAACCGGCGGATCATCTTGTCCGTCCGGCCGGACAAGAAATCGCAGAAATCGTCGACTATGGCGCGATGTTCGTCGGCGGTGACGTTGCCCACACAAGGCGCCGAGCATTTATCGATATAGCCCAACAAGCAGGGTCGGCCGATCTGGCCGTGCCGCTTAAATACGCCAGCAGAGCACACCCGGGCCGGGAAGACCCTGGTGAGCAGGTCGAGCGTCTCCCGGATCGCCCAGGCGTGCGCGTACGGCCCGAAGTACCGGACCCCACGCCTGCGGGCCCCGCGGTAAACCTGCAGGCGGGGATACTCCTCGTTGAGCGTCACGGCCAGTACCGGATAAGACTTGTCATCGCGATACCGGACGTTGAATCGGGGATCGAACTCCTTGATCCAGTTATATTCCAGCTGCAGCGCCTCGACCTCGGTGCTGACCATCGTCCACTCCACCGAGGCCGCCGAGGTGACCATCTGCCGGGTCCTCGGGTGCAGACCGGACAGGTCGGCGAAGTAGGAGTTCAGCCGACTGCGCAGGCTCTTCGCCTTGCCGACGTAGATCACCCGACGGTGCTCGTCGCGGAACCGGTACACCCCCGGCCCGTCAGGGATCGTCCCCGGCGCCGGACGGTAGGTAGCTGGATCAGCCATCAGCCTGGCAGCCTAGCGGCTGCCTCGTGGGTGCGATTGGGTGCTGTAGCATTGCTTGCCACTCACGAGCTCGATCCTTCTGAGGATCGAGCGAATCCGCCAGCCCCACAGCGGCGCCAGCGCGTAGCCGGGATAGGACGCCAACCAGCTGGCGCTGCCCAAGCTGACGGCGTCCGCGCCGGCCCAGAAATACTCCCGGCAGTCGTCGAAGGTGCGGATCCCACCGGTTGCGATCACCGGCAGGGTGATCCCCGCGTCGCGTAGCTCGGCTACCACCCGCAGCCCGATCGGCTTCACCGCCCGGCCGGACAGACCGCCGTAGCGGTTGGCCAGCCACGGCTGACCTGTGCGTGGGTCCAGCCGCAGCGCCCGCACCGTGTTGATCGCGGTGAGCGCCGAGACTCCGGCGGCGACGGCGCGGCGGGCGTGCCCGACATAGTCGCGGTCCGGTGACAGTTTGAGGATCACCGGATGCCTGCTAGCGGGCACCGCGTCGGCGAGCACTCCGTCGAGGATCGGCTCGAAATCATGGCCGACATTCGGGCACGAGACGTTGAACTCCACGGCCGCGATGTCGCCTGGGGGCACTGCCGCGTTCACCGCGTCGACCAGGGTGACGAAATCCTCGGCGGCGAACCCACCCACCGAGATGATGGTGTTCTGGCCGCGGGTGCGCGGGTAGTAGTCGCGCAGGTATGCCTCAATTCCGACATTGCACCAACCGAACGCGTTGATCCAGCCGCCGTCGACGCCGCGCAACACCGTGGCGTAGCGGCGCAACAGGCCGGGCAGCGCGTGCATCGGCCAATCGGTCCGGTTGGTGAAGTGCCCGTCGCGGGGCTGCACAGTCAGGGTCCTGGTGGTGACCGCGCCGAAACGCTCCAGCGGCACGAACCGGGAGATCGGGCTCATCCCGTACGGCACCAGACCCGGATCGGGGACGCCATAACCGAGCAGGCTGGACGAGGTGACCAGCCGGTTGCGCAGGCGGATATCGCCCAACCAGACTTCGCTCACCGGCCCTCCCTGCGATCGCGGGACCCCTACAGGATAGGTCGCACTGGCGCGGGCCATCTCGCCACTCCGCTGCGTTGAGCGGGCTCAGCGGGGCCGACTCGGCACGTGGACACCCCGCTGAGCCCGCTGAACGGTCTGGCGCTGGCTCAGGAACCCGCGGGCACAACCCATGCCGCGACAGCGGCGACGAAGTCGTCCAGGTCCGCGAGGTTCCCGAGCCGGTCGAGCACGATGCCGTCGTCAACCTCGACGTAGTCGTGTACGAGCACGTTTCGGAAACCCACCGCGCGGCGCAGGCGGTCCGCGAGATCGGCGGACAGTACTCCGTGGACGCCCAGCAGCCGGATCGCGTCGCCGTTGTCCCGCGGCGGACCCCAACCCTCCGACGCGCATACGTGCTGCGCGACGTCGACGGCCGCCTCGATCGCAGTCACGAATGTGTACTTGACGCCGCGCAACCACAGCGGATCGCCGCGCCGCGCGGGATCGGCTGACGCCTCGGCGCGCAGCACAGCGAGGTCGTCGCTGATCGACCGAAGCAGCCGGAGGACCCGGACCTCATCGACCACGTCGGACGGCCTCAGCGAACTCGTGGTGGCTGCGCCGCAGCCGCGGCCCCTCGTCGGCGTAGATCTTGCGTGTAGTAGCGGTCCAGCGGATTCTCGCCGGCGGATCGTCGTCGAACAGGACGCGACCGTGCAACGCGATCCGTCCAGCCAGCTCAAGGGGCGAGCCGTTGAGCACCACGAGATCGACCCCCGGCGGGACCAGCACCTCAAAGGCCGGCGGCGGGTGGGCCGGCCACCACGCCGCGACGTCGACGTCAGAATCCGCTCGGGGCGAACCGGCCGCCCGGCTGCCGTGCAGGAGCCCGAATCGGGCCCCGGCGCCGCGGAGCACCGCGACGATCTCGGCGGCCAGGGCCTCTGGCACCGCGATGGTCATGACGCAGAGTCTCGCACGAGTCCCGGCGTCACGAGCCCAGACTCGGTCCGACCGGATCAACCGGCGATGCGTGCCAGTTGAGCTGAGAGGTGCGGCTGCAGGGGCAAGCCGCGTAGCGCGCGCTCCTCCGCGTAGACGAGGTCACCATTTTCCAAGATGCCGTACAGCCGGGCCGCCGCAGTCGTCTCGCGGGCCGTGTCGGTCCGGGCGATGGCGTCGGCTTCGAGCTCCCACGTCGTCTCGCCGGTTCGACCACCGTAGTAAATCTCGCAGATGCCGAACATGTGCGCGAGCACCACCTCGATGGTCTCCTCCTCGTCCACCCGCCACCACCCGACTTCACGGGCCGCCGGGCGCAGCACCTCACCGGACGAGTTCAGCAGCCACGCTCGCGCCTCATAGACCAGAAACGGTCTGCCGTCATGGGCAAAGGTGATCTGCTGGCCGTAGCGGAACTGGCCCAGCAGAGACGGGTACTGCGCCAGGCCCTCACCACGCCACACTCCCAGCAGTGGCGCCAGCGGCTGACATTGCGCGTGCAACTCGATGCCCTGGCCCAGTGTGACGGCGTCCATGTCGATCGGCAGGTCGTCAAACCACGGCAGGTTGGTGGCACCCTGGCGCGCTTCAGGGTGTGGGCTGGTGTGGGACACATCACTGTTCACCCCTGAATCGGATCACGAACTGGCCTTCTGCGCTAGGCAACCGATCGGCCGTAGCCGCGTCTTACAGGCGTTCTTCCGGGGGATTCACCCGAGAGGCACCGCTCGCGGGTGAATCCCCCGGGCGGACGCGTCGGACCCGGCCGGAACCGGGCACCCTCCCCCCGCCCGGGGCCGGCCGGGTCGCGCGTAATTGGTGAATAACGCACTACGGCAGGACTGCTGCGGGGCTGTAGGCTTATGCCCAGTTACCGAGGGGGTCTCTGTGATGCGTTTCTTTCGCCATGCCATGATATCGCTCGCGATTGCCGTCGGATGCGCGGTGACCATTCCCGCGGTGGCGTCCGCCGCCCAGTCGGCCACCGCGCCGTGCGGGACGTCCGCAGCGGCCTGTATCAGTCTCAGCAGCCATCAAGCCTGGCTGATGAGCGGTGGTCAGGTCACCTACGGACCGACCCCGATCACCTCCGGAAAGCCGGGTCAGCGCACCCCACCCGGAGTTTTTCACGTGTTGTGGAAGGACAAGAACCACCGTAGTTCGGAATTCCACAACGCTCCTATGCCCTACTCCGTGTTCTTTACCAACACCGGCATCGCGTTTCATGAGGGCAGCCTCAGCAAAGCATCAGCCGGGTGCATCCATCTAAGCCGCACCGCTGCGACCACATTCTTCAGCAAGCTGTCGGTGGGTCAGGTCGTGCAGGTCGTGAGCTGAGGTCACGACCGTGTGGAGAACACTTCGCGAAGCACGGGCAGCAGGGCACGCAGCGCCCGGCCACGATGCGACACGGCATCCTTCTCGGCCGGCTCCAGTTCGGCGGAGGTGCGGCGATCGCCATCTGGCACGAAGATCGGGTCGTAGCCGAAGCCGTTGCTGCCACGAGCTGCCCGGATCAGGGTGCCGCGCCAGTGCCCGCGGACCACAGTCTGGGTTGCTGGAATCTCGACCCCGCGCGGCACGACCAGCGCCGCCACACAGACGAACGCCGCACCACGACGATCTTCCGGCACTTCCGCCAGCTGATCGAGCACCAGTTGCAGGTTTGCGGCATCGTCGCCGTGGCGGCCGGCCCACCTGGCCGAGAGCACCCCGGGCATGCCATTGAGCGCATCGACCTCCAGCCCCGAGTCGTCGGCGACCGTGGCCAGTCCAGTAGCTACCGCCGCATCGTGAGCCTTGGCCAGCGCGTTGCCTTCGAAGGTGGCAGCGGTCTCCGGGACCTCCGGCAACGGCGGCACGTCGTCGAGGCCCAGTACCCGCACGCCGCTGATATCCGACGAGGTCAGGATCCGCCGCAGCTCGACCAACTTCTTGGCGTTGCGCGTCGCCAGCAGCACCCGAACTGAGCTCACGAGCGAGGCAGTGCACCAGGATAGGGCTGGGCCAGCGCGGTCGCTTGGAGCGCGGTCAGCTCCTGGCACCCCTTCAGCGCCACGTCCAACATCTGGTCCAGAGTGGACCGGGAGAAGGTGGCACCCTCCCCGGTGCCCTGCAACTCCACCAGCGTGCCGGTATCGGTTGCCACCACATTCATGTCGACCTCGGCGCGGCAGTCCTCCTCATAGGGCAGGTCCAACCGGACCCCGCCGTCGACTACACCGACGCTCACCGCGGCGATCGAGCAGGACAGCGGTTCCGGGCGGCGCAGCCGACCGGCCGCCCGCAACCAGGTCACCGCGTCGGCGAGCGCCACGTAGCTACCGGTGATCGCCGCGGTGCGGGTGCCGCCGTCGGCCTGGATGACGTCGCAGTCCAGGGAGATGGTGTTCTCCCCGAGCGCCGTGAGGTCGATGCACGCTCGCAGGGCGCGACCGATCATCCGGCTGATCTCATGGGTCCGCCCCCCGAGACGGCCCTTGACCGACTCACGGTCGCTGCGGGTGTGTGTCGAGGACGGCAGCATCGCGTACTCCGCGGTGAGCCAGCCCTGCCCGGAACCCTTGCGCCAGCGCGGTACTCCCTCGACCACGCTGGCCGCGCAGAGCACCCGGGTGCAGCCGCACTCGATGAGCACCGACCCCGCGGGCCATTGCTGGTAGCCGCGGGTGATGCGCACCTCCCGGAGCGCCTCGTCCGTTCTACCGTCCGCTCGAGTCACCGCGCCAGCCTACCCACGCCGTTGCGCCATCAGATTTCACGACGGCTGAGCCGTCAAATGTCGTAGTGAGCGCCAGGGTGGACCAACTCGGTGGGTCCGTCGAAGGCGGCCTTGGCCTCGCTGAGCACCTGCTCGGCATCGGTCCACGGCGGAACGTGGGTGATCAGCAGCCGGCCGACGCCCGCCGCCGCGGCAGCCTCCCCGGCATCCTTGCCGGATAGGTGGATCCCGGGAGGGTTGTTCGGCCGTTCCGGCCAGGACGCCTCGGCGAGCAGGACGTCCGCGCCGGTGGCCAGCTCGACGAGCTGCGGGCACGGGCCGGTGTCACCGGAGTAGACCAGCGCACGCCCCGCGTGGCTGACCCGCACGGCGTAAGCGTCGCAAGGGTGTTCGACGCGTGCTGCGCGCACGCCGAGCGGGCCGATCCTGGCCGTCCCGCCGCCGTAGGACTGGAAGGCGTACAGGTCGGACAGGTCGGTCCGGTCACGCTCGTCGGCGTTGGGTGCGTAGGCAGCGATCAGACGGTCGGCGGCGTCCGGCGGCCCGTACACCGGCAGCAAGCCACACGGCGGTGGGTGCGAGTGGTATCGGCGGTACACGGTCAGCGCTGAGATGTCTGCACAGTGATCCGGGTGCAGGTGGGACAGGATGAGCCCGTCGAGGGCGAACGGGTCGAGGTAGCGCTGCAGCGTGCCGAACGTTCCGTTGCCCAGATCGAGCACCACGCTGGTATTCCCGGCTCGAACCAGATACCCGGACGCGGGCGACTCCGGGCCGGGGACGCTGCCGGAGCAGCCCAGTACGGTTAGCAGCATCGCCCTAGCATCTCAGTCGCTTCATCAGCTCGCGGCGGCCGCTGTCGCCTCCAACATGGGACCCAGGAAGCGGCGGGCCAGCCGGGCGAAGGACACCGGATCCCCGGTGGCGGTGAACACGTGCTCAGGCTCCTGCGCCTCGGCGCGCAGCAGCTCGGCCTCGCTGAGCACCCTCAGCACATCTTTGGCGGTCTCCTCCGCACTGGACACCAAGGTCACCCCGTCCCCCATGACGATTTGCAGGACCCCGGTCAGTAGGGGGTAATGCGTGCAGGCCAGCACGAGGGTGTCCACCCCGGCTCGCTGCAGTGGCTCGAGATACGACTGCGCCAACCCGAGCATCTGGCGTCCCGAGGTCATCCCACGCTCGACGAAGTCCACGAACCGCGGGCAGGCCACCCCGGTCACCTCCACGTGCGGAGCCGCGGCGAAGGCGTCATCGTAGGCCCGGGACCGGATCGTGGCTTGCGTCCCGATCACCCCGACCCGACCGGAACGGGTGGCGGCGACCGCGCGCCGCACCGCCGGGCGTACCACCTCCACCACCGGGATGCTGTAGCGCTCCCGGGCATCGGCCAGGCAGGCCGCCGACGCCGTATTGCAGGCGATGACGAGCAGCTTCACCCCACTTCCCACCAGGTCGTCGGCCACCGTCAGTGCGTGGGCGCGGATCTGCGCGATGGGCAGCGGGCCGTAGGGACCGTGCGCGGTATCGCCGACGTAGTGCATCCGCTCGTGCGGTAGCTGATCGGCGATGGCACGCGCGACGGTGAGGCCGCCGACGCCGGAGTCGAAGACTCCGATGGGGGCGTCCGGACCGGTCACGAGCTGTTGACCCGGGTTCGACCAGCTGTACCGGGCCGATCAGCGTGGGCCACCAGTTGGGCGCCGATCAGTCCGCCGAGCGCTCCGAACAGGTGCCCTTGCCAGGAGACCCCGGCAGCGCCCGGCAGCACACCCCACAGCACACCGCCCCAGACCACAAACAGTGCCACCGCCAGCGCAATGTGCGCCGGGCTGCGGGCGAAGAAACCTCGGGTGAGCAGGAACACCAGCCAGCCGAAGATCAGGATCGAGGCACCGATGTGCACGCCGGGGTTTCCGGTCAGCCACGTCCCGACGCCGCCGACCAGCCAGATGGTGGCGGTCACCATCACGAATTGGCCGACGCCACCGGCCAGCGCGAGGAACCCGAGGACCAGCACCGGAACCGTGTTGGCTGCCAGGTGCTGCAGGCTGTGGTGCAGCAGCGGGGCCCACAGGATCCCGTCCAGCCCGTCGAGGTGGCGCGGCCGGATCCCGCCATCCACTTCCAAGGCGCCGCCGAGCAGGATGTTCGCCGCCTCGGTGAGGTACAGCACGCCGGTGAACGCCGCGATGATCATCGCGGCCTGCCCCGGCCGGGCTGGCAGCACCCGCGGACGGGCCTGACCTGCGGAGCGCACACCCGGCACGGCCACCGACCCTACCCCCGCTTCCTGAGAGGGGCCTGTGCCTGTGGGCAGCCCTAGGCCCAAAGCTGCCCGTCCAGGCGGGCGGCGGCCTCCGCTAGGTCACCGCTGTAGGCGCCGGTGGACAGGTACTTCCATCCGGCGTCGCAGACCACGATGACGATGTCGGCCGGCTCACCGGTGCCGGCAGCCTTCTCGGCGACGGCGAGCGCGGCGTGCAGGATCCCGCCAGTGGAGATGCCGGCGAAGATGCCCTCGAGTTCCAGCAGCTCCCGGGTGCGGCGCAAGGCGTCGAACGAGCCGACGGAGAACCGGCCGGTGAGCACCTCCGGGTCGTAGAGCTCGGGCACGAACCCCTCGTCGAGATTGCGCAGGCCGTAGACCAGCTCCCCGTATCGGGGTTCCGCGGCGATGATCTGCACGTCGGGCTTGTGTTCCCGCAGGTAGCGGCCCACCCCGACAAGCGTGCCGGTGGTGCCGAGTCCCGCGACGAAATGAGTCACTGTGGGTAGGTCGCGCAGGATCTCCGGGCCGGTGGTGCGGTAATGCGACGCAGGGTTGGCCGGGTTGCCGTACTGGTAGAGCATCACCCAGTCGGGGTGCGCCGCAGCCACCTCTTTAGCCCGCGCCACCGCCTGGTTGGACCCGCCCGCCGCCGGCGAGAAGATGATCTCAGCACCGTAGGCCTCGAGGAGCTGCCGCCGCTCGATCGAGGTGTTCTCCGGCATCACGCAGACCAGCCGGTAGCCCTTGAGTTTCGCCGCCATCGCGAGCGAGATCCCGGTGTTGCCCGAGGTCGGCTCGAGGATGGTGCAGCCCTTGGTGAGCCGGCCGGAGCGCTCGGCGTCCTCGACCATCGCTAACGCCGGGCGGTCCTTCACCGAGCCGGTGGGGTTGCGGTCCTCAAGCTTGGCCCACAGTCGCACGTCGGGTGAGGGTGAGAGGTGGGGCAGCCCCACGAGCGGGGTGTCACCCACCGCGTCGAGCAGCGAGTCATATCGAGCCATGGCGCTTCCTCCGGTCGCGCTCGTGAGCGGCACAGTGTCGTTGCATGAGATGGGTGCTATAACACTGTTTCCCACTCACGAGCCGGCTCAACCGCCAGCCACGGCTGGCAGGATCGTCACGTTGTCACCGTCGTGCACCGCAGCCTCCAGACCGCCGGCGAAGCGCACGTCCTCATCGTTGACGTAGACGTTGATGAAACGGTGCAGGGATCCGTCCTTCACCAGCCGGCCCTTGATCCCCGAGTGCCGGGTATCCAGGTCCTCGATCACTTCAGCGACCGTGGAGCCGGACGCGTCGACTGACTTCTCGCCTCCGGTGTGAGTGCGCAGGATGGTGGGAACGGACACGGTGACGGCCATGGTCGGATTCTCCTCTGGGTGCGGTCTGCTCACCAGTACCAGTACGCGCAACGAACCCCGCGCATTCCGAGGGGCTGCACGGATCAGGACGCGTCGGGTACGTCGTCGGCACCGGTATGGGAGAACATGTACGACCCGACAACCTCGACCGGCTCCTCGGTGACCTCCCCGTCGACGATGCGGTAGGACCGCAGCTCGTGAGTGTCGGGATCACGGGTAGAGACCAGCACGTAGTGAGCGTCGGGCTGCGACGCGTAGGAGATATCGGTACGCGACGGGTAGGCCTCGGTGGCGGTGTGCGAGTGGTAGATCACCACCGGTTCCTCGTCCGCGGCATCCATCGCGCGCCACACCCGCAGCTGCTCGGCCGCGTCGAACCGGTAGAAGGTCGGCGAACGTTCGGCATTGACCATCTCGATGAGCCGTTCCGGACGGTCAGAGCCGACCGGTCCGGCCACCACACCGCATGCCTCGTCCGGGTGGTCCCGCCGGGCGTGCCCGACCATCGCGTCGACGAGGTCGCGCCGGATCGTCAGCACGCCCTCATCCTACGTGGCAGCCAGCGCTTGGATGAGGGATTCCTGCACCCAGGTCAGCCAGTGGTACACCACCAGGTGCGGCGCGCGGGGGTCGTCGGCGGGAAGCTCGTCGGGCATGTCCTCGGTGACCTCCAGCACGGTGCCCAGGGCCAACCGGACGTCGTTGAGCGCGGACAGCCACGCCTGCGCCTGTTCGTCGGTCAGGCGCACTCGGCCGCCCCGCGCCGGGCAGGTGTCCAGTACGACGGCGGCCACGCCGTCCTTGACGGCCAGCAACTCGGGTTCGTGCAGCGCGCGCAGCCCGCCGGACAGCGTGGCATCCTCGCGGTGGAAATCGGGTAGCAGCCGGGCCAGCACCCGGTCGTCGGGCGGGGTCGTCGGGCCGGCGGTGATGCCGGTGAGTTCGGCGAGCTCGTCGTGCGGGATCGCCGCGACCCGCTCCCCGAGCATGTCGCGGACCTGGCCGACCATCCCGCGCAGGAGCCCGGACTCCCGCTCCGACAGCTGCGCCACCAGCAACCCGCCGCGACGCCGCCAGCCGTTCACGCGTCTCGCTGCATGGTCGCCCAGAGCCCGGCGCCGTGCAGCTTCGCGACGTCGATCTCCACTTTGTCCCGAGAGCCGTGGGTCACCACAGCGCGGCCCTTGTGGTGCACGTCGAGCATCAACTTGGTGGCTTCGTCGCGGCTGTATCCGAAGAGCTTCTGGAACACGTAGGTGACATAAGACATCAGGTTCACCGGGTCGTTCCAGACGATCGACAGCCAAGGCAGGTCCTGCGACTCGACCTCGTTCACCGCTGGGTCGACCTGGGTCTGTTCCAGTTCGACGGGTGTGGTCATAGCATCAATGTTCCCACCAAGGCCGGCCATAAGCTCACGAGATGCCCCTGTGTACTCCAAACAGCACCGCCCTGCTCACTGACCAGTACGAGTTGACGATGCTCGCCAGTGCGCTGGCCGACGGTTCAGCGTCGCGGCGCTGCACGTTCGAGGTCTTCACCCGGGGACTGCGCGGCCGCCGATACGGGATCGTCGCCGGCATCCCCCGGCTTCTTGATGCGGTGGCTCGGTTCCAGTTCGGCGACGAGCAACTGGCGTTCCTGCATCGGATGCTCGATGCCCGCACCCTGGACTGGCTGGCCGGCTACCGGTTCCGCGGCGACATCGACGGCTACCCGGAGGGCGAGCTGTATTTCCCCGGTTCCCCCGTGCTGACGGTGACCGGCAGCTTCGCCGAGGCGGTGATGCTGGAGACGCTGGTGCTCTCGGTGCTCAATCACGACAGCGCGGTGGCCTCCGCGGCGGCCAGGATGGCCAGCGCCGCGGGGCAGCGCCCATTGGTGGAGATGGGTAGCCGGCGCACCCACGAGGAGGCTGCGGTGGCCGCCGCCCGCGCGGCCTACCTGGGAGGTTTCAGCGCGACGTCCAACCTGGCCGCGGGGCAGCGCTACGGCATCCCCACCACCGGTACCGCGGCGCACGCCTTCAGCCTGCTGCACGACAGCGAGGCGGACGCATTCATCGCGCAGGTCGCGGCGCTGGGCGCGGACACCACCTTGCTGGTCGACACCTACGACATCAGCGACGGCATCGTTACCGCGATCGAGGTCGCCGGTCCGGGGCTACAGGCGATCCGGATCGACTCGGGGGATCTCGGGGAGCTGGCCCGGCAGGCCCGCGAGCAACTCGACCGGCTGGGCGCGCCGGATGTGCAGATCGTCGTTTCCGGCGATCTGGACGAGTACTCGATCGCGGCGCTGCGCGCCGAACCGGTGGATTCCTACGGGGTGGGCACGTCGGTTGTGACCGGCTCGGGCCTGCCGACCGCGGGGATGGTCTACAAGCTGGTCGAGGTCGACGGGCAGCCGGTGGCCAAGCGCAGCACAGCCAAAGTCTCCCGGGGCGGAGCCAAGAGCGCGCTGCGCCGGTACAAGCCCAGCGGCACCGCGGTCGAGGAGGTGGTTTTCCTGCGGGGAAAGCAACCACAGCTCCAAGCACACGACCGGGTGCTTCTCGTGCCGTTGCTGCGCGAGGGGCAGCCAGTGGGGCCGCCACCCACCCTGCAGGATGGACGCGAACGCGTCACCGCAGCCCTGACCAGCCTCCCCTGGGACGGTCTGCGCCTGTCCCCCGGCGAGCCTGCCCTGCCGACTGTGTTCCTCTGAGACTCCGTAAAGGTTCATCGAACGCTCGGACTGGCCCGAGTAGCTTCGCACTCACCCTCTCGATCGGGCGCTACCGCCCGATAGGGCGTCCCGGTGATCCATCCTCCACCCGGAGGGGGATCAACATCGAGGTCGACGACATCGGCGCGCTGCCCGACCCGGATCCGACCGCCGTGGACGACCCAGCAGTTCAGCGCCATCGTTCCGTCGAACTGGCGGTGGATTCTGCGCAGAACGTCGAGGTCCTGCTCGCCGGTGTCGGGGTCGATAGTGGTGACGATGCAGCGACCGCGGACCGACTGCACGCCGATCAGCGTCTCGCCGATCCGCAGCGCCTTACCGGGCCAGGAGCGTTCGGCCAGCCCGGGCACGCCGCCCAGCACGATGTTGGGCCGTAGCCGCCGACCGTCCACGCCGAGCTGCTCGATGGCACCGTCGGTGGCGACGAGCAACGGGAGCACGTCGAAGCGCTCGGGTCCGTCGTAGCCGGCCATCCGGGCCCCCACCCCCGCCGCCTCCCGGACGGCCGCCGCGGTAGCCAGGTCGTCCCAGGGGCGACCGTTGACCAGCGGCTCGCCGTCGGGACCCAGCGTGCCAGCCAGCCCGAGCAGGCGGGGCCGGGTGCGGGCCGTGAGCACGCCACGAGGTCCGTAGACGTGAGCGAGGCGGTCGCCGGTGACACCGTCATCGGTGAGCACGGCGTCGTCGAGCTGCTCGCCGCGCATCGACTTGACGGGGTAGCGCCACAGTTCGGTGATCCGCATCAGCTGCTCGCTCCTCTCTACGATCCACCGGTCACGAGGACGCCGGGCAGCTCTCCAGGAGTATCTAACGTTTCAAGCCGATTCTTATAGTTAGAGCGTGCCATGCATGTCTCATGGTTGCAACTGTGATCTACCATAAGAAGGTGAGCATTGATCAGATCGGTGGGCAGCCGGGGGGTGGCTCGCCGCTGCTCGGTGAGCCGCTGGCGATCGAGTTCGCCAACACCCGCTACGCGGTGCGCGGCCGGTTTCGCGAGGGCATCGACACGCCCGATCACCTCACGGCCTGGTTGCGCGACCACTCTCCGGCACCCGGACCCGGCCTGCTCGTCGACGCGGCCGAGGTGGAGACATTCCGGGCGTTGCGGGAGGCCATCCGCGGTCTGTGCCAAGCCTGCGTGGATGCCCGCTCGGGCGACGGCAAGCACGTCGAGGTGCTCAACGCAGCCGCCGCGGCGGCTGCGCAGTGGCCGCAGCTGCGCTGCGCTGGTAGCGCCTACGCGGTGTCAGAGCACACCCGAGGAAACGGCGCCGACACCGCCCTCGCTGCGATTGCCCGCGACGCGATCGGGATCCTCGGCGGGCCGTTGCGCAACCAGATCCGGGCCTGCCAGGCGCCAGGATGCGTGCTGTTCTTCGTCAAGGACCACCCCCGAAGGCGGTGGTGCTCGGCCGGCTGCGGCAATCGAGCCCGGGCTGCGCGCCACTACCAGCGGCACCGCGCCACGGTCCCCTAGGCCGGCGCCTCAGGCCGAGGCTCGACGACAGTGCCTGCACCTGGCAGGGTCACGCTGACCGGTAGCGTCTGCTGCTGTGCCCGCCCCCGCTACCACAGTGCCTGAGGTCGGGCCGCTGCTCAGCGCGGCGGTGCACGCGGTGGGTGGAAACGACCGGCCAGGCCAGGCCCTGATGGCCGAGGCTGTTGATCGGGCGATCCGCACCGGCGAGCACCTCGCGGTGCAGGCCGGTACCGGTACCGGCAAGTCGCTGGCCTACCTGGTGCCGGCGATCCGGCACGCCGTGGCGGCGGGCACCACTGTAGTGGTCTCCACCGCGACCATCGCGCTGCAGCGCCAGCTCGTCGACCGTGACCTGCCCCGGCTGGCCGGTGCGCTAACGCCGCTGCTCGGCAGCGCCCCGACCTTCGCCATTCTCAAGGGTCGGCGCAACTACCTGTGCCTGCACCGGCTGAACACCGGGCCATCCGACGACGGTGAGGATCTGTTCGAGGCCGCCGCTGCGGCGTCGCCGACATCGATGCTGGGCCGCCAGATCGTCCGGCTCAACGATTGGTCCTCGACCACCAAAACCGGAGACCGCGACGAGCTGGTGCCCGGTGTGACCGACCAGGCCTGGCGGCAGGTTTCGGTCAGCGCCCGGGAGTGCCTGGGCCTGTCCCGCTGCCCCGTCGGCATGGACTGTTTCGCCGAGCAGGCCCGCGCCGAGGCCGGACGTGCTGAGGTGGTGATCACCAACCATGCACTGCTGGCGATCGACGCGATGGGTGATCACCAGATCCTGCCCGACCATGACGTGGTGGTCATCGACGAGGCGCACGATCTGGTCGATCGGGTCACCAACGCGGCCACCGAGGAGCTCACCGCATCGATGGTCGAGACCGCGGCCCGCCGGTGCGGCCGGCTGATAGACCAGCAGGTCGCCGATGAGCTGGCCGCTGCCGGTGACGGGCTGGCGTTGCTGCTCGGCGATGCTGGTGTGCAGCGATGGGACACTCTCGGCGCCGGTGTGGCCGGCGGGCTCACCGCTGTCCGCGACGCGGCACACCACTGCACCACCGCGCTGGGCAGCGATCGGCGGGAGGATCCCGATGCCGCCGCACGTCGCCG
>QHBY01000443.1 GCA_003244245.1 Pseudonocardiales bacterium
CCGCCGGGCAGCTTGCCGATCGTCTGCGGCAACCGGTGGGCGTAGGTGTAGATCCGCAGCGTGATGCGCCGCGGAGGCACCGGGTCGGCGGGGCCGCTCATCGCAGACTCACGCCGGCCCGGGCCGCGCCGACGTCGGCGGTCCGCGGCTGGTGTGGCACGTTCAGCGGGGCGGGCAGCCCGTTGGTGGTGCCGTTCTTGATCTCTTTGACGGTCTTGTCGCCGCCGCCCTTGATCAGGTCGCTGTTGTTGGCGACCCCCATCACGATCATCCCGACGACGATGACGCTGAGGATGGCTTTGAGGCTGAGCCGGGTGACGACGGCGGTGATCACCAAGATCACCAGCCAGGCGGCGAACAGGGCCGCTTTGGCGGTGGACTCGGTCAGGGTGAACAGGTTGTGCAGATAGCTGAACATGGCGGGTCTCCTAGATCTGGCAGCGCTGGTCTGGCTAGCGCGCGGGATGGGTGGTGAGGTCGATCGCGGACACTTCCCACCGCCCGGCGCGGGCGGTGAGCGTGAGCGGGTAGGTGAGCTGGCCGGTGACGCCGGCGACATCGGTCGTGGCCACCGTGGCCAGCACGTGGATGCGGGTGCCGTCGGCCGGCGCAGCCGCGGCGGGAGTGTCGCCGGTGGCCAGGGCCAGGGCGTCGAGCTGGACCGTAGTCGCGGGCGCTGGGGTGATCGCCGGGAGCCGGATGCCTGGGCTGGTGTAGCGGGTGATGTCCCCGGCACCGACGAGGTAGGCATCCAGCCAGCGCGACACGGTGTCGGGCACCGATCCCTGCGCGCCGGTGGTGGCCAACTGGCTGGTCGGCGGCGCGGCCGGCACGCCGCTGGCCGGGCAAGCGGTCTGGGCCGGCGGCTGGGTCGGGTTGTAGCCGCGCCCGACCGCGGTGAGCACGACCTGGTAGCAGCGCTGCCCCACCGCGGTGGCCGGGCCCTTGGCCGGGTGCGCGGTGAGCGCGGCCAGCAGCAGCACCGCGTAGTCGCGGGTGGTGCCGGTGTGGGTGAGCGAGTAGCTGGTGATCCAGTCCGGGGACAGCGACCCGGCACGTATCCCGGTTAGTTGCGGCAGCGGTGCGGGCAGGTAGCCGGCCAGCGTGGCTTCGCTGCCTTCACCGGCCGCGAACCAGGCCCGCAGGAACTGCGCCGCGCGGGCGTCGATGGCGCGGGGGAACACCGCGACCGGCCCCGGTGCGACCGCCGCGCTGGGGTGCGGCGCGAACAGGTGCACCGCGGCCAGTGGCCAGGTCAAGACCAGCAGCCACACGCCGAAGACCATCAGCCGCACTCTGGGCATCGACGCGCCGCGCGGTCGCCGGCCCTGCGGTCCGCGCCGCCGCTCCAGCAGCCGACCGCGGCCGGCGGACGCATCCACCGCGGCCGGGTGCGTGTGGCCGGCGGGCCGGGTGCGGGGCGCGGAGCGGGTCAGGGTCGGCATCAGGCCACCCCCTGCCACACCTCGGGCGTGCGGTCCGCGGCGTTGAGCACCGCGGCGGCGACATCGCGCACCGGGCGCTGCTGCAGGGTCTCCAGCGCCTCGACACCACGCCACGCGGCGTCATCGAGGAACCCACTCAATGCGGCCAGGCGCTGACGCGAGAGCGCCGGCCGGCCGGCCACGCAGTCATCGAGCAGCAGCTGAAAGCGCTGTTCGGCGAGCCAGGAACTGAGCCACCAACGCGACCTCCCCCACCGGCGGCGCCTCCCCCGCGGCGCCAGGGGCGGGCACCGCGGCGGTCACGTCGGCCGCGGCGCGGGCCCGGCTCGGCGTGACGGGGAAGGTCGGTGTCCATCGCGGCTCCTCGGCTACGGGCCACCCGCCGGTCGGGCGTCCTTAATCTGGCTATGTGCATCCAGGGCACGATTTCGAGACAGCCGCCGCGAAACTCGCCGGCGCTGCCCCTTCGAAGAGCGGCTGTATGTGGCTCAGGCCGCCAGAGGCTCCCGAACCAGCCCGGCGCCGCAACCGGCGTCGGCGATCGCGCAGCGCAGCCGGACCAGGGCCCGGTTGCGGCGCCGCCGGACCGCGCCCTGGCTGGCGTGCAGCCATGCGCCGACGTGGGCCTCGCCGAGCAGCTGCAGGTCGAGCTCGACGATGATCCGCAGCTCGGTCGCGGTGAGGACCTCGGTGCGCTGGGCCCAGGCCAGCAGGTGAAGCCACTCCAGGCGGGCGTCGCCGGCCTCGGTGCCCCACACGTCGGGCACCGATCTGGTCGAGCGTCCAGCTGCTGCGAAACTCGGTGTCCACCGGCGTACTCAGTCCGATCGCGACCTCGCCGAGGGCGGGGCGCAGGTGCGCGCGGCGCAGCATCATGTGCGTGTCCAGGAGCAGGTTCTTGGCCACGTGCCGGCGCCGCCGCGGCCACCAGGTGCAGGAGCGGATGAGTTCGGTGGCGGTGCTGAGCACGGCGCACTGCCGTTCGGCGTGGTCACCGGGCAGCCACATCAGCGTGCGCGCTAGCTTGCCTAGGCCGGGCACCAGGAGCTGCAGCAGCACGCGGCACGCGAACTGGTCGCCGCCGCCAGACACTGCGGCCTGGCGCAGCAGGAAGCCGAGGACCTCGTCAGCCACGGCGTAGTTCCGGCCGGCATGCAGCAGCGCCCGCAGCGCTTCGAGGTCGGCGACGTCGGCCAGCGGCGGGCACTGCTCGGCCCAGGACCGCAGCGACGTCTTCGCGGCGCGGCCGGCGCACACGACGGCCCAGTCGGCGTCCAGTGCGGTAAACGGTGTCGCGGTAGCGACCATGTTGTGCCTCCCGAGATGCGGTGGAGACACGACCGTGAACCCCGCGTGTGGGGAAGACAGTGGGCACGATCGCCGCCCCGCATGCGTGGGCGTGGGGGCAACAGTGGGGACGCACAACAAACGTGGCGGGAGGTACGGCGGCGCACCGGCCGGATCTCGGCGGGCGCGCCGCGCGGGTCACCACAACGGCAGCAGGTTGTCGGCCTCGGCCTGGGTGAGGGGGGCCCACGACGGCCGTACACCGGCGCCCAGGATCGGCGGGCAGACCCGCTCCGGCGCCTCAAGCAGCGTCAGCTGCGCCCCGAACGGCTGACCGGCCGCGGCCGCCCGGGCGGCCGCCAGCACCTGCTCGCCCGGCCGTGCCGCGGTGGCCTCCAGCAGCGCCGAGCGGATCGCCCGCGCGCGCCCGGCCAGGCCGCGCACGTCACCCAGCGGACCGTCGAGACGGTGCCGGCGCGCCACCCAGTCCGCGGAGTTGTCGGCCATGCTGCCGGCGCGCAGGTCGGCCGGGTTCACGCAGCTGCTCTCGTCGCAGTCGTGGCGGATCACCGCGTCGCTGCCGCAGTCCCCGCCACCGAGCACCCACGCGATCCGATGGGCCAGCGCCACCACCGCACTGTCATCACTGCGCGAGCCGATCTGCAGCTTGCCGTGCCCGGAATCCGAGATCGCCCCCAGCCAGTACCAGTGCGAGCCCCCTCCCCCGCCAGTCCAAACCCGCCGCTCGAAGGCCTGCACCGCCTCGGGATGCTCGAGCAGCAGCCGGGCCAGCGCCGGCAGCGGCAACCGGCGCCGGCGCGGCGCGCCCTCGAACTGCTCGGCTGCGTTGCTGTGGTCGGTGTCGATCATCACCGCTTACTCCCGTTCGTCGTCGTGGTGCTCATCGTCACGTTCGTGCTGGAGCCGCCGGTCTCCGGCCGGGAGCCAGCGTCACGGCAGACGCCGACACTTCGGCGGCGCGCGAGCCGCTCGACCGGTGAGGTCGGTTGGCCGCCGTGTCCGACGAGTACCGCGTCGATCGCGGACCGCACTGCAGCATCTGACACTTCGGCCAACCTCATGGGCTCGCCATCGGCGAGCTCCTCACACACGGCCTGGCGGACCAGTGCATCGCGGGCAGCGGCGGGCAGGTACCCGCCGACCGAGGTGGCGCTCAGCACGGCCGCCCGCAGCTGCCCGTAGCCGTCACCGGCGATCGCGCGGATCCTGTCGCCGAAATCGTGCTGCGCGTCGGCGTGGCGTGCCAAGCGGTCCTGCTCGGCACGATCCGCGGCCAGGCGGGCCCGTTCGCGATCGCGGGTGGCGGCGATCGCAATCCCTGGCGCCGTAGCCGGGCCGCCATCCGCTCCAGCCCACGCTGATAGCCGCGACCGCAACCACCCCGCCGGCGAATGGACGGCGCTGGTCCAGGTGCGTGCGCTGCCATCGGGGGCGTGGTCGACGGCCCACTGCAGCCAGTGCACCGACCAGCCGAGGGCTGGATCGGTGAGCCAAGGCCTCAGTACGCTGCGAATGTTTCTGGTGCTGACCCTGGCCAGATCTGGCGCGGCGGACTGGAGAGCGGCCGCGAGCGCCAAGCGCTCGGCCTGGGTTCGGGCCACGGCATGACGTGACCAGCGCTGATCCGCTGGACCCGCCGCGCTGACCGCTTCGTTGAGGGCTTGTCGAAGTTCTGCGGAGCCGTCCGGCCCGCGAAGCGGGCCCGGTTGGTTCTCGCGCGCGAAAGGACTTTCCTCTAAAGACAAGAGCAACTGCGTAGAGGGGTCAGTTTCATCCACAGGCAACCCGGGCGGGCGTACTGAGACGCTCTCGACCACCGGTGGTACCAGGCTCGGCGGCTTGGGTTGACCCAGGCGGGCATACGCCCACCGGTCGGGGATGCACAGCACCTGCACCGAGGCACGGCCACCGGCCGGCCGCTCACCCTGGGTGTCATCACCCCGGTGACGAGGGCGGAACTTGGCCAGGCAGCCGCGCTCGAGCTCGCCGAGCAGTCCCCAGGTGCGCAGCCACCGCGTCCAACGCTTCACCGTCGACGCGGACAAGCCGCTCAGCTCGACCACCAGCTGGCGGCTGGGTCGGCTCGTGTGCTCATCCCAGTTCACGTGGCGGGCGTAGATCCAGGCGATTGCCATCAAATTCTCGTGCGCGTCAGCGCGCAGCAGATCCTCNNTCTGCGCAGCACTGCACCACCCGGACCCAGGTCCCCGGCCCGCGCGCCAGCACACTCCCGGCCGGCAACGCTGTGAACACCTCGGCCGGGATCTGTTCGGCCTCGACGTCATCGAGCAGCCGCGCCGCGC
>QHBY01000444.1 GCA_003244245.1 Pseudonocardiales bacterium
AACCTGGCTCATCCCGATAGTACGATTGGTGCGCACCGGCCCCTCCGGGGAATGAAAGATCCGTGAGAACGACCTTTCAATTCTCTCGAGGGGTCGGGCCTTATTGTGGGACCGACACGCCGGTCAGCAAATTAACGGAGAATGGTTTCCGATAACCCTCCTGTTACTCAGTTTTCGAGCGAACCTTGCCGCCGAACAGACCTATAAACAGCTACGCGCGGCTCTACTCGGTGCGGGCTTCCGGGCACCCCTTGATCGCTACCTGATCCGCAGCAGCGGAATACTGCGGCGAGTATCCAGGAACCGGTACCGACTTCGCGTCTACCGTCCCGGACTGCCCACCCAGCACGGCTGCAATCGTGAGCACACCTGAGCCCGCTGGCATCCCGTCGCGGCCGTCAATCCCGCGGCGGTTCGGTTCCCCTCCTGGTATTCATCTCGGGCCACATCCTGGGCGGGATCCTGCTGGGCATCGCGCTGTGGCGGGTGATCGCGAAGTGGGTCGCGATCGCGCTGATCCTGTCCCAGCCGCTGCACCTGGTGTTCGCTGTGTTCATGCCCAACCACGCGCTCGACGCCATCGCGTGGTCACTGACGGGGTTCGGGTTCGCGGCCGCCGCACTGGCTTACGTCCGACTAGACCGGTCCGTCGCCGTAATCGATCCAGATCAACAAAGGAGAAGGCATGACCCGTACTCGATCAGCAACCACTGGATTGATCCTGCTCGGACTGCTCTCGCTGACCGACGTGGCCAGCCTGCTACTCACTGACGGCGAGCACCCGCCACTGTGGGTCGGTGTGCTCGGCACAGTCAGCGGTGTGGCGAGCCTGGTGCTCGTGGTGCTGGCGTGGCGGGGCACGCCGACGGCGTTGGGCTGGCTGGTCGGTCTGCGCGTGCTGTCGGCGCTGTCGGCGGTGCCGGCCTTCGTCGTACTCGACGTGCCGGCGTGGGCGCAATTGTTCGCGGGGTCGTTCATCGTTCTGACGGTGCTGGGCTGGGCGCTGGTGCTACGCGGACGACCCAGCAGGGCCCCCGAGCTGGCTTGACCAACCGCCATGATCGTAGTTTGGGAAGAATGAACCGCTGTGAGGTGGCTGTTGCCAAATCAGCGTGGGGTTGCCCCGTGGGACTCAGTTGTGGATCTCGTTTTCGGGTGAGATCCGCTAGCGGATCTCACCGACGCCCAACGACCTGCCATGATCGCCGAAACTGAGCGATGGCAGTGCGATCCTGCACGGATACCGCTCACTATTAACGATCTTGGGAACGCCGGCAAGGCGATTAGGTAACAGCCTCTGAGCGCGGCTGATCCTTCCGAAACCGCGATCATCGGGTGCCGGAGCGGACGGGGTGGGATAGCTTCGAGGGTCGTGAGCCCAGACCCTTCGGTAAGCCCTGCTCGTGCATCCGATCAGATCACCGCCTATCTCCACTGGTACTTCGACCAGCATCCCGTGCACGCCGACGCGCTCGGCGCGCCTGGGTACGGCCACCGGCTCGGCGACTTCAACGCCGCAGCCTTCGACAGCCGCGATCGGGACACCGCCGGATGGCTGGCCCGGTTCGAGGCCGAGCCGGACGGGATCGACCGGGACCTCGTCGTCTCGGTGCTGCGCGGGAACGTACTGGTGGCCGGGTGGCCGGCTTGGCGGCGCGACCCATCGGTGTATCTCAGCCCGTTGTTCGCCGGCTTGCTGCTGCCGTTCCTGCACCGGCTGCACCCCGAGGCGGAACTGGTCGACGGAGTGCTCGCGCGGTTGGCGGAGGTGCCCGAGGTGCTCGCGTCCTGCCGAGCCAACCTAGACCCTGCTCTGTCCGCTCCACGGCTGGTCCGTCGCGCTCTCAGGCAGGCAGCGGCCGGCCCAGCGTTCTTGCGAGATTCGCTCCCCGTCGAGGTTTGCGACCCCGTGCTGCGGGACCGTCTGCAGGACGCAGCCGTCCCGGCGGCGCGGGCGTTCGAGGAGACCACCGCATTCCTCACCGACTTCGCCGAGCGCGCCACCGGTGACTGGCGGACCGGCGAGACGCTGTACTCGGCGCTATTGCAGCAGCGTGAGCTGCTCGGCTACGGGGCCGGCGAGCTGCACCGCCGGGGCGTCGCAGCCTGGGATGGGCTCGACGCGCAGATGCGGGAGCTGGCGCTTCAGGTGCCTGGCGGTAGCGCCGACTGGCGCGCCACTATGGAGGCCCTGCAGGACGACCACCCGCCCACGTTGCAGGCGATGCGCGCGGAGTACGAGGCAGAGACCGCTCGGGCTCGGGCATTCCTCGCCGACCGCGAGCTGGTGACCTTCGCCGAGGCCGAGCAGTGCCGGGTGGTGCCGGCACCGGCTTACCAGCGCCCGATCATGGCGGTGGCGTCCTACCTGCAGCCACCACCACTGACCCGATCCCGCATCGGCCACTTCTTCGTGCCTTACACCCCGGACGGTGCCACCGAGGAGCAGGTCACCCAGCGGCTGCGCACCAATGCCCGCGCTCAGCTGCCCACCGTCGCTGTGCATGAGGCATACCCGGGGCACCACTGGCAGCTGTCCTGGGCGGCGGGGGCGGCGCCAGCGGTGCGGGCGGTGCACCGAAGCAGCTACTTCGCGGAGGGCTGGGCGCTCTACGCCGAGGGCATGATGCGGGAACAGGGGTACTTCACCGACCCGGCGCACGAGCTCGCGCACCTCGACGCCCGGATCTTCCGGGCGGCCCGGATGATGGTGGACACCGCGCTGCACTGCGGTGACATGGACCCGGCGCAGGCCGAGGAGTTCATGGTCACCAGAGCGTCGCTATCTCCCGGCACCGCCAAAGCCGAGGTCGACCGGTACTGCGCGTGGCCGACGCAGGCTCCCTCCTACTTGACCGGCTGCCTGGAGATCGAGCAGCTGCGGGCCCAGTGGTCCGGGGCACTACGCGATTTCCACGACACCCTGGCCGGCTCGGGCTGCCTACCTCTCGGGCTGGCCAGGCGAGCCCTGGCCAGCGACTCCTAGGCTGGCGCCATGCGGGCCATCCAGATCACCGAGACCGGCGGCCCCGACGTCCTGCGCCCGGCCGAGCTGCCCGATCCCGAGCCCGGACCCGGCCAGTTGCTCGTCGAGTGGCCGCGGCCGGCGTCAACTACATCGATACCTACCAGCGCAGCGGCGCCTACCCGATGCCGCTGCCGTTCATTCCCGGCTCGGAGGGCGCCGGAACGGTCACCGCCATGGGACCCGACGTCGGCGACGTCGCGATCGGCGACCAGGTGGCTTGGGCGGGAAGCCCCAGCAGCTACGCGGAGCAGGCTGTGGTGTCCGTCGAGCAAGCCGTGCCAGTGCCGCCGGGCGTGGATATCGAGATCGCTGCGGGCTGCCTGCTGCAGGGCATGACTGCGCACTATCTCGCGGTATCGGTGCACGCTGTGCAGCCCGGTGAGACCGTCCTGGTGCACGCTGCGGCGGGCGGGATGGGGCTGCTGCTCACCCAGCTGGCCACCGCCCGCGGCGGCCGGGTGATCGGGACGGTATCCACACCCGAGAAGGAGCGGATGGCCCGGGAGGCCGGGGCGGCGGAGGTGATCCGCTACACCGAGATCGACGACGTGGCGGGCGAGGTCCGGCGGCTGACCGGTGGGGACGGTGTCGCCGCCGTCTACGACGGGGTGGGTGCCTCGACGTTCGACGCCAGCCTCGCCTCGCTGCGCCGCCGCGGGACGCTCGCGCTGTTCGGCGCGGCCAGCGGCCCGGTGCCCCCGGTGGACCCCCAGCGGCTGAACTCAGCCGGCTCGGTGTTCCTCACCCGCCCCTCGCTGGGGCACTATGTAGCCACCCGAGACGAACTCACCTGGCGTGCCGGGGAGGTGTTCGGCGCGATCCTGAACGGGTCATTGCGGATCAGCATCGGTGGCCGCTACCCGCTCGCCGATGCCGGCCGTGCCCACCAGGATCTGCAGTGCCGTCGCACCACCGGCAAGCTCCTGCTACTGCCGCGCTAGCGGGGCCGGGGGGTGCCGGCTTCGTAGCGACGGCGGATCCGCTCCGGGTCGACACCGAGCAGGTATTGCAGCTTGAGCAGCTGCATGAGCGCGGTCATCCGCCACGGACCCTGTTCGACCAGCCGCCGAGCGGAGGCGGTGACCGTGGTGGGCAGCACCACGAGCCGGCCACGTCGGCGCAGGATGCGGGACATCTCGAGATCCTCCATGAGGGGTATCTCGGGGAAACCGCCGACCGAGTCGAATACATCGCGGCGGACGAACATGGCCTGATCGCCGAATATCCAGTGCAGCCGGCGAGCCCGCAGGTTAGAGCTGGCCGCCAGGTAGTCCAGACCCAGGCTGCGCTGGTCGAAGCGCAGGCGCAGGCCGCCGCCGACCACCCCCGGGTCCAGCACCGCCCGCCTGAGCAGTTGCAGCGCATCAGCCGGCACCCAGCAGTCCGCATGGATGAACCACAGGATGTCGCCCGTGGTTACCGCGGCTCCGGCGTTCATCTGGATGGCGCGACCAGCGACGCCGCTCACGGTGTGCGTGTGCCGGGCAGCGCGGTCGGCCGTCGCATCGGTGCTGCCGCCGTCGACCACGACCAGTTCACAGTCGGGAAAGTCGCTGCGCAACCGCCGCAGGCAGGCATCGATCCGAGGCGCCTCGTTGAGGGTGGGCACCACGATCGACACCGTCGCTGGCGTGCTCACTCGATCCGAACTTTCCCCAGTCTCGAACAGATGGACGGGGAATTGTACGGCGCCGACGAAACGGAGTGCTGGTGACAACCGCAGCCGACGAACCAGGCCATGTCGCGATTCTCGGTGCTGGGCCGATCGGCCTTGATGCCGCGTTGGCCTTTCTGGACAACGGATGGTCCGCCACCGTGTACGAGTCGGCTGCGACGGTGGCCGCGAACGTGACCTCATGGGGTCATATCCGGCTGTTCACGCCCTGGTCAATGAATGTGTCGACGCGGATGCTGGCACGTCTGCAGACCGCCGGGGTTGCGCCGCCGGGGCCCGCCGAGTACTGCCCGACCGGCGGTGAGCTCGCCGAACAGCTGCTTGGACCGCTAGCCGAGCTACCGGAGCTGGCGGCCATTATTCGCAGCCGCACTCGAGTGCTCGCCATCGCGCGGGCGGGCCTGCTCAAGCACGAGGAGATCGGGAGTCCACAGCGCGGTTCGCGCCGGTTCCGATTGCTCGTTTCCGACCCGCACGGCGTCGAACGGGTGGAGCACGCGGACCTCGCGCTGGACTGCACCGGCAGTTACGGCCAGTCCAACGTTGTCGGAGACGGCGGGATCCCCGCTCCGGGTGAGCTGGGAGTGGCGGACCGGATCACCTACCAGATTCCCGACGTCGGCCGCGAGGGCGGTAAGTGGGCAGGCCGCCGGGTGCTGCTGGTCGGCGCAGGCAAATCGGCGCAGACCGCCGCGCGTGACCTCGCCGAGCTGGTCGACTCGCGGCCCAGCACCCGCGTGGTGTGGGCGGTGCGGGCAGCGGATCCCGACTGGGGGGAGGTTCCCGACGATCCACTGCCCCAGCGCCAGGAACTCGTCGAGATGTCTCAACGGCTGCATGCCAGCGCGGTGCCCGGCATGCAGGTACGTACCGGCGTGGTGATCGACGCGTTGCGGGAATCGGACGACGGCGTCGTCGTCGCGCTGCGCTCGATCACCGGAGATGTCGAGGAGATCGTCGTCGACCACATCATCGCCTTGACCGGTTTTCTCGGTGACACCTCGCTGTACCGGCAGCTTCAGGTCCACGAGTGCTACGCCACCGCCGCCCCGATGAACCTCTCGGCGGCGTTGTTGGCCGCCGCGGGCGATGGCCCGGCGGACTGCCTGGCGCAGGCGTCGCACGGGGTGGATGTTCTCCGGGTGCCCGAGCCGAACTTCTTCGTGCTCGGCATGAAGTCCTATGGACGCAACAGCAACTTCCTCCTGCGCGTCGGTTACGAACAGGTCGACGAGGTCGCTGGTGCCTACTCTCGGCCAGGTTGATCGTTCTCCAGTTCACACGGCGCAGTTGTAGATCAGCGGTAGGGAACCGTCGCGCTGTCGCAGCCGCAGGAACAGTTCCACGGCGCGCCGTTTGGCCTCGGTCATGCTGACCTCGGGGCCGGCGAGCAGCATGTCGGGTGAGGTGTCGAGGTCGGCGCCGGCGGGATGCCAGTGCCAACCGTCGGTCGTGACCGTCAGCTCGGGGACGGTGTTGTCGGTGTCGATGGCCACCCCGTCGGCGGAATGCCCGCGCTTCACCAGCGGCCGCACCGCGAAGTCCGCGCCGCAGATGCCCTTGGCTGTCAGCAGAGCCCGCAGCGGCTCGATCTCAGCGGAGTTCTGCGGTGTCTCGGTCATCCCGACCCGCACCGGCAGGTCCAGCGACAGCGCCAGATCCAGTCCGTCCATCGCCTTGATCCACGCGCCCGGCCCACGGTTGGAATCATGGGATCGGGCCTGCGCCCCGTCCAGTGAGGTCTGCAGGACCAGCCGATGGCGGCCCGCCAGGCGCTCGAGCTGCGTTCGTCGCCAGCCCTGATACAGCATGGCGTTGCTCAAGCAGACCACGTCGAGATGCTCGGTGGCGTAGAGCAGCATCTCGACGAGGTCGCGTTCGAGGAAGGGTTCGCCACCGGTGACGTACAGCTCGGTGAAGCCCTCCGCGACCGCCTCATCAACCAGCTCGCGGAATCGCCCCAGGCCGAGCTGGCGGCGGCGAGCCTGCGGGGAGGAGGCGACCGAGCAGTAGCTGCAGGCCAGGTTGCAGTGGAAGTTGGTGTAGATCCACAGCCGGGGCGGGAACAGTGCGGAGCCGAACAGGGGCAGCACCGGGACGCCATCGTCGGGGATTTCCGGCGCGGCACCCCAGGACACCTGCTCGCCGGCGAAGGACGGCATCGCCGATTTGTAGAGCTGGAAGCGGCCCCGAGAGCGTTCCAGCGGCGGCACGATCTCCAGGCAGGTGGTCCACCATCCGGTCTCCACAGCCTGGGTGAACGCCTCCGGCAACCCGGCGTTGCGCATCGAGGCGGCGTGCGCCGGCCAGTCGTAGTCTAGCGACACCAATTCCGCGCTCGCGTGACCGTCGACGATGTCGAGCAGCGCGTACCAGACATGGTGACCGCCGTCGTTGGCCGGCCGACCAAGGACCCCGACGTTGACGACCAGGGTCTCCCCGAAGCGCCTGACCCACGGCAGTCCGGAGTGCGTGCAGCAGATCACGTCGGCGCCGGATGCGTCGATCCGCATCCGGTGCGCGTGGTCGGGCAGTGACTCCCACCAAAAGTCGTTGACGGCCAGCGGGGAACCGTGGACGAGATGCAGCACCACTCCGTCGACGGTCTCCCGGTGCTCGGTGGGCAAGGTCCGCATCCAGGCCGCGAACTGCGCCGAGGTGTGCGCCAGCGTGTAGTCGTAGGCGACCGCGGCGAAGGCGTTGTCGTCGTCGTCGGCGTATCCGCAGCCGCAGTCGGGGTCACCTCGACCGATGGCGAGCTCGTAGTTGCCGGCGATGCACTCGATGCCGTTGTCGACCAGCAACGGCCAGATCGCCTCCGGCTCGGCCCCGTAGGCACCGAAGTCACCCAGGCACCACAGCCGGTCGGCGCCGCGGGCTCGCGCGTCGCGAATGAAGGCCCGCAACGCATACGGGTTGGAATAGGTCCCACCGCACAGCGCCAACGTCGTCATCGGGCCAACCTCGTCATCGTCACACCTTTCGTTCGGGCCGCTACGGTGCTGTTCTGACCGGGTCGGCGAACCGGTTCGGCCTGACCAGCGAATGGATGAGATGAGGCACCTGCACATGATCGATGCGTTGCGCGGCTTGGAACGCCGAACCCGGCCGGTCGATCCGGAATTCGCCGCGGTGCTGCAGCGCCGGTGGGCGGAGCTTCCCGAGCACGTCAAGACCCCGGGCCAGTTCCTCGGCAGGCATGCGGTGGGCTGTGAGGGCACCCACGGGGTCTTCCCACGGTGCAACCTGGCCTGCACGCCGTGCTACCACTCTCGCGACGCCAACCGGGTGCGCGTGGACGGCTCGCACACCGTCGCCGAAGTGGACAAGCAGATGGCACTGCTGCGCCGACTCCGCGGCCCCCGGGCCCACGCCCAGCTCATCGGTGGCGAGGTGACGCTGCTCAGCCCCGACGACCATGCGGCGGCACTGCTGACGATGCGCCGTTACGGTCGCGAGCCGATGAGCATGTCCCACGGCGACTTCGACCCCGACTACTTGGATCGGCTCGCGCTGGACGAGCAGGGCCGGCCGCGACTGCGGCGGCTGTCCTTCGCCGGCCATTTTGACATGTTCATGTTCGGCCGGCGCGGCATCCCGCGACCGGGCAGCGAGCGTGAACTCAACCCTTACCGGCAGCGCTTCGTAGACATGTTCACCAAGCTGCGCGCCGAGCATGGAGTGCGCTCCTTCCTGGCCCACAACATGACGGTCACCCCCGCGAACCTCGGCCAGGTCGCCGACCTGGTACGGGACTGCCACGCGATGGGGTTCGGGATGTTCTCGTTCCAACCGGCGGCGTTCGTGGGAGACGACCGTCGCTGGCACGAGAACTACGAGCAGGTCGGAATGGACCAGGTGTGGCGGGAGATCGAAAAAGGCGTGGGCACCCCGCTGGACTACACCGTGATTCAGCACGGCGACCTGCGATGCAACCGGGCCGCCTACGGGTTCTACGTGGGCTCGCGGTGGCACCCGTTCCTGTCCGGCGACGACCCGCGTGACCTCGCCGCCAGAAAAGCCTTCTTCCGCTACCTCGGTGAGGTGAACTTCGCCGGGGTGGAGCTGCCAGACCTGCTCGGCAAGCTCGTCCGCGCGGTCGTGCGTCACCCGGTAATCCTCACGCTCGCGGCCCAGTGGATCGGCCGCCTGATGCGGCGCGTCGGTGGAGTGCGCGCACTGCTGCGACACGGCGTGCGACCGGTGTCGTTCGTGGTGCACCAGTTCATGGACGCCGCGGATGTCGCGCCGGCGTGGGAGCTGATGCAACGCGGCGAGCAGGCCACCGATCCGCGGATCCTCGCCACCCAGGAGCGGCTGGCGTCCTGCCACTACGCGATGGCGCACCCCGAGACCGGTGAGCTCGTCCCCGCTTGCGTCCAGCACAGCGTGCTGGACCCGGTGGAGAACGTCGAGCTGCGCAAGTTGCTGCCTATCGTAAACGGCGCAGACGTCCGTGCCTCGTGAGATCGGCCATCCCGTCTCGCTGCACGGCGTTGTGCTGCCCGACGCTCGCACCGGGCAATCGGTGGATCTCGGCGCATTGCCGGGTAGGTACCTGGTCACCGCGATCCGGCACCGGTTTTGACTGCCTTGCCAGCAGCACCTCGTGCAGGTGCGTGAGCTCGCCGCCGGCTGCCCGATCGGTCTCATCGCGTTCGGGTTCAGCCCCCCGGCCGCACTCGCCGCACTCGCCGACCACCTCGCCTGGCCGGGGCCGTTCCTGGTCGATGAGAAACGCCAGCTCTACGGGTTGCTCGGGATGCGCCGAGCCAGGCTGTGGCAGGTCTACTCGCCGGGAACCCTGGCGCGCTACGCGGTCGCCGCAGCACGCGGGCATCACCTACCGCGACCGGTAGAGGACATTCGGCAGATGGGTGGCGATGCGCTGGTGTGCGACGGCATCGTGGTGCGCCGCTGGCTCCCCCGCACACCCGACGACCGGATCCGCCCCGCGCGCCTACTTCAGCTGGCCGCCCTTCAAGGACCACCAACCCCCCGAAACGCTGCTGGTAACGACGACCAACCTGGCTGATGGGGGAACACTGTGCCGTCCTTCGACTACGACCTGGCGATCATCGGCGCGGGATCGGCCGGCTTGACCGCCGCCCGGCTCACCCGGTTCTTCGCCAAGCGAGTCGCGCTGATCGACAAGGAGCGGCTGGGCGGGGACTGCCTGAACTACGGCTGCGTTCCGAGCAAGGCGTTGATCAAGGCGTCCCGGGTGGCCTACGAGGCCGCCACCGCACAGCGCTGGGGGTTGCCCGCCCAGCACCTGCCCAGAGGCCTCGCCGCGGTCAACGCTCGGGTGCACCACGCCATCACTGAGATCGGCAAGCTCGATGACGCCGGGGTGCTGGCCGAGCTCGGCGTCGATGTGCTGCTCGGCGGCGCCACCTTCCGCGACCCGCACACACTGCGCGTGAGAGACCGCGACATCACCGCCAAGTTCGTCCTGATCGCCTCCGGTAGCCGACCGGTGGTACCTGACATCGAGGGGTTGACCGAGGTCGGGTACCTGACCAACGAAGACGTCTTCGACTTGACCCAACTGCCGGGCAGGCTCGCGGTGATCGGCGGCGGTCCCATCGGGGTGGAGCTCGCGCAGGCGTTGCACCGGCTGGGTTCCACGGTGACAGTGCTGCAACGCGGACGCCATCTGATTCCCCGCGACGACGCCGACATGATCGAGGTGCTGGAACGCCAGTTCGCCGACGAGGGGATCGACGTGCGGCTCGCCACCCGGCCTACCGTCGCGCGCCGCGAGGGCGCAGACATCGTGCTGAGCTCGGACCCACACGAACTACGGGTGGACGCGATCCTCTGCGCGATCGGGCGCGTGCCCAATGTGGAAACGCTCGGACTCGACGCCGCCGGAGTCACCGTCAACGACCGCGGTATCACCGTCAACGACCGGCTCCAGACCAGCCAGTCACACATCTACGCCGTCGGTGACGTAACCGGCGGACCGGCGTTCACGCACTACGCCGGCCACCAGGCAGCGCACGCGGTCCGCAACATCTTCGTCCCGATCAAGGCGGCCTTCTCCCCCGGGCACCTGCCATGGGTGACCTTCACCGACCCGGAGATCGCACACGTCGGCCGGACCGAAGCCGAAGTACAGGCGGCGGGCGATATCTACGACGTCATCCGCTTTCCCTACAGCCACAACGAGCGTGCGGTTACCGACGCCGAGCCCGCCGGCCTGATGAAATTCCTCATCGACGGCAAACGCCGGTTCATCGGAGTTCACATCGCCGGAAACTGCGCCGGCGAAATGATCAACGAGATGACGTTAGCAATGAATAACGACCTCACCGTCGATGCGATCATCGGCTCCATCCACGCTTATCCCACGTACTCCTTCGCGATCCCGACCGCGCTATACGACTATGCACTGACCCAAAATCCCAGCACGGCGGCCAAGATCGGCCGTTTCCTCAGCCGCCTCACCTAGCTCGGCTCGGTTAGCCGAATCGGTGCGCTAGCCTCCTGCCATAGCACCCACGACCAGAAACGGCTCCGCTCCTGTCGCGACCGGTGGCGGCAGCGGGGTATCCGGTAGTTCGTGGGACAGATCCTGCTCGCAGGCGAAGAACCGCACGAACGGTCGGCGCCGGTGCGTGACATGGTCGCGGATCGTCCCGCGTAGCGCGGGATAGCGGGCCTCCAGCGCGTCGAGGACTGAACACGTCGTGGGCTGTCCCTCAACATGCAACTGCACCTCGCCATCGACGTGGGCGAGCGTCCGCAGATGCGCCGGGAGCACGACTCGGATCATGACAGGGTCTGAACTTCGACGGACAGCACGGCGGGAAGATCCCGGACGATAGGTGCCCAGCTGTCCCCCGCATCGGCCGATGCGTACACCTGTCCCCCGGTCGTCCCGAAGTAGATACCGCATGAATCGAGGGAGTCGACGGCCATCGCGTCGCGCAACACGTTGACGTAACAGTCTTGCTGCGGCAAACCTTTGGTCAGCGCTTCCCAATCGTTGCCGCCTGTTCGGCTACGGTAGACGCGTAGCTTTCCCTCCGGCGGGTAATGCTCCGAATCGCTTTTGATCGGAACGACATAGATCGTGTCCGGCTCGTGCGCGTGCACATCGATCGGGAACCCGAAGTCGCTCGGCAGGTTACCGCTGATCTCGTGCCACGATTCGCCGGCGTCGTCGCTGCGCATGACGTCCCAGTGTTTCTGCATGAACAACACATTCGGACGGGACGGGTGCATCGCGAGCCGGTGCACGCAGTGGCCGACCTCGGCAGTCGGGTCGGGGATGCCTTCGGAGCGCAGACCCCGGTTGGCCGGGCGCCACGTCTTACCCGAGTCGTCGGTTCGGAACACGCCCGCAGACGAGATGGCCACGGTGATCCGCTCGGGGTCGGTCGGGTGCTGCACGATCGTATGTAGGCACATCCCACCGGCACCTGGCTGCCAGGAAGACCCCGAATCGTGGTCACGCAGCCCGGACAGCTCATGCCAGGTCTGCCCGCCGTCGACCGACCGGAACAGGGCGGCATCCTCCACCCCGGCGTAGACGATGTCCGGGTCGGTCAGCGAGGGCTCGAGATGCCAGACTCGAGCGAACTCCCAGGGATGCGGCGTGCCGTCATACCACTGATGGGTGCCGGGGATCCCGTCGTAGCTGAACTGATTGCCTACCGGCCCCCACGTCTGGCCACCGTCGTCGGAGCGTTGGATCAGCTGCCCGAACCAGCCGCTGGACTGCGACGCATACAACCGATCCGGATCGGCGGGAGATCCCGCTACATGGTAGATCTCCCAGCCCGCGAAGTGCGGACCGCTGACGTCCCACCGCTCACGGTTGCCGTCCGCCGTCAGGACGAACGCGCCTTTGCGCGTCCCCACCAGTACCCGTACCCCGCTCATCTGCACTCCCTTCCTCTCGACCTACCTGGCGTCACCGGTATGACGACCGCCGGGGCGCAAAGTCATCGCTCGCACGACCAGCGCCACAAGGAGGCGATATCACGGTGCCAGAGCACCCGCAGTCGATGAGCGTCGGCGTAGGATGGGCGTCCGTGGCCATCCGTTCCGATACCGTCGGCAGCAGCGAGGTCCGGTCAGAGGACCTGGAGCAGTACCGGCGGGAACTTACCGGTTACTGCTATCGGATGCTCGGCTCCTTTTTCGAGGCCGAGGACGCCGTGCAGGAGACGATGGTCCGGGCCTGGCGAGGTGCCGGCGGCTTCGAGGGCCGGTCTGCGCTGCGGTCCTGGCTATACCGCATCGCCACCAACGTATGCCTCGACATGCTGCGCGGTCGCGAGCGGCGGGCGCGACCGATGGATCTGGGGCCGTCCTCAACGGCGGATTCATCCCTCGGGCCGGTGCTGCCCGAGCACGCCTGGTTGCAGCCCGTCCCAGACGCCCGGGTCCTGCCCGGTGACGGTGACCCGGCCGAGCTGGCGGTGGCGAGGGAGACCATCCGCCTGGCGTTCGTCACCGCGCTCCAGCACCTTCCCGCCAAGCAGCGGGCGGTGCTGATCCTGCGTGAGGTGCTGCGCTGGCAGGCGAGCGAGGTCGCCGAGCTGCTCGAGACCAGCGTGGCATCGGTGAACAGCGCGCTCCAGCGAGCTCGGGCTACCCTCGCGACCCGCGAAGTGGACGCCTCTCATCCGTCCACCGTGGATGCCGACCAGCGGGCGCTGCTCGCCCGATACGTGGACGCCTTCGAGCGCTACGACATCACCGCGCTCGTATCGCTGCTGCACGATGATGCCGTTATGTCGATGCCGCCCTACGACTTCTGGCTGCGTGGGCCGGTCGAGATGGGCCGTTGGTTCCTCGGCCAGGGCTGCGGATGCCGTGGTTCGCGCCTGGTGGCGACGGCGGCCAGTGGTGGTCCCGCGTTCGGGTCGTACCGCCCGGACGGCCACGGCGGCTTCCAGCCGTTCGCCCTCCAGGTCATCGAGATCTCAGGGGACCGGATCGTCGGGCATCACAATTTCCTCGACACCGACCTTTTCGCCGCCTTCGGCCTGCCCGCCCGGCTGCCGGCATAGCCCGCCGGCACCGCGCGGACCTCACCCAGGCCGACCAGGTCGAGCAGCTCACACAGCTCCGTACCGGCATCACGCAGCCGGATAGAGTAGCCCAGACGGCGGGCGGCCACTTGCAACCGCGCCAGCTCGTCCACCACGGCGAGACCAGGACAGTCCCAGCCCGCCAGCGGCCAGCTTGCTACCTCGGCGTCACCGCAGACGAGCACCACCGTCGCTACCCGTCGCACGTTCCTAGGACCGCCGCGGACAGCAGAACTCATCGCCACGATCGATGAGTTCCGCCTCGCCGCGCGGTCATACCAATTGAGAGCTACTCCCAGAAGCAATCCGACAGGAGAGCGAGATGAACCTCCCGCAGGTCGTGTCACGAGACGAGTGGCTGGTCGCCCGCGAGGAGCTCCTGGCTCAGGAGAAGGCGATGACCCGTGCGCGTGACGCGCTGAACACCAAGCGGCGCGAGCTGTCCATGGTCAGGATCGACAAGGACTACGTGTTCGAGGGCCCAGACGGCAAGGCCAACCTGATCGATCTGTTCGACGGCCGTCGCCAGCTCATCGTCAGCCATTTCATGTTCTCTCCCGATTGGGACGAGGGCTGCTCGAGCTGCTCGGCAGGGGCCGATGAGAACTCCGATGGTCTCCTCGCGCACCTGCACACCCGGGGACACCACGTTGGTCTACGTCTCCCGCGCACCGCTGGCCAAGCTCGAGGAGTATAAGGCGCGCAAGGGCTGGATGTTCCCCTGGTACTCCTCCTACGGCAGCGACTTCAACTACGACTTCCACGTCACGCTGGACGAGTCCGTCGTGCCGATCGAGTACAACTACCGGACCAAGGCCGAGCACGAGCAAGCGGGCACGGCCTACTACATCGGGAGCGACCAGCCCATCGAGGGGCCGGGCATGAGCTGCTTCCTGCGCGACGGCGACAGCGTCTTTCACACCTACTCGATGTACGCCCGTGGCGCCGAGACACTCGGCGGCTCGTACTACTTCCTCGACTTGACCGCTCTTGGCCGGCAGGAGGACTGGGAAGAGCCGAAGGGCCGCGCGGTCAGCGCCCGCGGCGCGATCCCCGACTTCTCGGCGTGAGTGCACCGAGAGATCGGCCGCAAGCGATCCTCTTAAGGGTTGTCCCACCAGCCCCTCCCACCTCACAGGAGAGGTGTGTGGATCCGTTGCGGATGTGCCAGTCAGGGCAACTTTGGGCCAGAAGTTGGCCCGGGGGAAAGAGCCGCTCAGACGGTTCACGCGGCGTCGTGAGCGGCTTCGGCGGCGACTGAGAGTGCCGCCTGAGCCTGGCTGAGAAGGTGGGGTCAGTGCGGTCCGGACGTCGCCGGACTGCTGTTCCGCCGGTTGCTGGGCACCTCGGACCGTGGCAGGAGGCCAGCGCGATCACATTCGGACGCCACGGCGTTCCCTTCTACATCTCCGGACCGTTCGACAACCCGACCCGAGTGATTCGCACCTGACCAGCTCGGTGGCGAGGCAATTTCCAGTACATCGCGCACATCGAGGCCGCAGCGAGCTGGTGACCTTCCTCGGCGCTCAGTGCAGGGAGTAGCCGAGCGTTCGCAGTCCCTTGCGGAAGGCACCGCCGGACTCAGGGGGGATCGCGAGGTGCCGGTCACCGATGGGTCGGCACAACGTCCGGAGGCTGCGATCGTTCGCGATGAGCGTGGCCAGCGCGGGGTCCGCACATTCCACAAGCTGGGTCATGCCGAGATCCCGCAGCCGGCTCGACCGGCGGGCGACGTCGTCGATCAGAGTGGTGACGGTCGAGGGTAGCTCTGTGTGGCAGCGATTGCCCAGAAAGCGGCTGAACTCCTCCAACGATCGACCCGTGTCGAGAGCGGCCAGTAGTGCCGTCGCCGTCAATGACCAAACCCGGTCGGAGGTGCGCTCGGCGTAGGCATCCAGCACGAGCCGGTCAGCGACGGGGATCTCGCTGAGCGCGACGATGTCGAGATTGGGCAGCACCTTGAGTTCCTGTTCGGTGCCGCCGGTGGCCTGGTAGGTGTCGGCGAGACCGAGGACGTAGGCGCCCAGGGCGTTGATCCGGATCGCCCGCAGCCCGTCGTATCGGCTCAGGCAGTCGAGATCCTCGGCGGCGCAGTTCCCGCGGAAGTCGTCGCGGGCGCCCGCCGGATCGGTGTAGGTGACGTCGAGAAGGCCGAGCGTCGCGGCGTACTCGAACAGCACGCACAGCGTGTAGCGGCCTTCCAGCATGGGCCAGTTCGAAAAGTCCGCATAGCCCAGGCTGCCGTACTCGGGATCGACGAGGTAGAGCCGCCACAGGCCCCGTTCGCTGCGAGCGATCGTAGGCGACAAGTTCTCGCGCCGCATCACGGCGAACAGCTCATCGACGGTGATCCACTCGCCAGCCGAGCAGCCGGCCAGGGCCTCGGCGACAATCTGGCGGCGGGGTTTGAGGGCAGTAAGGACATTCGCGCAGCGCTGACCCTTGATCGCCTCGATCCGGCTCATCTCGTCGATCAACCCGTGGCTCACCCAGCGACGCCACAGCTGGCGGACGGTCTCGGCGCCTGGCTTGGACAGCGCCGAACGACCGCGGGCAGTCAGCTGCAGCCGGCTCCCGGCCTGCTCGGCCAGCCCACCGGCGTGAATGAGCAGCGGCCAGGCGAAGGCGGCGATCGCGTCATGAGCAAAGAAGTCCCCAGCGGACAGCGCTTGGGCGACCGCGCTGACCGTCGCCGAACTCGGCCGGCGAGTCTTCTCGCTGCAGCGAAGCCGCCCGCTGGCGCACAGATGCAGGACAGCATGCACATTGGCCAGCGACTCCTGCTCGGTGAGTCGGACGGTGTCAGTACTCACGGTCGGCTTGCCCACGCGCGCAAACCTAAACGGCTCCGCATGTCATCGACGGGCAGGGTCGTCGATGGGGAACAATGGGGTGATGGCCACCGTGCTGGATGACCTTCGGAGTTGCCGGAACGCCATCCTGGCTGCAGCATCACGGCGGGGTGCCCGCTCGGTTCGGGTGTTCGGTTCGGTGGCCCGAGGCGAAGCAACGGCCGTCAGCGATGTCGACCTGCTGGTCCAGTTCGAACCGGGTAGGTCGTTGCTGGACCAGGTGCACCTGATCGCCGACTTGGAGGCGCTGCTCGGCAAGCGGGTCGACGTAGTCGCCGAGGGGGGCCTGCTGGAGCGCGACGGGCACATCCTTGCCGAGGCGGTGCCACTCTGACCCGATCCGACGATCACCGGCTGGCCGACATCAGGGATGCTGCAGCGAAACTGGCGACGCGGATCGGCACCGACTACGAGGCATGGGCCGCCGACGAGGATCTGCGGCTCATCACCGAACGACTCGTAGAGATCATCGGCGAAGCCGCGCGGGCCATGACATGTGAGGGACGATCGCGCTACCCCGGAGTCGACTGGACCGGCTTGATCGGCCTGCGGAACGTGCTCGTACACGCCTACCATCGCATCCAGCCCGATCTGCTCTGGCAGGTGGCTTCAGCCGAGGTGCCCACTATCATCTCGGCGCTCGATCGAAGAACTGGCGGCGGGTACCAATAGTAGAGCGCCTCTGCTCGGGCTGGGTGTGGGTTCCTATCCAATCCCGTGGGACTCCGCGAGATCTTCCAAAGTCCGGATGATCCTAGACCAGAATTCCAGCTTCCCTGCTCCGGCGAGGTAGCAATTGTAGCCGGTGGCCGGCTACAACCGTGCCCCTGGCCTTGGCGAGACATCTTGATCACCGTTTGTGTGCGTTAGACGACACGACGTGTCACTTTTCGCACCCAAAGGCTGATCATGCTCGGGCGAAGCGCCGCACGTCCAACGTGAAGCCGACGCTAGAAAGCCCACCCAGATGCCACTGCCAGCGGTGTCCAGCCCAGCACCGAGTCGACGGCGATGGCCAGGAACAGCAGCGTCAGGTAGGTGTTGGACAGGTGGAAAAGCCGCATGGGTTGTACCGCCGCACCACGCCGCACCGCGGCGTGCAGCCGGTGGGCCATCGTCACGAACCAACCACCGGCAACCAGTGCTACCGCCACATAGACCCAGCTCGTGGCCGGCACGAGCAGCAGGCTCCACGCCACCATCAGCCAGCTGAACACCACGATCTGGCGCGTCACATACACCGGAGAAGCGACCGCGGGCAGCATCGGGACCCCGACCCGCTGGTAGTCCTCGCGAAACCGCATCGCCAGCGCCCAGGTGTGCGGCGGCGTCCAGAAGAAGATCACTCCGAACATCACCATCGCCGGCCAACCCACCGTGCCGGTGACGGCCGACCAGCCGATCACCACCGGCATGCACCCGGCCGCACCCCCCCAGATGATGTTCTGCGCCGTACGCCGCTTGAGCAGCAGGGTGTAGACGAAGACGTAGAACAAGATCGTCGCTACCGCCAACGCCGCGGAGAGCAGGTTGGTGGTGGCCCACAGCCAGCCGAAAGCGGCCACTCCCAGGGCGATCCCGAAGATCAGCGCATGGCGGATGGGCACCTGGTGGGTGACCAGTGGCCGGGCTCGGGTCCGGTGCATTTCGGCGTCGATATCGGCATCGGCGACGCAGTTCAGCGCGTTCGCGCTGCCCGCTGCCATACTGCCGCCCACCAGAGTGGCCAGGACCAGCCACAACGACGGCACTCCACGAGCGGCGAGCAACATCGCCGGTATGGTGGTGACTAGAAGTAACTCGATCACTCGCGGCTTGGTCAGGGCTAGATAGCCACGTAACACGCCGCCACTGTGCCCAGTTCGCGGTATTGAGCGAGCTTGGACGCCGCTGCTCACCGTGCTCCCGGAATCAGTGCTCTGCAGGACCGGGGCGCTGAACTCACCGTCGGCCTCCTGCTTACGAGTCACGGACAGCGGTAGGCATGAGCAGCGGTCCGGGCGGGTAATGCTCTATTGAGGGATGGTAGTCGCGTGGGATGCGTCACGCCCGGTCGGGGCACCCGGTTGATGAGTCCACTCTGGGCGCCACCTGGCTAGGGTGGATCGCAGAGATCGGCCCGGCAGGCTATCCGCGCCCCGGGCCGCCGGACCGAGCACAGTCAGGAGCATGAGCGTGTCCGTCACCGACGATCTGACCCAGCTCACCACCCCCCAGGTGCCCGACGACTGGACCGATCTAGACACCCGGGCGGTGGACACCATCCGGGTTCTCGCCGCTGACGCTGTCCAGCGGGTCGGCAACGGTCACCCGGGCACCGCGATGAGCCTCGCCCCGCTGGCCTATACCCTCTTCCAGCGGGTGTTGCGGCACGATCCCACTGATCCAGCGTGGACCGGCCGCGACCGGTTCGTGCTCTCCGCGGGCCACTCCAGCCTGACGTTGTATCTGCAGCTGTTCCTGTCCGGCTACGGGCTGGAACTGGAGGACATCGAGCAGCTGCGCACCTGGGGCTCCAAGACCCCGGCCCACCCCGAGTACGGGCACACCGTCGGCGTGGAGATCACCACCGGGCCGCTCGGCCAGGGCCTGGCCGCCGCGGTCGGGATGGCCATGGCGGCCCGGCGGGAGCGCGGCCTGTTCGATCCCGCCGCCGCGCCGGGCAAGAGTACCTTCGACCACCACATCTACGTCATCGCCTCCGACGGCGACATCCAGGAGGGAGTCACCTCGGAGGCCAGCTCACTGGCCGGCACCCAGGAGCTGGGCAACCTCGTGGTGTTCTACGACGACAACGAGATCTCGATCGAGGACGACACCAAGATCGCGCTGTCGGAGAACACCGCTGCTCGCTACAAGGCTTACGGCTGGCACGTGCAGACCGTCAACGGCGGCGAGGACGTCGTCGGCATCCTCAAAGCGATCAAGGCGGCCAAGGCCGAGACCGGCCGGCCCTCGCTGATCGTGCTGCGCACCGTTATCGCCTACCCGGCGCCGAACAAGATGAACACCGGGGCCGCACACGGCTCCGCGCTAGGCGCCGAGGAAGTGGCCGCGGTGAAGGAGGCACTGGGCTTCGACCCGCAGCAGTCTTTCATCGTGGAGCCAGAGGTACTCGAACACGCCCGGCAAGTCGTGGCCCGCAGCCAGGATGCGCACGCGAAGTGGCAGCGCTCTTTCGACAAATGGCGGCAAGCTAACGCGTCCGGGGCCGCGCTGTTCGATCGCCTCATCGACCGGCAGCTACCGGCGGGTTGGGTGGAGAAGCTGCCCACCTGGGAACCCGACAAGAAGGGCGTGGCGACCCGCAAGGCCTCCGGGGAAGTGCTCGGCGCGATCGGCGAGGCGCTGCCGGAGCTGTGGGGCGGTTCGGCGGACCTCGGCGAGAGCAACCTCACCACGATCAAGGGCGCCGACTCGTTCGGCCCCGAGAAGATCTCCACGAAGATGTGGAACGCGCAGCCCTACGGCCGCACCCTGCATTTCGGGGTGCGCGAGCATGCCATGGGCGCGATCCTCAACGGGATCGTGCTGCACGGGCCGACCCGGCCCTACGGCGGCACGTTCCTGATCTTCAGCGACTACATGCGCCCGGCGGTGCGGCTGGCCGCGCTGATGGCGGCGCCGACCATCTACATCTGGACCCACGACTCGATCGGGCTGGGTGAGGACGGCCCCACCCATCAGCCGGTCGAGCAGCTGGCCTCGCTGCGGGCCATCCCCGGCCTGGACGTGGTCCGGCCTGCCGATGCCAACGAGACCGCGGCGGCCTGGAAGGCTCTGTTGGAAAAGGGCACCCGGCCGACCGGGTTGGCGCTGACCCGGCAGGCCGTGCCCGTGCTGGAGGGCACCGACGCTGCCGGCGTCGCGCGCGGTGGCTACGTGCTCGCCGACACCGCGACCGAGCTCGGCGGCGGCCTGCCCGACGTGCTGCTGATCGCCACCGGCTCCGAAGTGCAGTACGCCGTCGCCGCCCAGCAGACGCTGGCCGCCGAGGGGATCAGCGCCCGGGTGGTGTCGATGCCGTGCGTGGAGTGGTTCGACGAGCAGGGCCAAGCGTACTGCGACCAGATCCTCCCTCCGGCGGTGAAGGCTCGGGTGGCCGTCGAGGCCGGCATCGCAATGCCGTGGCAGCGGTTTGTGGGCGATCACGGCGAGGTGGTCTCGCTAGAGCATTTCGGTGCTTCCGCCGACTGGCAGACCCTCTACCGCGAGTTCGGCTTCACCGGCGAGGCGGTAGCCAACGCGGCCCGTCACAGTCTGGACCGCGCCAAGCGCATCAAGCCCTGACCTCTACTGGTGGGAGGACCCCTCGTGAGCAGCACCGATTCCCTGCAGGCCCTGTCCGAGGCCGGTGTGTCGATCTGGCTGGACGACCTGTCCCGGCAGAGGATCAACTCGGGCAACCTGGCCAGGCTGATCGCCACGCGGCACGTCGTGGGGGTGACCAGCAACCCGACGATCTTCGCGCATGCGGTGGTCCACGCCGAGGACTACGCTCAGCAGGTCAACCAGCTGGCCGCCCGCGGCGCCTCGGTCGACGAGGCGGTGCGCGAGATCACCGTCGCCGACGTGCAGCAGGCCTGCGACGTCTTCAGCGGCACCTGGGAAACCAGCGGCGGGGTGGACGGCCGGGTGTCACTGGAAGTCAGCCCGCAGCTGGCGCACGACACCGATGCCACCCTCGCCCAGGCCGGGGAGTTGTGGAAGATCGTCGATCGACCCAATCTCATGATCAAGATACCGGCGACGGTGGAGGGCTTGGCGGCCATCACCGGCGCGCTGGCCGACGGGATCAGCGTCAACGTCACCCTGGTCTTCTCGGTGCAGCGCCACCGCGAGGTGATGGCAGCCTTCTTCGCCGGCCTGGAGGGGGCCAGCGAGAACGGCTACGACCTGGCCAGGATCGCCTCCGTCGCGTCGTTCTTCGTCTCCCGGGTCGACACCGAGGTGGACAAGCGACTGGAGGCGATCGGCACCGAAGCGGCCCTGGCGCTGCGCGGGCAGGCCGCCGTGGCCAACGCCCGGCTGGCATACGCGGCCTACCAGCAGGAGTTCGGCACTGAGCGCTGGGCTCAACTCGCGCAGGCCGGGGCACGGCCGCAGCGGCCGCTATGGGCTTCCACCGGGGTGAAGAACCCGGCCTACCCGGACACCAAGTACGTCACCGAACTGATCGCTCCGGGAGTAGTCAACACAATGCCGGAAAACACCCTGCTGGCCGTCCTCGACCACGGCAAGGTGCCCGGCGACCAGGTCTCGGGCACCGCCGAGGCGGCCCAGCGCACCTTCGACGAGTTGACCGAGGTCGGGATCGATCTCGACGACGTGTTCGTCGTGCTCGAGCGCGAGGGCGTGAAGAAGTTCGACGCATCCTGGTCCGAGCTCGGCGAGACGGTGGCCGGCCAGCTGGCCAAGGTCGCACCGCACTCTGCGGGCTGACCGCCGATGTCTCAGCCACTCTCGATGCCACAGCTCACTGTCGGCATCCGCTCCGTCAGCGTGGCAACGGCGGCGGAGTTCCTCGTCGACAGGCTCATCGAGGAGCGGGTGGCCTCCGGGCTGACCAACCAGGATCCCACGCTGTGGGGTCCGCAGGCGCAGGCGGAGGCCGCCCGGCGGCTAGCCTGGGTCGCCCTTCCCCACACCTCCCGACCGCTACTCGCCACCATCGATGCGCTGTGGTCTGAGCTGCACTCCGACGGGATCGACCGTGTTGTGCTGGCCGGGATGGGCGGCTCGTCGCTGGCCCCAGAGGTGATCTGTGCCACTTCCAGGGTGCCGCTGACCGTGCTTGACACCACCGACCCCGGTGAGGTGGCCGATGCGCTGGCCGGCGACCTGGAACGCACGGTGCTCGTGGTGTCGTCGAAGTCGGGATCCACGGTGGAGACCGACAGCCATCGGCGGGTATTCGCTGCCGCATTCGCCGCGGCCGGGCTGGACCCGGCGGCGCACCTGGTGGTGGTGACCGACCCGGGATCGCCCCTGCAGCGGATCGCCGAGGAGCAAGGCTACCGGGCAGTGATCACCGCTGAGCCGAACGTGGGCGGCCGCTACTCGGCGCTGACCGCGTTCGGCCTGGTCCCGGCCGGTCTGGCCAGGGCGGATATCGCGAACCTGCTCAACGATGCGGAGCGCCACGCTCCGTTGCTGGCCGCCGACGACCCGGCGAACCCAGCACTGCGGCTGGCCGCAGCGTTGGCGGTCGGGCATGCCGCCGGCGCCGAGAAGATCGTGCTCGCCGACACTGGCTCCGGGATCGTCGGCTTCGCCGAGTGGGCCGAGCAGCTCATCGCCGAGTCCACCGGCAAGGACGGCACCGGCCTGCTGCCGGTGGTGGTGCGCAACCCGGCCGCGCCGGGCTTCGCCGACGCCGGACCGGACGCCACGCTCGTCACGATCGGCCCGGAGGCGGGCGACGGTCTCGAGGAGAGCAGTGCGGCGGCAGCTGTGACCGTAAGCGGCACCCTGGGTGGGCAGTTGCTGCTCTGGGAGTACGCCATCGCGGTGGTCGGCCGGCTGCTGGGAATCAACCCGTTCGACCAGCCCGACGTCGAAGCGGCGAAGGTCGCTGCCCGGGCGCAGCTCGACGCCCTCCACGAGCCTGCGGCCAGACCCGCGCCGGCGTTCGTCGAGGGTGACATCGCCGTCTACCCCGTCGGGGACTGGCTGCCGACCGGTGTCGCCACGCTCAGCGACGCCCTGCGGGCACTGATCACCGTTACCCCGGCGCGTGGCTATCTCGCGGTGCAGGCATATCTGGATCGCATCGCCGACGCCTCCGCCGCGGTACTTCGTGCCGAGCTGGCCCGCCGCACCCACCTGCAGACCACCTTCGGGTGGGGTCCCCGGTTCCTGCATTCGACCGGCCAGTACCACAAGGGCGGCCACCAAAACGGGGCGTTCCTGCAGCTGACCGGTGCGGTCGCCGCGGACATCCCAGTGCCGGGCACCGAGTTCACCCTCGGCGATCTGCAGCAGGCCCAGGCCTTGGGTGACGCTGACGTGCTCGCTGCGCGCGGCCGGCCGGTGCTGCGGATTCATCTACTCGACCGGGCAGCCGGGCTGGTCGCGTTGGCGCACGCGATGCAGGAGCTATAGGTGACTGCCGACGTATTTCTTCCCGCGGAGGCGGCATTGTGACCTCAGCAAGCGGCAGAGCCCCGGCCGACTGGGTGAATCCACTGCTGGACAGCCGGGACAAGCGCCTACCCCGGATCGCCGGCCCGTGCGGGGTCGTCGTCTTCGGCGTGACCGGGGATCTGTCCCGCAAGAAACTGATGCCGGCGATTTATGACCTGGCCAATCGCGGATTGCTACCGCCCGGTTTCGCGTTGGTCGGGTTCGCCCGCCGGGATTGGGCCGACGAGAACTTCGCTGAGCTGGTCCACGACGCGGTCCGGGAACATGCCCGCACCCCATTCCGGGAGGAAGTCTGGACCCGGCTGTCCGAGGGTATCCGGTTCGTCCCCGGCAGCTTCGACGACGATGCGTCCTTCGACGACCTCGCGTCCGTGGTAGCGGAGCTCGATCAGCAACGGGGTACCGGCGGCAACCACGCCTTCTACCTGGCCATCCCGCCCGCGACATTCCCTGTGGTCCTCAAGCAGCTCTCTCGCACGGGATTGGCGACACAGAACGGCGATCAATGGCGCCGAGTGGTCATCGAGAAGCCGTTCGGGCACGACCTGAGCAGTGCCCGGGAACTCAACGACATCGTCAACGACGTCTTCCCCGAGGAGTCGGTGTTCCGCATCGACCACTACCTCGGGAAGGAGACCGTCCAGAACATTCTCGCGCTGCGCTTCGCCAACCAGCTCTACGAGCCGATCTGGAACAGCAACTACGTCGACCACGTGCAGATCACCATGGCCGAGGACATCGGGCTGGCCGGCCGCGCCGGCTACTACGACGGCATCGGCGCGGCCCGGGACGTGATCCAGAACCATTTGATGCAGCTGCTCGCGCTGACCGGGATGGAAGAGCCGCTGTCCTTCTCCCCCAACTCGCTGCGCGGCGAGAAGATCAAGGTGCTCTCCGCGACCAAGCTTGTGGAGCCGCTGGACGAGACCACCGCACGCGGCCAGTACACCGCCGGCTGGCAGGGTGGCACCAGAGTCGTCGGGGTCCGCGAAGAAAAGGGTTTCCACCCGGACTCCACCACCGAGACCTTCGCCGCGATCACGCTCCACCTCGACACCCGGCGGTGGGCCGGGGTGCCGTTCTTCCTGCGCACCGGCAAGCGGCTGGGTCGGCGGGTCACCGAGATCGCGGTGATCTTCAAGCGGGCTCCGCACCTGCCCTTCGAGAAGACCATGACCGAGGAGCTGGGGCAAAACGCCCTGGTCATCCGGATTCAACCGGACGAGGGGGTCACCATCCGGTTCGGCTCGAAGGTACCCGGAACCGCGATGGAGGTCCGTGACGTCACCATGGACTTCCGTTACGGCACGGCGTTCACCGAGTCATCGCCGGAAGCCTACGAGCGGTTGCTGCTGGACGTGCTGCTCGGGGAGCCGTCGCTGTTCCCGGTCAACGCCGAGGTGGAGCTGTCCTGGGAGATCCTGGATCCGGTGCTCGAACACTGGGCGAAGCAGGACGCGCCCGAGCCGTACTCCGCGGGCACCTGGGGGCCGCCGTCGGCCAACCGCATGATGGCCAGGACCGGACGCACCTGGAGACGGCCGTGATCAGCGCCTGGGCCCAGCGGAGGGCCCAGTGGACCAGCCACTGCGACAGCCACCGGTAGGCCAATGAGATGAGTGTGGCGATCGCGCTGTTCACCCGCGATTTGCGAGTGAAAGACAATCCCGTCCTGCACTCCGCCTGCCATGCCGCCGCGGAGGTGGTACCGCTCTTCGTACTCGATACGGCGATCCTCACCGGCGCCTCGATATCGGCGAACCGCGCGGTGTTTCTGGCCGAGACGCTAGCCGACTTGGATAGCCACTTGCGGGACATCAAAGGGTATCTGGTGGTGCGCCGCGGCTCGGTCGTCAAGGAGGTCGAGCGCATCGTCGCGGACCTGGGGATCGCCGAGGTACATCTCGCCGCGGACGTCAGCGGCTACAGCCATCGCCGCGAACAGGCCCTGCGGGCGCGCCTGGCCTGCCTCGGGTGCCGGCTTCGGGTCCACTCCAACACGATCACCGTCGTGGAGCCGGCAGCGATCACTCCGTCGGGCGGTGGTGCTCACTTCGCGGTCTTCACCCCCTACTACCGGCGTTGGGTCACGGCGGGCGCCCGCCGCCTGCTCGAAGCGCCAGGCCGGATCACCGTGGCGCCCATCGCCACCGAAGCCCTGCCCAGCCCCGAAGAAATGTGCCCTGAAGAAATGCACTCAGGGCAGCGTTCGCCGCAGCTGCCACCGGGTGGTGAGACCGCGGGAAGGCGCATCCTGCGTGACTGGCTCGCTGGCCCGATCCAGCACTATGAGCAAGCCCACGACGACCTTGCCGGCGACGGCACCTCCCGGCTGTCGCCCTACCTGCATTTCGGCTGTGTCTCCCCCACTGAGACGTTGCGTGCCACCGACCGGTCGACGCCGGGCGGCGAGGCCTTCATCCGGCAACTGGCCTGGCGCGACTTCCATCACCAGGTGCTCGCCGCGCGTCCCGACGCCTCGGTCGCCGACTACCGCACCCACCACGACCGATGGCGCCGTGACGACGCGGCCGCTCGGGCCTGGCGGGATGGCCGCACCGGCTATCCGATCGTCGACGCCGGCATGCGCCAGCTTCACCAAGAGGGCTGGATGCACAATCGCGCCCGACTCATCACGGCCAGCTTCCTGACCAAGACCTTGTATCTGGACTGGCGCATCGGTGCCCGGCATTTCCTCGATCTGCTCGTCGACGCCGACGTCGCCAACAACCAGCTCAACTGGCAGTGGGTCGCCGGCACCGGAACCGACACCCGACCCAACCGGATCCTCAACCCGCTGCGGCAGGCGCAACGTGACGACCCGACCGGTGACTACGTCCGCCGCTACCTGCCGGAACTCCAGCAGGTAGCCGGCCCCGCGGTGCACCAACCCTGGAAGCTAGACCCACATCAGCGAGCCAACCTCGACTATCCCGACCCCATCATCGACCTCCGCGATGGCGCGGATCACTTCCGCACTGCCCGGGACGAAACCGGAGGGGAACAATGATCGTCGACCTACCTTCGACCACCACGTCAGCGGTGAACCACGCACTGATCGACATCCGGGAGCGTGGCGGCGCGGTGGCGTTGGGCCGGGTGCTCACGTTAGTGATCGTCACCGATGACTCCGCGCAGGTGGAGCAGTCGATCGAGGCCGCCAACGAGGCCAGCAAGGAGCACCCCTGCCGGGTGCTCGTGGTGGCCCGTGGCCTCAAGCGGGCCGGGACCCGGCTGGACGCCCAGATCCGCGTCGGTGGTGACGCCGGCGCATCCGAAGTGCTCGTGCTGCGCCTGTACGGCCCGCTGGCCGACCACGGAGACAGCGTGCTGGTACCGCTGCTGCTACCGGACTGCCCGGTCGTCGTGTGGTGGCCAGGAGCGGCCCCCGCGATTCCCGCGCAAGACCCCATCGGGAGGCTGGCGCAGCGCCGGATCACCGACTCGGCCGCTGCTCACCAGCCGATCAGAGCCCTCGAGAGCCGGCGCACCTCCTACGCCGACGGTGACACCGACCTGGCCTGGACCCGGATCACGCCGTGGCGGGCGCTGCTCGCCGCGGCCCTGGATCTGCCACCGTATGAGGATGTCGAGTCCGTCACCGTCACCGGCGCCGCGGACAACCCCTCCGCCGATCTGCTTGCCGGCTGGCTGCGATCCCGCCTGCCAGTCCCGGTACGGCGCCGCACCAGCCCTCCCGGTGGCGGGATCAGCTCCTTGGTTCTGGAGCGACCTTCCGGCCCGGTGGAGCTGTTCCGGCCCGACGGGAAGGTGGGCACTTTGCGCCAGCCGGGCCAACCGGAACGCCGGGTGCCATTGAGACGGCGCCCGGTGCGCGACTGTCTCGCCGAAGAGCTGCGCAGGCTGGATCCTGACGAGACCTACCACGCCGCGCTGCAGGCGCTGACCGACGTAGACAGTCGCAATGGGCGACGTGCCAGCGCAGCGAAAGGCAGCCAATCGGGTGAGGCCCGAGACGAGACCCGGGCCGATCAGTGAGCCGTCCCGACGTCGTGGTGCACGCCACCGCGGACGTACTCGCCGCGGCCGCCGCCGCCCGGTTGGTGGCCCGGATCGTCGACATCCAGACCGCCTCGGGCTCCGCGTCGCTGGTACTGACCGGGGGACGGATCGGGATCGCGGTGCTGACCTGGCGAACACCCAGGCAGCCACAGCGGTGGACTGGCGACGATTGGATGTCTACTGGGGCGACGAGCGCTTCTTACCCAGTGGAGACCCGGATCGCAACGAGACCCAGGCGCGCGAAGTGCTGCTCGACCACGTCGGCGCGGACCCTGCCCGGGTCTACCCGATGGGGGCCTCAGACGGCCCCTGGGGCGACGACCCGGACGCCGCCGCCCGCGCCTACGAGGATCTGCTGCTGAGCCGGCGGCGACCAGAGGATCGCGGCCCGGCGCCGTCGTTCGATATCTGCTGTCTCGGCATCGGCGAGGACGGCCACGTCGCTTCGGTGTTCCCCGCCTCCCCCGCGGTCTACGAGACCGAGCGCGCGGTGACCGGCGTACGGGGCAGTCCGAAACCGCCACCCACGCGGATCACCATGACGCTGCCCGCCATCCGATGCGCCGCAGAGGTCTGGTTGATCGCCTCGGGAGCGGAGAAGGCAGCAGCGGTGACGATGGCGCTAGGCGGAGCAGGAGAGGTGCAGATGCCTGCCGCGGGCGCGACGGGTCGTCGCCGCACGCTGTGGCTGCTGGACCGGGCCGCGGCGACGAAGCTCCCCGCCGAGCTACTCGGCCGCTGACTCCGCTTCGGGAAGCGCGAGCAGGAGCCCTGGCGGCCATGAGACGTACAGAAATCCTCATGATGGATGAGGACGTGAGCTGCGCGGAGAGGTAAGTCTGGGAGTAAATGACCAGCGCGTACGTGCGGCGGCGCGCGTGAATACAGAGGGTGATGACATGAGCAGCCCAGTCGATACCCAGACTATCCAGCCAGGAAGGCACCGACAAACCAGCGGCAGCGTAAGCGACGACATCACGCCCATTGGGAATGTCGACCACACCGTTACTCCCGCCTATTCGGATAATACCTCCCGATTGTCCCATCTGTACAGTCAGTGCCGGGATGTCTGCGGAGACCCCGCAGGGCTTCGTATCGTGGCGGCGTCCGCACTCGTCGTCGGGCTCATGCTCGCTAGTGCACCCGCAGCTTTCGCCCAGGTCAGGCTTCTGCTCGTCACCGCCCCAGCGACGTCCACCCAAGCCGACCCCACCGAAGCCGGCCCCGCCGAAGCCGAAACTACCCGAGCCGAAACCACCCAAGCCGAGCCGGTCATGAGTGCCGGCAACTCATTGGGTGATAGCAGTGTGCGTCCCCGGCTGACGATTCGCTCCGTGGCAGCGTTGATCAGGTGGAATGGAACCAGTGACGCCCTCAGATGCGCCTACGGCCTGCTCTTCAAGGGGACTACCCATAGCTGCAAGCGGGACCCCATCGTCGCGGCGAGTAGTTATCACAGGCAGTTAACTTTTGGCGCATTCTAGGCGCACACCGTGACGTACAGTGCTCCCCTCATCCGCGGATGAGGGGAGCACTGTACGTCAGGGCTCGCGGGATTCCTTCAGCCTGGCCAGTGCCTCCGCGAGGATGGCCTCACCATCGGCGTCGGAGCGGCGTTCTTTGACGTAGGCGAGGTGCGTCTTGTACGGCTCATTGCGCGGCGCATTAGGCGGCCGCTGCTCGTTGCGCCCAGCTGGAAAACCACACCGTGGGCAGTCCCACACGTCCGGTTCCTCAGCCTCGGCCGCGAACGAGACCCGAGACTCGTGCCCGTTGGCGCACCAGTAGGACACCCGGTTACGGGGAGCGGTCTCGCCACGCTCGGACTCGCCCATCGGACCTGCGCCGACCCGCGTGCCGCGGATAGCGTTGCCACTTGCCATTGATCGCCCTCACCTCGCGGAACCGCCCGGAGCGGTCAGCCGATCTTGATCAGAAGCCCGATCCCCACGATGGAGATCACCCACACCGAGCTGACGAACAGCGTCAGCCGGTCCAAGTTCTTCTCCACAACGCTGGACCCGGACAAACTTGATTGCACGCCACCACCGAACAAGCTGGACAGCCCTCCACCGCGGCTTCGATGCAACAAGATCAGCAGGATCAGCGCGATGCTGGTGATCAGGAGCAGGATCTGCAGGAAGAGCTTCATCACACCCTCGTCGGACGACGACTGATTTGTAAGGCTACCCCGTCGCGCCGCCAACGGCGCCCCGGGCTGGTCACAGTCTCCTTGTCACGGCGTCGCTCTCACGGCAGCGGTCCGCCCGCGGCCAGAGCACAGAGCTTCGCGAAGTCGTCCGCGTCCAGGCTCGCCCCGCCGACCAGCGCGCCGTCGATGTCTGACTCGGCGACCAGCTCGGCGATATTGCTCGATTTGACTGATCCGCCATAGAGCACCCGGACCTCGTCTGCGACGGCGGCACCGTACTTGTCAGCCAGCGCCTCTCGCAGCGCGCCGCAGACTTCCTGCGCGTCGGCCGGGGTAGCGACCCGGCCGGTACCGATCGCCCAGATCGGCTCGTAGGCCACCACGATGGTGCGGACCTGCTCGGCGGACAGGCCCTTGAGCGCGGCGCGCAGTTGCGCAGTGCTATGCGCCAGGTGGCCGTCGGCCTCACGGACCTCCAGACCTTCTCCCACGCACAGGATCGGTATCAGCCCGTTGCGCAGGGCGGCCCGCACCTTGGCGCCCACGATGGCGTCGTCCTCGCCGTGGTGCTCACGCCGCTCGGAGTGCCCGACGATGACGTAGCTGCAATCCAGCTTGGCCAGCATCGGGCCGGATACATCGCCGGTGTAGGGCCCGGAGTCCTTCGGTGAGAGATCCTGCGCGCCGTAGCGGATCAGCAGCTTGTCGCCCTCGATGAGGGCCTGCACGCTGCGCAACGCGGTGAACGGCACCAGCACCGCCACCTCCACCTTGGCGAAGTACTTCTCCGGCAGCGCGAAGGCAAGTTTCTGTACCAGAGCGATGGCCTCGAGGTGATGGAGGTTCATCTTCCAGTTGCCGGCGATCAACGGTTGGCGGGCCACTCCCTAAGTCTCCAGCACCGCGACGCCGGGCAGCGACTTGCCCTCCAGAAACTCCAGGGACGCGCCGCCACCTGTGGAGATGTGCGAGAACCCGTCCTCGGGTAGACCCAGCAACCGCACCGCGGCGGCCGAGTCACCGCCGCCGACCACGCTGAACGCGTCGGACTCGGCGATGGTCTCCGCGACGCCGCGAGTGCCCGCCGCGAACGGGGCCATCTCGAACACGCCCATCGGACCGTTCCAGAACACGGTGGCTGCACCAGCCAACGCCGCGGCGAAGTCACGCACCGTCTTCGGCCCGATATCCAGGCCCATCCACCCGTCCGGGATCTCGTCGACGGGCACCGTGCGGGTGTTCGCGTGCGCGGCGAACTCGTC
>QHBY01000445.1 GCA_003244245.1 Pseudonocardiales bacterium
GAGATTCCGGTGATCGCTGGCACGACCATCGTGACTAACCAATCCCGACAGGCCCCCCGCAAGGATCCTTGATCCGGGTCCAACATCGACGAGAACGAGATCGTGTTCGGGGTCGAACGGCGTCGCGTTGTTCGCGACCTCACCGTCGACCCTCGCGCGGCATTGATTATTGCCCGACGCAAAGCTCACCAGGGGGACTGCGGCAACATCTGCTGGTGCAGGGACTCGCTCAGATCACTGGCCCGGGCACTCCCGAACGGTTAATCTCGCCGCCTCTGGGCACGCACTCTCACCTTGCGAGCGCAAAGCAGCCACCCGGATCGGGAAGCTCACGCTGCGCATTGATGGGCTTCAGCCGAGGGCCTGCACGGCGAGCAGAACGATGTTGCGGTTGCCCTCGCCCCACTGCGGCGACTGATGCAGACCGGCAACCTGCCACCGACCATCCTCGTGGACGAGTTCGATCCGGTAGGTGCCGTACAACGTCCACACCGGCGAGCCGAACGGGTCGTGCCCGATATGGGAAGCGCGGAACGCGGCCCGCAGCTCCGCCCCCGCGATTGTGGTGTGGCCGACATAGTTGGTCACGAGATGCTGCGTGGCCTGGAAACCGGTGAACAACTTGGCCCAGCTTTCGCGCAGCGCGGGTGCGGCGTGCAGCTCAGGCTCGCCGCCCCACAGCCCGGAGAAGTCGGTCGTGACCGTGTCGGCCAAGCAGTGCTCGAAGACGTCCCAATTGCGCGTGTCGATGCTGCTGAACATCTCGCTGCACACGTTGACTGCGCCGGCGATGGTGGTATCGGCAACTGTGGTCATGGTCTAGTCCTCTGTTTGTGTGCGGGTCGGGGTCGGAGTTTCGATGGCAAGCTGATCGAGTGCGCCATGCGCTTGCAGAGTCCCTCTGACCGACGACATGGCGCGCAACGCGCGGGGAAACCCCGCGTACGGGATCGTCTGAATGACGGCCTCCACGATTTCTCGCGGCTCGACGCCTGCGCCCAGAGCACTGGAGACGTGGGCCTCGATCTGCGGCTCGACATCCCCCAGGGTGATCAGGACGGCGATGATCACCAGTTCCCGCTTGCCGGCACTCAGTCCAGACCGGCAATGGATGTCACCGTAGGCAAACTCGGTCGCGAGCCGCGGCAAGTCAGGCGCGATGTCGGCAAGGTCGTCGTACGCGCCGGCGCGAGCCGTGTTGGTGCCAAGCGAGCGTTGACGGGACTGTCCGCGTGCGAAACGGTCGGTTGTCATGTCCTACCCGATCCTCTGGAATGGTGCATCAATTGGCAGATAATGCCTGATCCTAGCAAACTGAGTGGTTGACAACCAAACTGATGGTCCGCGCGACATCAGACCCGGGGTCTCAGGGGAAAGAGACCATTACCGAGTCCTGAACGCACCGGCCGATTCGGCGAGCGAAAGCTTGCGATCACTTGGTCGGCGAATTCCGCTCGAAGTCCGCTGCGCGAGAATCCACGACCGCAAGACGCGCGACGGGCCAGGGTCCTCTCGGCGTCGTCCAGATGATCGCCCGGACGTCGCCGAGCGCTGATAAGGGGTATTATCGGCGCATTCGAAGGGGTCCCGGAAGGGTCCTCTCGTGGCTGCCTGACCCAGCCGGTACGGCCTGGGGTTGGTCTGGCCGAATCCGATGACAGCAGCCACGCTCCCGAGCTACTTCGAAACAAGCTTCGGCGGTGAGTCCCTGCGAGGGCCGACAGGAGCTCTCGCTCCGGGGTGACTGGCGCTAACGGGAAGGCCCGGGGGCCACCCGTGAAGCTTTCTAGATGACATAACGCTTTGCTGACGGCGCCTACTGCGGATCCTGTACGACTGCTACCCGAACCCCGAGTCATATCCGGCGCTACGGTGGCGCACGGCGATGGCGGACAACCGCCGAAGCAGCGAGGACGGCCGCAGATCGTGCTGCTGCGATGTTATGTAAAGCGCAATGGTCTGCGGCGCCGCCGGCAACTCAGCCCGGCCATGGTCTCGAGCCCAGCCAGCGAAGTGAGTGAAGTCCGATTCGTAGGCTCTGGCGTCGCTCGGACCAGGTGACATCTCGAGCGGCGATCGACTCCACTCCGAAGGTCTCGTTGGATTCCGACCTGGGGTGTCTCGTGTCGAGTTGCGTCCAAGTGGCCGCATAACGACGCTGCTGGCCATGTCGCGTACGAGCCAGATTCGCGCGTCGTCGACAAGACCCCGGCCAAGGAGCTCTACGAACAGAGCTGACAATCCACTGCGTGAAATGACAACTATCCGCAGTGGAATAAGACGCTAGCGAGTGCGCCAGGTCGGCGGGGGAGAGGTGGAAGCGCGTCAGCTGCTCGACCGTCGGGTCACCGGCGTAGCGGCCCCACTGCCTGATCTTGCCCTCGGCGAAGCCGACACCGCGCTCGCCAGCCACCTACAGCAGCCCGGCGTCGTCCAAGACCCCGATCAGCGCCGAGGCCGCGACGGTGGTGTAGATCGCGGTGGTGCGCGGGTCGGCGTGACCCATCAGCTGGCTGATCGCCGCCTGCGGGACACCGCGCAGCGCCAGGGTGACGCCGTAGTGGTGACGGAACGCGTGCGCTGCGGCACCGGCCGGCAGGCCGACCGCGGCGCGCA
>QHBY01000446.1 GCA_003244245.1 Pseudonocardiales bacterium
GGGACCCCTGAATGGACACGTGCTCGACGCCGAGGTAGCGCCACCGCGCGCACACCGCGGTGGCCAGGATCCGATCGCTCGTCTCGATCAGCGAGGTGTACTCGACCTGGGGGAACCCGTGGAACTCGCTGCCGGTGCTCTTGAGCACGGTCAGCTCCCGCAGCCCTGAGATGATCGCTTCGCCCGCGCCGTGCTTGGTGACGACCGTCGTTCGTACCTCCGCGGAGCCGCGGGTGAACGCGTGATCGTGCGGGCCGCCCGCCGCACTGGATATCCGGTTCCAGGAGTATTCCTCCACCTCCTGACGCGATCCCTTGACCTGCGGGTACTTGTCGACGAAGTAGCGTGCCATGCGCAGCGCGAATTCCTCGATTGGGCCGACACCATGGAGTCGAGCCAGTGCGTAGACGGTGTTCTTCTGCGTGTCGGTGGCGATGACCGCGCTGTTGTCACCGGTGAGGTGGGTCGCGGTGAAGTCACCGGTCAGCTGACTGGTGACGTTCACATCCTTGATCTGGTGTACGGAGGTCGATCGGTCGATGTGCACCAGCCGGACCTCGGCCTTGCCGTACTGGTTGTAGCCCAGCGAGATGGCCATTGCCGCCTTCGGTCCTTTCGACACCTGGTTGCCGGCAAGCGTAGAAGCGACCGGTCGCCCGGCGGGAATACTTAGTAGCCGGAATGAAATAAGTTATTCATTTGAGGATGTCGCCAAACCTGTGACCTGCGACGATGCTAATTATGATGTATTTGTTATTTCATTCCGGCTCCTTAACCTAGTCGTACCGTGCCGGAAAAGAGCCGCTTTGGGGCCCTCGTTACATTTGCGTAAAGTTATTGCCATCGGAGCGGTGCGTGCGGTGCTATGAGGCGGGGACTCATCCCAGCATTAGGCGTGGCCGGCGTCACGGAGGTAGCCCGTTGAGCACAGATCAGGCTCTCGCGCCGGCACCGCCTAACAAACGCGTGCACCCCGTCGACGAGGTGCTGGCCCTCCCCAAGCTCGCCGCCTATGGGCTCCAGCACGTACTGGCCTTCTACGCGGGCGCGGTGCTCGTCCCTATCTTGCTCGCCAGTGCGCTGCACCTCAGCACCGGGCAGCTGGTCCATCTGATCAACGCCGACCTGTTCACCTGCGGCATCACCTCGATCATCCAGTCGGTGGGTTTCTGGAAGGTCGGCGTGCGGCTGCCGCTGCTCCAGGGCGTGACCTTCACCGCGGTCAGTCCGATCATCGCGATCGGGCTCGCGGCGGGCGGCGGCACCAACGGGCTGCTCGCGATCTACGGCTCGGTCATCGTCGCAGGACTGTTCACCCTCCTGATGGCTCCCTTCTTCACCAAGCTCCTGCGGTTCTTCCCGCCGGTGGTCACCGGGTCGGTGATCCTGATCATCGGCATCGCGCTGCTACCGGTGGCCGCCAACGACATCGTGGACGGCCAGACCACCCTGGCCCTGCAGGACCCAGTGTTGTTGAGCAACATCGGCTACGCCATGGGCACGCTGCTGATGATCGTGGCGTTCCAGCGGATCTTCCGCGGGTTCCTCGGCACCATTGCCGTGCTCGCCGGGCTGGTGATCGGCACGCTGGTCGCCTGGGCGCTGGGCGGCGCGCACTTGGGCGAGGTCGGCAGCGCCGGCTGGGTCGGGTACACCACGCCGTTCTACTTCGGCGTCCCCACCTTGTTCGCCGATCTCGTCGCGGACGCCAACCCGATCGCGTCGGCCCGTGTAGCGCGCTTCGGGCAACTCAACCGGTAAGACTCCAGGGATGGATCTCGAGACGTTCAACGCGCTGACCAGCCACAGCGCCGTCGCCGAGCTGGCCTCTTGCTGCTCGTCGCCGAGCTGGGCGCAGCGGTTGGCGAGCAACCGACCCTTCGCCACGGTCGACGAGCTGATCCGGTGCGCCGACCACGTCCTGGCCGAGCTGGGCGAGGACGAGCTCGACGCCGCCCTGGCCGGGCACCCTCGTATCGGTGAGCGTCCCGGGCAGGCGTCCTCGAGACGTGAGCAGGCCGGTGTGGTGGCTGCGGATGCCGAGGTGCGCACCGCTCTGGTGCGGGCAAACCGCGACTACGAGGCCCGCTTCGGCCACGTCTACCTGGTCTGCGCGGACGGGCGCTCGGGCCAGGAGCTGCTCAACGTCCTGCACGAGCGGCTGGGCAGCAACAACGCGGCAACCGAGCGTGCCGTACTGCGCGACGAACTCTCCAAGATCAACCGGATCCGGCTGGCGCGGCTGGTGGGCGCGTGACGGGGATCAGCACGCACGTCCTGGATGCCGCACTCGGACGCCCGGCAGCGGGCGTGCCGGTCCGTCTGGAGGGGCCTTCCGGCGTGCTGGCCACCGCGACCACCGATGGCGACGGCCGGGTCGGCGTGCTGACCACGGGGCCGGTGGCTCCGGGTACCTACCGGCTCGTGTTCGGTACGGCCGCGTATTTCACCGCGACCGGCCAACGGGGTTTCTATCCCGAGGTGACCATCACGTTCACCGTCGACAAGGGGCCCGAGGAGGGGCACTGTCACGTCCCGCTGCTGCTGTCGCCGTTCGCCTACTCGACCTACCGAGGGAGTTGACCGCCGATGTCGCCGGACGAGAAGTGGTTGGCCGCGGCGATCGAGCTGGCGGTCCGCAACGTGGGAGAGGGTGGCGGGCCGTTCAGTGCGATGATCGTTACCGAGGGCACGCTGGTGAGCACCGGCTGCAACCGCGTGACCCGGGACAACGACCCCACCGCTCACGCCGAGGTGGTGGCGATCCGCGCGGCGTGCAGGGCACGGGGCGACTTCTCGCTGGCCGGCGCGACCCTCTACGCCTCTTGCGAGCCGTGCCCGCTGTGCCTGGCCGCCGCGCTCTGGGCCCGGGTGGACCGGGTCGCCTACGCCGCCGACCGGCACGACGCGGCCCGCGGCGGGTTCGACGACCGGGAGTTCTACGACCTGTTCGCCCGCGACTGGGCGACCTGGACCATGACGGTGGAGGCGCTCGCGGCGCCCAACAGTGCCGAGCCGTTCGACGCCTGGCTGGCCAACCCCGACCGGGTCGAGTACTGAGTGGACCTCCACACGATCACCGAGGTGCGGCGCCCGGCATCTCGCTCGGAGCTGGCCCTGGGGCCCGGTGACGCCGTGCTCGCCGGCGGCACGTGGCTGTTCTCCGAGCCGCAGCCCGATCTGCACACCCTCGTCGACCTGCGTGATCTGGCCTGGCCGCCGCTCGAGGTCACCGGGTCCGGCCTGACCATCGCCGCCACCTGCACCCTGCGCCAGCTTGCCGCCTTCCGCAGCCCGCACAGGTGGCCGGCGGTGCCGTTGCTGCCCCGGTGTTGCCAGGCGCTGGCCGCGTCGTTCACGATCTGCCACCAGGCCACCGTCGGCGGGAACATCTGCCTCGGGCTGCCGGTCGGCCCGATGATCGCACTAGCCGTGGCGTTGGACGGGGTCGCGCTGGTCTGGCCGGCTGGTGGCGGCGAGCGGCGGGTGCCCGTCGCGGAGTTCGTCACCGGGGTGCGGCGCACCGCGCTCGACCCCGGCGACGTGCTGCGCGCCGTCGAGATCCCGGGTCGTGCGCTGCGTGCGACCACCGCCTACCGGCGCATCGCGCTCTCGCCGGTGGGCCGCTCAGCTGCGCTGGTGATCGGGCGGCGCGACGGGGACGGCAGGTTCTCGCTGACCGTCACCGCCGCGACCGAGCGGCCGTACCAGCTGCGCTTCCCGGCAGTTCCGCCGCCGCAGGACCTGTTGGTCGCACTGGCCGGGATCGAACGCTGGTGCACCGACCTGCGCGGCGCCTCGGACTGGCGCGAGCACGTCACCGGCCTGCTGGCCGAAGAGATCAGGGCCGAGCTGTCATGAGGTTCGACATCAACGGCACCCCGACCGACGCTCAGCCGGCCCCCGGCCAGTGCCTGCGCAGCCTGCTGCGTCAGCTCGGTCACACCGAGGTGAAGATGGGTTGCGACACCGGCGACTGTGGCGCGTGCTCGGTCCTGCTCGACGGCGAGCCGGTGCCCTCGTGCGTGTACCCGGCGTTGCGCGCGCAGGGCCGTTCGGTCACCACCGCCGCCGGCCTGGGGACCCCGGACGGCCTGCATCCGGTACAGCGGCGCTTCGTCTACGCCGGCGGTTTCCAGTGCGGCTTCTGCACTCCGGGCATGGTCGTCACGGCGTCGGTGCTGGGCGACCCTGATCCCGGTGAGCTGGCGCAGGCGCTGAAGGGCAACCTGTGCCGTTGCACGGGGTACCGCTCGATCGAGGACGCGCTGCGCGGCGTGGTCAACACCGAAAAGGGCGGCGCGACGTGCGGGCGCTCGTTGCCGGCCCCGGCCGGGCCCCGCATCGTCACGGGAGCCGAGCGCTACACACTCGACGAACCACCCGCCGGACTGCTGCACGTTGCGGTGTTGCGCAGCCCTCACGCCCACGCCCGGATCCGCTCGATCGACACTGCCGCGGCCGAGGTGATCCCCGGGGTGCACGCCGTGCTCACCCACCGAGACGCCCCGCCCGTCGCCTTCTCCACCGCCCGGCACCACAACCGCCTGGACGACCCGGACGACACGCTGGTGCTCGATGACGTGGTGCGGTTTCGGGGGCAGCGGGTGGCCGCCGTGGTCGCCGAGTCGATCGGCACCGCCGAGCACGCCTGCCAAGCGGTCATCGTCGACTACGAGGTGCTGCCGGCGGTGTTCGACCCGCGGCACGCCACCGAGCCGGGAGCACCCCGGGTGCACGCGGACAAGGGCGCGGAGTCCCGGATCGCCGACCCTGCCAGAAACCTGGTCGCCGAGCTGCACGGCGAGGTCGGCGACGTCGAGGCAGGCCTGGCCGGGGCGGCTGCCGTGGTCGAGGGCACCTGGCGCACCCAGCGCATCTCACCCATGTCCATGGAGACGCATTGCTGCCTCGGCTGGCTGGACGGTGACTCGCTCGATGGGGACGGCCGCCTCGTGCTGCGGACCAGCTCGCAGGTGCCGTTCCTGGTGCGCGACGAGCTGTGCCGGCTGTTCGGCCTGGGCGCAGAGCAGGTGCGGGTGCTCACCGCGCGGGTCGGCGGCGGGTTCGGCGGCAAGCAGGAGCTGCTCACCGAGGACCTGGTGGCGCTGGCCGTGCTGCGCACCAGCAGGCCCGTGCAGTACGAGTTCACCCGCACCGACGAGCTGACGGTGGCGCCGTGCCGGCACCCGATGTCGGTCACGGTCCGAGTGGGCACGGACTCCGACGGGGTCCTGACAGCGCTCGCGATCGACGTGCTGGCCGACGCCGGGGCCTACGGCAACCACAGCCCCGGGGTGCTCTTCCACGGTTGCCACGAGTCGATGGGCGTGTACCGGTGTCCTCACAAGCGGGTTGACGCGCGCTCGGTGTACACCAACAACCTGCCCTCCGGGGCGTTTCGTGGATACGGGCTCGGGCAGGTGGTGTTCGGTATCGAGTGCGCGCTGGACGAGCTGGCCCGCAAGCTGCGGCTGGATCCCTTCGAGCTTCGCCGGCGCAACGTCGTGGTACCGGGTGACCAGGTGATAGCCAGCTCGGCGCACCGCGACGACCTGATGTTCGGCAGCTACGGCCTGGACCAGTGCCTCGATCTCGCCCAGGCCGCGCTGCGCCGGGGCAATGGGGTGGATGCCCCCCCGGGGTGGCTGGTCGGCGAGGGCATGGCGCTCGCCATGATCGCGACGATCCCGCCGCGCGGCCACGTGGCCGAGGCCTCGGTGTCGCTGGGTCCCGCCGGTGGCTACACCCTGCGGGTCGGCACGAGCGAGTTCGGCAACGGGACCACAACCGTCCACACCCAGATCGCCGCGACCGTGCTGGGTGTTGAGCCGGAGCGGATCGCGATGCACCAGTCCGATACCGACGCGGTCGGCTTCGACACCGGGGCCTTCGGCTCCGCGGGCAGCGTCGTGGCCGGACGCGCTGTGCACGCGGCCGCGACCGAGCTGCGCCGCCAGATCCTGCACCGCGCCGCCGCGCTGACCGGGGTCACCGGCCGGCTGGGTCCGGTGGGAGTGCAGTGCGGGCAGCGGCTCGTCGAGCTGGCCGAGCTAGCCCCGCTCACCGCGCACGCCCGCCACGACGGCACCCCGCGCTCGGTGGCGTTCAACGTCCATGCCGTCCGGGTTGCGGTGCACCGCCAGACCGGTGAGGTGCGGATCCTGCAATCGGTGCACGCGGCGGACGCCGGGACCGTGCTCAACCCGGAGCAGTGCCGCGGGCAGGTCGAGGGCGGGGTGGCCCAGGGGATCGGCACCGCACTGTATGAGGACCTGACGTTGGACGGGCAAGGTCGGGTGCTCACCTGCGTGCTGCGCAACTATCACGTCCCGCAGCTGGCCGATGTGCCGCGCACCGAGGTTTACTTCGCGCAGACCGTCGACGAGCTGGGGCCCTTCGGCGCGAAGTCGATGAGCGAGTCGCCGTACAACCCGGTGGCACCGGCGCTGGCCAACGCGATCCGGGACGCGATCGGGGTGCGCCCGTATGAGCTGCCGATGTCGGCAGACCGCCTCTGGCGGCTGCTCACGGGTTAGGTGCGATGCTCAGCCATCGAGACCTGACGACGGCGCTTTTCGGAAGTCCTAGGCCGTCGCCTGTGCCACCATCAGACGGTGACCACCGGGCCGACCGACGAGGCCGATGATGCTCGGCGCGGCCGTGCTGCGGGCGGGGCATTGCCGGCGGCCGAAGGTGCGGCGGGGGTGTCCGGTGAGGTTGTTGAGGACCTGGCCAGGGGACTGCATCTCGAGTTCGACTATCTCGGGTCGATGAAGGCATACGAGCGCGCGTACTCGGCGTACCGCCGGGAGGGCAACCTCCTGGCCGCCGCCCGGGCGGCCCGGACGTTGGGGTGGTTCCACGGTTCGGTGTACGGCGAGTGGGCCGTCTACCGCGGCTGGATCGGCCGCGCTGTGAGCCTGCTTGAGCAGGCCGGTGCAAGCTCGAACGAGCACGGCTGGGTCCTGCTCGCACAGGCGCAGGCCGGGAGCGGCCTCGACGACCAGAAGCGGCTTACCTGCGGACGATCGAGGCCGCGCGCCGGTGTGGCGATGCGGACCTCGAGTGCGATGCGCTCGCCTCCATGGGGATCATGCTCGCCTTCTGCGGCTACGTCAGCGAGGGAATGGCCCGTCTCGACGAGGCGTTGGCGGTGATCTCTCCACAGCGCTAACGACAGCGCACCTGACCAGCACATACGCACTTCGCGTCCCGGTCACAATGCATCGGCGTAGCGAGTGGCGGCGGTCGGCCAGTTTGACCGCAGGTCCCTGCGTGACCCTGCGCTGACACCGGAAGCCGATCATCACACGCCTCGTCGGGAGGGGCGAAGCCCGGCTAGGATCCGTTTGCGGTGTGCACGTGATCTTGCTCCTCAGGAGGCGCCAGCACCGTAGCGGTTCGCCTTGCGAGACGTCTGCTCGCGCCGATGTGCTAAGCCTGGATTCGTGGACGAGGTTCAGTGTTGATCTCCTGAGTGGGTCGTCGGACTGTTGATCAACTGACCCGGCTGAGGGCATGGTTGATCTGCTGGTCTGCCCAGCTTCTCCGGTCTTGATCGGGCTGTGGGGCGTGTCGGACAGGTTAAGTGGCGGCCGGTGGGGCATGTGTGGCGCGGAAGATGTTGTTCCACAGGTTCAGTCTTGGTTGGGCGTGGGGCCAGCGCGTGGGCAAACCGCAGCACGGGTCGTCGTTGGGGTCTGACCAGTCGTGCGGGCACGTTGATCAGTTGTCGGCGCAGGGTCGCGCCTCGGGCGAGCGCGCCAACCCGAGGCGACACACGGGCCCTCGGCCTGCCACCAACCCGAACAACACCCCGAAACAATCAACAACCCGATGCGGAGATCAACTTATCCGGGTATTGAGCGTCATCTCGCGCACCCGCGGGTGGAAGGCGTAGTGGTCGTGCCGGCCGCTGCTGTAAGCCGTCGCTGCACCCTGCCGCAGTGTTCCGGTGGGCGCGGTGGCCGCTGCCAGGCACGGCAGTAGCGGATCGGGGACCGCGCACGGGGTGTCCATGAGGTTGCTGCCGTGCAGGGTCGCGATCCTGGTACCCAGTGTCAGCGGCATCATCACCGTCGTGAGATCGGGCTAGCTAGCCCACCAGCCACGTCGGCTCCCGCCCTGATCGCCTCGAAATCGAGCAGTGGCAGCAAGTCGATGGCTAACTCCCCACCCCAGGGTGGCACCACGGCGCGGATCGCAGGGTCGATTTAGCCCAAGTCGCGCACGCTTCTGGAGGCGGCTTGGTATACCGAACCTGCCAGTAGCCGAGGCCGCCCGAGGCCTCGTGCCCGATCTTCAAGGACCTGAATGCGGTGCTGCTATTGGACGGCGTGCGCATCGAGCCAGATCGCTCTTCTGCGGTCCGACGCTTGAGCGAGCCACGCATCCTGAACTACTTCAGCCAACTCCTGCTGGGTGAGCTCGCCGATCCGGCTCGCCCGCAGCAGTACCGATCGGTGGCCGTCGAAGTGGGAGGTCGTGAAGAACGGCGACCCAGGATCTTGGACCATCGCTTGCTTGTCAGACTCCGAAGCTACCCAAAACACGATGACGTCCGTGTAGCGTTCTCCAGTCTCGGGGTCGGTGGCGTCCGGCCGCGGGTTGCGGAAGAAGACGAACGATTTCCCGCCAACCTGGTAAACAGGGTTGCCGGGAGCTCCCCGTTCAACCGTCACGTGAGGCATGCCCAGTGCCAGTTCGTGCACGTCCTGGACCCGCGCGCGGGCCGGCTTCGTCGACATGCAGGCAGCGTAGGCGACCCAAGAGGACGCGCCAGATCACAGTAGGTTGGATCGGGGCGGCCCGCGGAACTCGCCGGCCAGCGTGAGATGCTCCTGCCGAAAAGGCGTAAGACGTTCAACGATATCGTTCACGTAGTCGTAGAACAGCAACGAATGCATTCAACAATTCTTTCACTGCCAGCCAACTCGTCCTGGTCCGCGTGGCGCGAATGCGGCCAGTACTTCGCTTTCCCAGTCCAGTGGCCGGTCTCGGGCCCGCAGCGCTGCGGCCACCAGCGCAGCGCCCAGGCCAGCATCGGTGAGGACCTGCCTCAGGTGATTCGGAGGTAGCGTATCCAGCCAGCGCCGCAACGCGGCGTCGTGTCCCGCGACGGTGAGCTCGCCGTGTGCCCGGAGGCGGGCAAACCCGCCGTCGGGGTGGATGTCCACCCGCAGGTGAGTCACCTCCGGGGCGGCCGGATCGACCCGGAACCGGTGCGGGGTGTCGGGCAGCACGGGCCGGCGCGGCACCAGTGGCGTCCAGGATCGGCTGGCGAGCGCGGCGGGATCCTCGACGGCCGGGTCGAGTGAAGTGCCGCTGAGCTGCACCTCGACCGGCGCGTTGCCGAGGAAGTGACTGGTGTCAACAACGATGTCGCGCAGCTGGGCCGCACCGGCCAGCCGGGTCACCACCCAGTCGTTGCCGTTGTCGCGACGCCGCGCGGTCTCCCAGCCTTCGCCCATCGAACGGGCCGGGCCGGGCAGCAGCAGATTCGCCGGCGAGGAGAAGAACATGTTCGAGCAATCGACCACCAGGCCGCCGTGCTCCAGCGCGGCGAGGTCGGCAGTGCCTTGCAACAGCCGGGGGTCGACGACGGCCTGGCCGTGCACCCGGAACCGCGCGACCCCACCATCGGGGTGGATCACCAGTTTCACGTGCGTCCAACGGCGCGGGTCAACGACGTCGAAGGTGTTCGCGGTGTCGCCCTTGGCCGCCGAGCGCGGCACCAGCGTGGTCCACTCGGCGGCGGCCAGCTCGGCCAAGCCGGGGAAGTCCTCGAGTGCGGTCGCCTGGACAGAGATCTCCGGCGGGTAGTTGCCACGGAAGAAGGTGGTGTCTATCACGACACCGCGCACGATGCCGGGGATGCCGAGCCGGATGATGGCGTAGTCGGACCCGTGCTCTCGGCGCCGGCGGGTCTCCCACCCGTCGTAGATCTTCCCCCGGTAGCCGAACTCCGCGCTGGCCCGCACCGGACCGGGCATGACCAGCGCTGCCCGGTCGGCATAGAAATCGTCATTGGCGTCGACCACCGCCCCACCCAGCTGCCGGGAGGCCAGGTCCGGTAGCTGGACAAAGGTGGCGTCGAGATCTGGACCGGTCATGTCGATCCCCGCCTGAGCAATGCGCCGCGCGGGGGTTCATCGACCCCGACTCGGCGACCGCGCAGCCAGGTCTGGCGAACCGTTCCGGACAGCGCCCGCCCGTGGTAGGGGGTGAGCGGGTTGCGGTGAGCCAGCCGGTGGGCGTCCACGACGAACGCCTGGTCCGGGGCGAAGACGGACAGGTCGGCATCGAATCCCACAGTGATCCGGCCCTTGCGGGCCAGCCCGGCCAGCCGAGCTGGCCGGTCGGCCATCCAGCCCACCACATCAGCGAGGTCGTGCCCGCGCAGCCGTGCCCCCGACCACACCGCAGGCAGTCCGACCTGCAGCGACGCGATTCCGCCCCACGCCGCGCCGAAGTCGCCGGTGTCTCGGTGCTTGAGCTCCACCGGGCACGGGGAGTGATCCGACACCACGGCGTCGATCACCCCGTCTGCCAAGCCCGCCCACAGGAGCTCGCGGTTGGCTGCCTCCCGGATCGGCGGGCAGCATTTGAACTCGGTGGCGCCGTCGGGCACCTCCTCAGCGGTGAAGGTCAGGTAGTGCGGGCAGGTCTCCACGGTCAGCCGCACCCCCTCGCGGTGTGCCGAGGCGATCATCGGTAGGGCGTCGGAGCTCGATAGGTGCACCACGTGCACGTGTGCACCGGTCCACCGGGCCCGCTCCACGAGCCAGGCGATCGCCAGGTTCTCCGCTCCCCGAGGCCGTGAGGTGAGGAACCCGGCGTAGCTTTTCCCGCGCGGCGCGACGGCGCGGTCGATGCTGTGCGCGTCCTCCGCGTGCACCACCAGCCGGGTGCCCAACCCAGCCACCTCGACCAACACCTTCTCCAGCATGTCGAGCGGCAGCGGCGGAAACTCGTCCACCCCGGAATGCAGCAAGAAGCTCTTGAAACCGAACACACCCGCGGCGTGCAACGGGCGCAGCTGTGACAGGTTCCCCGGCACCGCACCGCCCCAGAACCCGACATCGACGTATATCTGCGCGCTCGCGGCCGACCTCTTCTGCTCCAGGGCGGCAACGTCGATGGTGGGTGGGACGGAGTTCAGCGGCATGTCGATCAGCGTGGTGACCCCGCCGAGCGCCGCCGCGCGGGTGGCCGAGGCGAAGCCCTCCCACTCGGTGCGTCCTGGCTCGTTGATGTGCACATGGGTGTCCACCAGCCCGGGCAGCAGGACCTCGTCGTCGGCCAGGTCGACGAACCGGTCGGCCGAGACGGCACCGGCGAGCGGCGAGTCGTACGGTTCGACCGCCACGATCCGTCCGTTGCCCACCCCGACGCACCGGTCCACCTCGCCGTATGCGGTGATGACCCGGCGGGCACGCAGCACGAGGTCGAGCGGTTCGGACATGGGACCTCCGGTCGTCCCCAGCAGGTTAACTACGAACCCGAGAGTCGGCTGCGACCGCACTCGGCGGCATGATCTTTGTGTGACTCTCGACCCTCGGGTAGCCGATCGTCTCGACACCCTGCTTGCCGCCGACGACGTGACCCGGCCCGGTGTGGCGGTGGCGCGCCAGCCGGTGCACACCGTGTACGTGCCGGCAGACCGGTTCACTGCGGCCACCGTCGGTGAATGGGGCGCGTCGGCCCTCGCCGCGCTGGATGCGCACGGGCCGCTGCCGACCGCCGGCGGTGAAGCTGATGACGTGGTTGACGCCCTGGTACGGGCCAAGCTGGCGACCGAGCCGATCGAGGACCTGCGCATCGATTTCGAGGACGGCTACGGTAGCCCCGGCGACGGTACCGAAGATACCGACGCGCGGGCCGCGGCCACTGCGCTGGCCCGTGCCGTCGCCGACGGTTCCGCGCCCCGGCACACCGGCATCCGGATGAAGTCGCTGGAGAGCCCCGACCGGCGGCGCGGTATCCGCACCCTGGACCTGTTTCTGGAGACCGTGCTCGCCGCCGGGCCGCTGCCTGGCGGGTTTCGGGTCACCTTGCCGAAGGTCACCACGGTCCGGCAGGTCGAGGCGATGGTTGAGTTGTGCGCCGCGCTGGATGACGAGTACGGGCTGCCCACGCTGAACTTCGAACTTCAGGTAGAGACACCGCAGGCGATCCTCGGACCGGACGGGACGGTGCCGCTTGCCCGAATGATCCACTGCTGCGCCGGGCGCTGTGCCGGGCTGCATTTCGGTACCTACGACTACAGCGCCTCGGTCGGGATCGCAGCGGCCCACCAGAGTCTGGAGCACCCGGCGGCGGACTACGCCAAGGCCGTCATGCAGGTGGCGGCGGCGGGTACCGGGACACCGGTGTGCGATGGATCGACCAACATTCTGCCGGTCGGTGACGGGCAGCAGGTGCGCGCGGCGTGGGCGTTGCATGCCCGGTTGGTCCGCCGGTCCCTGGAGCGCGGCTTCTACCAGGGCTGGGACCTGCACCCGGCGCAGCTACCGACCAGGTTCGCCGCCACGTTTGGCTTCTACCGGTCCGGGCTTCCTGCCGCGGCCGGTCGGCTGCGGGCCTACCGCCAGCGGAGCTCCCTCGGGGTACTGGACGAGCCGGCCACGGCGAAGGCACTGGCCCGGTTCCTGCACCGGGCGGTGGACTGCGGTGCCGCTGAGCTGGGTGAGGTCAGCGCGCTGGCCGGCGTCACGCCCGCCGAACTTGGCGACCTCGCGGCCGGGGTTGGTAGCAGTTAAGGGCGCGCGGTGCGGCGTTGGCGGTACTTGAAGAGCGACCAACCGTAGGGTGGCGCTGTGCCCAGAGCCGGGTTGGATAAGGACCCCCGTGATGTCGCAGCCATGTTCGACGGGGTGGCCCGCCGCTATGACCTGACCAACACGGTGCTGTCATTCGGTCAGGATCGGTGGTGGCGGCGATGCACCCGGGTCGACGTCGCTGCCGGGCCGGGGGAGCGGGTGCTCGATCTTGCCGCAGGCACCGCGGTGTCCACTGTCGAGCTGGCCCGCGCCGGCGCGTGGTGCGTGGCCGCGGACTTCTCCCTGGGGATGCTGCGAGCTGGGCGGCACCGCAAGGTGCCGCTGGTCGGAGCCGACGCGCTGGCGCTCCCGTTCGGTGACGGGGTATTCGACGCGGTCACGATCTCCTTCGGGTTGCGCAACGTGGCGGACCCCGACGCTGCGCTGGCCGAGCTGGCCCGGGTCACCCGGCCCGGCGGTCGGCTGGTGATCTGCGAGTTCTCCACTCCCATCTGGCGACCGTTTCGCACCGTGTACCTGGAGTACCTGATGCGCGCGCTGCCGGAGGTCGCCCGGCGGGTGAGCAGCAACCCGGAGGCCTACGTCTACCTCGCCGAGTCCATCCGGGCCTGGCCCGACCAACCTGCGCTAGCGCAGCGAGTGGCCGCCGCAGGCTGGACCGACGCCGACTGGCGCAACCTCACCGGCGGGATCGTCGCGCTGCACCGGGCCGTCAAGCCCGCACGCTGCTAGAACTCAGCGCGCTGGGACCCGGTGCCTCTCCCGCGGGGCGTTTCCACGCTGAGGGTCTGGGGATGGCGCCATGGGCCACGGGTACTCTTAACCGTGCATCAGCTCCGCCTGCCGATCCCGACCCGGGTCGTTGTGCTGGTGTCCGGTACCGGGACTCTGCTGCAGGCCCTGCTGGATGCCGCTGGCCCGGACTATCCCGCCCAGGTTGTCGCCGTCGGCGCGGACCGGACCGGCACCGGAGCGCTCAAGCGCGCCGAGGAGCTGCGGACCTTCGTCGTCGACCTGGCCCAGCACCCCGACCGGGCTTGCTGGGATGTCGCGCTGACTGAGGAAGTCGCCTCTTACCAGCCGGATCTGATCGTCACAGCCGGGTTCATGAAAATCCTGGGTCCGCCGTTCCTGGACCGCTTCGGCGGTCGCATCCTGAACAGTCATCCTGCTCTGCTGCCCGCATTTCCCGGCCGGCACCCGGTGGCCGCCGCGCTGGCGCACGGGGTGCGGGTGACCGGCGCGACCGTGCACCTGGTGGACGCCGGTGTGGATACCGGGCCGATCCTGGCCCAGCGCGCTGTCGAAGTGCGCCCTGATGACACCGAAGCGCGGCTACACGAGCGGATCAAGATTGTGGAGCGGCGGTTGCTGGTGGAGGTCATTGCCGAGCTGGCCCGCCGCGGGTGCACCGTCACCGGACGAAAGGTCTCACTACCGTGACTACCGAGGATCGCCGGCCGGTGCGCCGGGCACTGCTGAGTGTGTCGGACAAGAGCGGGCTGGTGGAGCTGGCCACCGGGCTGCATGCGGCCGGGGTCGAGCTCTTCTCCACCGGCTCGACGGCGATCGTGATCACCAACGCGGGCGTGCCGGTGACGACCATCGAGGAGCTCACCGGTTTCCCGGAATGCCTGGACGGGCGAGTCAAGACCCTGCACCCTCGGGTGCACGCCGGGTTGCTCGCCGACACCCGCAAGCCTGAGCACGTGGCCCAGCTGACCGCCCTGGACGTCGCGCCTTTCGACCTGCTGGTCGCCAACCTGTACCCGTTCGAGGCCACCGTAGCCGCCGGGGCCGGCTTTGACGAATGCGTCGAGCAGATCGATATCGGTGGCCCGGCGATGGTGCGGGCGGCCGCGAAGAACCACCCCTCGGTGGCCGTTGTGGTGGACCCGGAGGCCTACCTGGACGTGCTCGACGCCGTCGGCGCCGGTGGGTTCACCCTGGCGCAGCGCCAGGCGCTGGCCGTCGCCGCGTTTCGACACACCGCGGACTACGACATCGCCGTGGCGTCCTGGATGGGTTCGTCGACACGCACGGACGACGGGTTTCCGTCCTGGGTGGGCGCCTCCTGGCGGCAGGCGACGGCTTTGCGCTACGGGGAGAACCCGCACCAGCAGGCCGCGCTGTACACCGCTGGCGCCAGCCGGGGGCTGGCCCGCGCGCAGCAGCTGCACGGCAAGGAGATGTCCTACAACAACTACGTCGACGCCGACGCCGCCTGCCGCGCCGCCTACGACCACGACGGCGCTTGTGTCGCGATCATCAAGCACGCCAACCCGTGCGGTATCGCGGTGTCGGCCGCGGAGGACGTCGCCGACGCGCACCGCAGGGCGCATGCCTGCGATCCGGTGAGCGCGTTCGGGGGAGTGATCGCGGTGAACCGCGAGGTCACCATCGAGCTGGCCGAGCAGGTCAGCGAGGTGTTCACCGAAGTGCTGTTGGCGCCGTCGTACGCCGAGGGAGCCGTGGACCTGCTGGCCCGCAAGAAGAACATTCGTCTGCTGGTCGCCGAGCCTCCGCAGCGTGGCGGTGTCGAGTTCCGGGCACTGTCCGGCGGCTTGCTGCTGCAGACCCGCGACGCGCTCGACGCTCCCGGTGACGATCCGGCGTCCTGGACGCTGGCCACTGGTGTGGCGGTAGCCGAGGCGACCTTGGCCGATCTGGCCTTCGCCTGGCGGACCTGCCGCGCGGTGCGCTCCAACGCGATCCTGCTCGCCGCGGATCAGGCCACCGTCGGCATCGGGATGGGCCAGGTGAACCGGGTGGACGCCGCCCGGCTCGCGGTCAGCCGAGCCGGCGGGCGCGCGAGCAGCTCGGTGGCCGCTTCCGATGCGTACTTCCCGTTCCCCGACGGACTCGAGGTGCTGCTCGCAGCCGGGGTTCGCGCCGTGGTGCAGCCCGGCGGGTCGGTCCGCGACGCAGATTCGATCGCCGCCGCGGAGGCCGTCGGGGTGCCGCTCTACCTCACCGGAACCCGCCACTTCGCGCACTGAAGACGGCACGATTCGGCAGCACGTTCACCCGCTGTGGGGGCTGACCACCGCGGCGACCAGCTCGGCCAGCTCGTCCCGGGTGGGTCCCTCGGGTACGGGTGGGCGCCAGCCGCTGGCGTAGATCTCCCGGGCTCGTGGTTCAACGGCGGCGAGGCTGGCGGGCAGGGCGAGCATGGCCATGTAGGGCCCGACGACCTTGAGCATCTCGGGGTCGACCATTGTGGCCGCCATGATCAGGTCGGAGGGCAGCGGCCGGGTGACGTCGACGTCATGCCCCGACCAGCGCCGGATCAGCTCGGCGTCCCAATACACGTGGTCGGAAAACCACGGCTTGATGTTCTCGGCGCACCAGTGCTCGAACTCCAGGGAGCACGAGGTGAAGTCGCGCCGGTGGTCGTCCAGGAGGCGTACCAACCGTTGGGCCTGCATCAGCGAGGTGGCTACGCCTCGTCCGACCGAGGGGTTGGTCGTGCACACGGCGTCCCCGACGAACATCAGTCCGTTCAGAGCGACCTGACCGGTGTCGTCGAGCTGTGCCTGGTAGGTGTTGTGCAGCCGCCCGCCAGGCAGGACCGGGCTGATCGGCCGGGACCGGTCCGGCTCGGTCCATGCCGCCAGGGAAGGGATCGCTCGACTGGCGGCCTCGAACACCTCCTGGAATCGCAGGCCCGCCATCTGACGGTCCGTGCTGGCCCGGGCGATGAGGGTGGAGAAGGTCCGGTTGTCGTGGATGAACACGATCGCCTGGTAGCCGGGATAGATCGTCACCATCCCGATCGGTGCGTTCATCGGTCCGTTCTGGGCGCCCGGCAACAGCTGGTACTGGCGCGACACATAAGCGATTCCGCAGTCACCGCCCTCGGCCGGTCCCCGGAAGGTCCGGGTGGACTGCCCGGCTCGGCCGGATGCGTCGATGACCAGGTCGGCGTCCACCTGGTGGCCGTCCACCCGGACCCCGACGGTGCGTCCTCGCTCGTAGCAGACGTCCTCGACGTGACCGGTCCGCAGCGTGACCCCGGGCTGCGCCTCGGCCGCTGACCGCAGGACCCGTTCGAAGATCAGACGCCGGCAGCGAAGCCCGACCACACGCTCGGGTTGATCGGGCAGTGTGGTCGGCTGCGCCCCGGCCGTGATCAAGTCATCCCAGACTTCCGGCATCTCGGCGAGAAGCGCTTCCCCGACCTGCTGACGGAAGCCGTGCGGATGGTGGAACTGCATCACGCCCCTGCGGTTCCACGAGCCGTCCCCGTTCGGCCCGGGATCGCGATCGACGACCGTGACCTCACGCCCGCGCCGGGCCAGCGCGATAGCGGTGTAGAGCCCGGTGGGACCCGCCCCAATGACGGTTATGTGCATGTCTATCCCTATCTCCCGGGTGCTGGGTAGCCACACGGGCAGGTGACGATGGGGATCGGGGCGTTGGCTGACACCGTCACGGTGGCGGGCGGGTGGCGGTGGCTAGTGCGGCGAGGTCGAGGTCAACCGGGAACGGTTGCGCCAGGCGCAGGAGCTGACCCGAGCTCGACGACGTGACCTCGACGTAGCATCCCCGTTGCAGTTGGTACGCCATCGAGCTCGGCCCCGGGCCGTTGAGCTCGATCCGCAGATAGTGGTCGATTCCCGCGGCCGAGTAGAGCTGCGGCTTGATCGCCCGATCAGCCCCGATGCTGCCAGGGCTGACAATCTCGATTGCCATCGCCACTCCGGCCGGGTCCCAGACCGTTACGTCGAGCCCGGGGTTGGTCACCACGACGAGGTCGGGGATCAGGATCTGTCCAGGCGCCACCCGGACGTTGACGGCTTCCAGCACCTCCAGCCAGCTCGGAGCCGCCCGCCCCAGTGCGTGGCAAAGATGGGATGACAGCCGCTGGTGCCGGCTCCCGGCAGCAGGGCTCACCAGCAACCCGCCGTCGAGTAGCTCAATTCGCCGACGGTCCTCGGGCAGCGCGAAATAGTCCCGCTCCGTCCACGGGCCGACGTGGTCGAGCGGACTGGTCTGGGCAGACTGGGCAGGCGACGACATCCGCAGCTCACCTCCGCGCGTTCTGGGAGCACCACCATGGTCGCATGCTGCCGGGAAGCACCGACAGTTTCTCACCGCACGTGCTGAGCCAGGGCCATCATGCGGAGATGCTGGTTCACCCATATCTCCTCTCGCGGGCCGGATCAAGGGAAACGCTGTATGTGCCGATCACTCCATCCGGTGGCGCCGAGGCAGGATCTTCGCTGCGCCCTCCGGTACTCACAAATCATCGAGCACCTGTGCGGACATGACGTAAGGCGACGCTTGACTGGCGTCGATCACTCGGGTTAACTAGTAATCGAACATATGTTCTAAACGCTGCCTTCCCCGCGGCGGATCTGGGTGCGGCGCCTTGACGTCGGCATCCATGGGTTGGAGGCCGCGGGATGGTGGGTGCAGGCGTCGCGTCAGTGCTGCAGCGTGTGCCGGTCGCGCCCGCGTCGACGCTGGGGGAGCGCATGGACGTCCCCGGTGGCCGGCTGCCGTTTCCGGTAGCCGAACCGCTCGCGCCGTTGCTGCCAGGGGGGCTGCGGCCGGGGTCGGTGGTGGCGGTGCAGGGCTCGACGGCGTTGCTACTGGCGTTGCTGGTCGCGGCTACCGCGCAGGGGGCTTGGGCTGCGGTGATCGGCGTCGGAGACCTTGGGGTGCTGGCCGCAGCCGAGGCGGGGGTGGTGGTGCAGCGGCTGGCGCTGGTCCCCCGACCTGGACCGAATCCGGCTCCAGTGGCCGCGGCCCTGCTCGACGGGGTGGCCCTGGTGGCGCTGGCGGGCGCGGATCGGATATCTCCCGGGGCACGGCGATCCCTGGCCGCCAGAGCGTGGCAGCGCGGATCGGTGTTGCTTCCGCTCGGTCGATGGCCGGGGGCGGACATCGAGCTGGACTGCCGTGCTGAGGCCTGGTACGGCGCCGAGGCCGGACATGGGCGGCTGCGTAGCCGCGAGGTCGTGGTGCGTGCGGTGGGCCGCGGTGCAGCGGCTCGGCCTCGCACCGCCCGCTTGCTGCTGCCCGGTCCGGGCGGCCCGGTGGCGGAGGAGCTCGCGGACATGACTTCGTCGAGGGCAGTCGGGTCGATTAGGGCGGTGGGGCTATGAACCGCCGCCGTGCGGCTGCCCTGGCGACGGCTGCCGTCATGGCGATCGAGAACATGCGCGCCGCGCTGAACCTGGCCGCGCTTGCGGATCAGGCCGTCCACGGCGAGTTGCGTCGGGACCTGAAACAGCCCGTTGGAAACCCACGTAAGACCGCCATGAGCGGCAACGGGTACTGCCACGGGAAGGCTGCGATCAGCAGTCAAGGTCGCCTCTGTGAGGTGGCGACTCCATGAGACGTTGTGACACGTTTCGAGGAACGGCGGTGGGCTGATGGCGCCGGCTCGGGTGGTGGTGGTCTGGTGCCCGGACTGGCCCGTGGTGGCCGGAGCGGTCGTTGCGGGCTTGGCCGCGCAGATACCGGCGGCGGTGGTAGCCGCCAACCGAGTGGTGGTTTGCTCGGCGGTCGCCCGGGCACACGGGGTATGCCGCGGGCAGCGCCGCCGTGAGGCGCAGGGCCGCTGCCCGGAGCTGGTCGTGCTCGCCGACGACCCGGACCGGGACGCCCGGGCGTTCGAGCCGGTGGTCGCCGCAGTCGAGGCCTTGGCGCCCGGGGTGGAGCTGGTGCGCCCCGGGCTGGTCGCCGTACCGGCCCGGGGTCCGACCCGGTACTTCGGTGGCGAACCCGCAGTGGCCGAGCGGATCATCGATGTGGTCGCCGCGCAGGCGGGGGTGCAATGCCAGATCGGCATCGCCGACGGCCTGTTCGCCGCGACCTTGGCCGCGCATCGAGGCCTGCTGGTGCCACCGGATGGTTCGGCCGGCTTTCTTGCCACCCTGAGCATCGCCGAGCTGCACCAGCCTGCTGCCGATCGGGCCACGCTGGTGGACCTGCTGCACCGGCTGGGGCTACGAACCCTCGGGGCGTTCGCCGCCCTCCCCGTTGACGATGTCGCCTCCCGGTTCGGTCTCGACGGGGTGCGCGCGCACCGGCTCGCCCAGGGGCTCGACGAGCGCCCGCTGGCGCGCCGTGACCCGCCGGGCGATCTCACCGTCACCCGCCGGTTCGACCCGCCGCTGGATCGGGTCGATGCGGCAGCATTCGCCTCCCGGGAACCCGCGGAGCAGCTGCACGACGCACTGGCCGCCCGCGGTCTGGCCTGCATCCGGCTCGGGATCAGTGCCTGCACAGAGGCAGGGGAGGAGCTGCACCGGGTGTGGCGCTGCGCCGAGTCGCTGACCGCACCCGGGATCGGCGATCGGGTGCGCTGGCAGCTGGACGGATGGCTGACTTCCCGCGGATCACACCACGGTGCGGGTATCACGCTGCTGCAGCTGATCCCGGAGGAGGTGATCGGCGGGCAGGCCCTGCAGCGCGGGTTGTGGGGGGAGCCGGGGGAAGACGACGAGCGGGCTGGCCGGGCCCTGGTCCGGGTGCAAGGGATGCTCGGACCCGAGGCGGTCCTCATCGGAGTGCTCGGCGGCGGCCGGAATCCCCACGATCGGGTACGCCTGGTGCCCTGGGGAGAAGACCCGACTCCGGCGCGCGATGCGGATCCTCCCTGGCCGGGCCAGCTGCCTGCGCCGTCCCCGTCTCGGGTGCCTACCCTCCCGTTGGCCGCCGAGGTGCTTGACGATGCCGGACACGCCGTCGGGGTGCGTGGACGCGGGAGGCTCACCAGTGCGCCGTACCGGATCGCGGTGGACGGGAACCCGCCGCGCCGGGTGCTGACCTGGGCTGGGCCCTGGCCGGTCGAGGAGCGCTGGTGGGAGCCCGGCGGGGGACGGCGTTGCGCGCGATTGCAAGCGGTGCTCGACGCCGAAGCCGACGGGCTGCTCGCGGTACTGCTGGCCTGCGAGACGGGCCGCTGGAAGGTCGAGGGAATCTACGAATGATGGTATAGAAGTCTGGCGGCGTTGCGTGGCAACCTGAGCCGGTCGGTGCGCATAGGCTCAGGCTGGTGTCGTCTCTCTACGAGTTGCACTCTCACCGCCCGCTGACGTCGCCGGTGCTGCTGCTGGCGACTGAGAGCTGGGTCGACGCCGGCCTCGGAGCCCAAGCGGCCATCGCCCATATTCTCGAGACGATCCCGACCGAGGTGCTGGCTACTTTCAGCGCGGATGAGCTCATCAACTTCCGGTCCCGCCGTCCCATCGTTCGAATCTCCGATGGAGTCGTCGATCACGTGAGCTGGCCTGAGATCCAGCTGCGAGCCGGTCGAGACGCTGCAGGCAGGGGCGTTCTCGTCTTGGTGGGGCCCGAGCCGGACATGGCGTGGCATGCCTTCGTACGGGCTGTCGTGGGTCTAGGTGCACAGCTAGGAGTGCGGCTCGTCGTCGGTCTCGGCGCCTACGCCGCTCCTGTCCCGCACACCCGTCCGGTCAGTCTGATGGCCATCGCCACCATGGCTGAACTGGCGGCGCAGGTGGGAGTGGTACCTGGCAGCGCTGAGATGCCGGCCGGGATCCAGACGGCTCTGCAAGAGGGCTTCGCGCTCGCGGGCGTGCCCGCCATTGGAGTATGGGCGCGAGTACCCCACTATCTTGCGGCCATCCCTTACCCCGCGGCCTCCGCCGCGCTTGTCGATGCGCTGGCAGCGGTGGCCGGGCTCGAGCTCGACGCTGGGGAGTTGCATGCCGCGGCTGACAGTATGTTGGCCCAGATCGACGAAATCATTGCTAACAGTGCGGAATACCCTGCGCTGGTACGTCGGCTTGAGGCCGCGGTCGACGGCGAGGCGACCGCCTTGTCCGATTTCTCGGATCTCCCCTCAGGCGACGAGCTCGCCGCCGAGCTTGAGCGTTTCCTTCGTGGCGAGCAGGGGGAGCAGTAGCCGACGCCCACGGCGATGTTCAGTCGCTCCGTACCGGCCGCCGAGCCGTGCTACGGGGGCCGCCGGGGGGTTCGGGGTGGCCGGCGGCACCGCGTTGCTCACCGGTCTTGGCGCGGTCACCGGGGTAGGCGTCGGTGTGGCCGCTTCTCGTCTCACGGGGTGAAGCGCCGGACAGGTCGTCGCTGACGCGATCAAGCGCGGCGTCATCATGCGGCTGTTAGTCCTGGGAGAACAACGCCGAGGAGAAAGCGAAGCGGGTCGTCGAGGCGCTACAGGCCAGACTTAGCGAAGTCAGCGTGAAGATCAGCCAACTCGCCGAGCGGATCTGTCAACTGTCGGAAGACAATCAGCGCTCAGCGCTCAGCGCGCAGAACCGGCGCTTGCGTACCTGGCTGCGAGCGGAGCACGATGAGGCGCAGCTGGCGGAGACCGCCCTTGAGGTAGTACTCGACCGGCTTCCGCACGGATGTCAGCATTGACCTGGGCGAACCGGTTGCGAATATCGGCGAGGCGTTGACCCCGTGGGATAAGCATCTGGTGGCCGATGTCGTGACCCCGATGAGACTGCCGTTGCCGTGGTGGACCCTGCTCCACGAGCGGTTTCCCTGGTCGGAGCCGCTTGCCTGGCAAGACGATCACCCGGTGGTTGGCCACATCTCCGGCCATAGCTGTCGACACGTGAACGTGACATGCTGCTGCGGATCGGGTTGCTTGCCGTGCAGGTCCTGCGCGACGCCCATGGACCGTGATCCTCTGCTGCGTCGGACTGGGACATGTTGCTCCGTGGGGTCGACCAGCCGTGGCCGCTCGACGCCGCGCTGACGCTGCAGACGGCAGCGCAACAGGCGGGCTTGCTCGAAGATGAAGGATCGTGAGCGAGGTTGCCCGGGCGACCTGCCGTGTTTCGCTTCCTCAGTCGGGCTCGTCGGTCTTCCGGGCAGTGGGCCTTCGTAGGCGAGGTTCCGACAGATGTGCTAAAATCGAACACATGTTCGATAAAAGTCAAGTCGAGGGGCTGCCCGTTGCGGGTATCCCGATCGATGAGGACTGTTTCGATCCGGCCTGGCTGGATGAGGCTGCGTGGCTGAATGCGGCTTCGGGACCGCCGGAGGCAGCCCATCCGCCGGTGTCGGCGTGCGCCCCGTCGGGGTGGCTGGCGTTGGAGTTGGATCAAGGCGGCGCTGATCCGGCTGTGCTCTCCGATAGCGAGTTGATCGACGCGGTGATCGGGTTCGATCGCGTGGCCTCGTGGGCGTTGGCGCGCCAAGCGGTGTTGCTGGCCGAGTTCGCCCGGCGTCGCCCGGGGGATCATCCGCTGGCGGCCAATTCGGATACTCCGTCGCGGTGCAGTGAGTTCGCCCCGGATGAGGTGGCCTTGGCGTTGCGGTTGTCGCGGATGACCGCGACCGGGCGGCTGGTGATGGCCCAGACCCTGGTTGAGGAGCTGCCCGGAACCCTGGCCGCGTGGGAGGCTGGGGTAATCGATTCGCTGAAGGCGAGGGCGATCACCGAGACCTCCTATCTGCTCCCAGGAGAGCAGCGGAGTGCGCTGGAGGCGCGGGTGCTGCCTCGCGCTGGCACCCAGACGATCGCCCAGCTACGGGCCGCGCTGACCCGGGCGGTGCTGGCCCTCGACCCCGAGGGGGCAGCCGCGCGCCACCAGCAACGCCGCCAGGACCGGCGGGTGGTGGTCTCCCCAGACGAGGAAGGCATGGCATCCCTGTGGGCGTTGCTGTCGGCTCCGGATGCCGCCGCCGCCTACCAGCGGCTTTGCGACCTCGCCCGTGGGCTAGGCAGCGAGGACGCTCGCGGGATGGATGCTCGGCGCGCTGACCTGCTCGTCGAGTTGCTCACTGGGCGGCGCTGCGCAGCCACCGGCTCCTGCATAGACCAGCAGGGTCCTGGTGACTGCGACTGTTCCGGCGACGGCTGTCCCGACGATGCCACCGACACCGCGTCCACCAACACCGCGTCCACCAACACCGCGCCGGGCCCGGCCCCTGATCCCGCACACCGGGCCACCCCCACCAACGCGCCAGGTCCAGGTGGTCATGGCTGCACCCCCATCCACGCAACCGGTCCGGGCAAGCCGCTGGTGTCGGTGATCGTGCCGATCACCATGCTGTTGGGTTTAGATGATGAACCTGGGGAGCTGGTCGGTCACGGGCCCATCCCTGCCGACTTGGCCCGAGAGGTTGCCGCCCAGGGCACCTGGCGGCGGCTGCTGACCGACCCGGCTTCGGGTGCTTTACTCGACTACGGCCGTACCACCTATACCCCACCCACCGGGCTGGCCGGCTTTATCCGCGCCCGCGACCTGCATTGTCGCAACCCGATCTGTGGTCAACCCGCCGCTCGCGCCGATCTCGACCACACCATCCCTTACCAGCCCGAGGGCACCACCAGCCAACACAACCTGCACGCCAGTTGCCGCCATCACCACCGGCTCAAAACCCACGCTCCCGGCTGGCAGGTTGACCAACATCTCGACGATCGGATCACCTGGACCACCCCCACCGGGCACACCTACACCAGCAACCCCCACGATTACCGACCCGACTCGCACCCACCACCCAGCGACGACCCGCCCCCCTTCTAGGTCCACACCATGGGCTGGAACAACCCGTCGGTGCGGTGGGCGGATCTGGAGCGGGCGCTGTCCGGGAGGACTGCCGGATCCAGATCCGGGAACCGCGACGAAAGGCATCCCGGTGACGGCGGGGACAGCCCAGCGTGGACACGACATCGGGACCGCTACGAGTCACCGCAGCGGCTAACGCCTGCCCAGCTCACGCGCACCCCCTACGCCGAGCTGCACTGCCACTCCAATTTCAGCTTGCTGGACGGGGCCAGCCACCCTGAGGAGCTGGTCGAGGAGGCGGCTCGGCTGGGGTTGGACGCAATCGCGATCACTGACCACGACGGGATGTACGGGGTGGTGCGTTTCGCCGAGGCCGCCCGGGAGCTGGGTATCAAGACCGTATTCGGAGCGGAGCTCAGCCTCGGCCTCACTGCACCACAGAACGGGGTACCCGACCCGGAGGGTGAGCACCTGCTCGTGTTGGCCCGCGATCCGGAGGGTTACCGCAGGCTGTCCCGGGTGATCAGCGACGCCCAGATCGCCGGGAAAGAGAAAGGCAAGCCGGTCTATAACCTCGACGCGGAAGCCGCCGTCGCGGATGGCCACTGGGTGGTGCTCACCGGTTGCCGCAAGGGCGCGGTGCGGGCAGCGCTGGAGCGCGAAGGACCGGCCGCCGCGGCCACCCAGCTACGCCGGCTGATCGAGCTGTTCGGGGCGGACCACGTCGTCGTCGAGCTCACCGCCAACGGGCTGCCCGACGACACCGAGCGTAACGACGAACTCGTCGCGCTGGCCGCAGCGCAGGGGCTGGACACCGTCGCCACCACCGCCGCGCACTACGCCACCCCGTCCCGGCACCGGCTGGCGACCGCGCTGGCCGCCGTCCGGGCCCGGCGCAGCCTGGACGAGATGGACGGTTGGCTGCCGGCCGCGGCAACGGCGCACCTACGCTCCGGTGCCGAGATGGCCGACCGGTTCGCCCGCTGGCCCGGAGCGGTCGCGCGGGCCGCCGCGCTGGGCCGGGAGTGCTCTTTCGACCTGCACCTGGTGGCGCCGGACCTGCCACCGTTCACCGTCCCCGCCGACTACACCGAGGCCAGCTGGCTGCGCGAACTCACCTGGCTCGGCGCGGCCATCCGCTATGGCAGCTACGACGAACGCCCCGGTGCCTACCACCAGATCGAGCACGAATTGGCCGTCATCGAGGAGAAGCACTTCCCCGGCTACTTCCTCATCGTCGACGACATCGTGGCGTTCTGCCGGCGGGCCGACATCTTCTGCCAGGGCCGTGGCTCGGCGGCCAATTCCGCGGTCTGCTACGCGCTGGGCATCACGAGCGTCGACGCGGTGGCGATGGATCTGCTCTTCGAACGGTTCCTCGCTCCGGATCGGGACGGCTACCCCGACATCGACCTCGACATCGAATCCGATCGCCGTGAAGAGGTCATCCAGTATGTCTATGAGAAATACGGCCGGGACTGCGCCGCCCAGGTCGCCAACGTGATCACCTACCGGGCCCGCTCGGCGGTGCGGGACATGGCCAAGGCGCTGGGCTACTCGACCGGCACCCAGGACGCCTGGAGCAAGCAGATCGACCGCTGGGGGCCACTGCGACAAAGCGACGCCGCAGACAGTGTTGCTGGTTCGACCCTGCAAGCAGATGTTTATGGTTCGACCCTGCAAGCAGGTCTCACGGACATCCCTGAACCGGTGCTGGCGCTGGCCACCGAGCTGGAGGGATTCCCGAGACACCTGGGCATCCACTCCGGTGGCATGGTGATCTGCTCCCGGCCGGTGGCCGAGGTCTGCCCGGTGGAGTGGGCACGGCGGGAGAACCGCTCGGTGGTGCAGTGGGACAAAGACGACTGCGCGGCTGCCGGGCTGGTCAAGTTCGACCTGCTCGGGCTCGGCATGCTCTCGGCGCTGCACTACGCGGTCGATCTGGTGGCCCGACACTACCGGCACCGGGTGCGGCTTTCGGATCTGCAGCCGACCGACCCAGCCGTCTACGCGATGCTGGCCAGAGCCGATTCGGTCGGCGTGTTCCAGGTGGAGTCCCGCGCGCAGATGGCCACCCTGCCCCGGCTCAAGCCGCGCTGCTTCTACGACCTGGTGGTCGAGGTGGCGCTGATCCGTCCCGGCCCGATCCAGGGGGACTCGGTGCACCCCTACATCCGGCGCCGCAACGGCCAGGAGGCCTGGGATTACGACCATCCCCGGTTGGCGAACGCACTGCGCAAGACGCTGGGGGTACCGCTGTTTCAGGAGCAGCTGATGCAGATGGCCATCGACGTCGCCGACTTCTCCCCCGCCGAGGCCGACGAGCTGCGCCGTGCGATGGGGGCTAAACGGTCCCCCGAGCGGATGGAACGCCTACGCGGACGGCTGTTCGAGGGTATGGCCCGGCACGGGATTCGAGGTGAGCTCGCGGAGAAGATCTACGCCAAGCTGCTGGCCTTCGCCAACTTCGGTTTCCCGGAAAGCCACTCGATCAGCTTCGCCTCCCTGGTCTACTACAGCTCCTGGTTCAAGCATTACTACCCGGCAGCGTTCTGCGCCGCTCTGCTGCGAGCCCAGCCGATGGGCTTCTACTCCCCGCAGTCACTGATCGCCGATGCCCGCAGGCACGGTGTCACCGTTCGAGGCCCGGACGTCAACGCCAGCGAGGTGCACGCCGGGCTGGAACCGGCCGCGGACGGCGCGCCGGAGCAGGCGGTGCGGCTGGGACTGGCCATGGTGCGCACGGTGGGCCAGCCGCTGGCCACCAGGCTGGTCGAGCAGCGGCGAGCGCACGGCCGTTACCGCAGCATCGCTGACGTCGCGCACCGGGTGGGGCTGACCACCGCCCAGGCCGAAGCGCTGGCCACCGGTGGGGCATTCGACCAGTTGGCGCCGCAACGCCGGCAGGCGTTGTGGTCTGCCGGAGCGGTGGCCGCGCAGCGATCGGACCGGCTGCCTGGCACCGCAGTCGGAGTCGTCGCGCCACCGCTGCCGGGGATGAGCGCGCTGGAACTCGCCGCGGCCGACGTCTGGGCCACCGGGGTCTCGCCGGGCAGCTTCCCCACCCAGTTCCTCCGGGCTGACCTGGACAGGCTGGGCGTGGTGCCCGCCGCCCAGCTACGGGAGCGCGACCACGGGCAGCGGGTGTTGGTCGCCGGAGCGGTGACCCACCGGCAGCATCCGGCCACCGCGGGTGGGGTCACCTTCCTCAACCTGGAGGACGAGACCGGCATGGTGAACGTGATCTGCTCACCGGGTTTCTGGGTCCGGTACCGCACGATCGTGCGGGCCTGCCCGGCGTTGTTGCTGCGCGGCCGGCTGCAGATCGCCGAAGGAGTGATCAACGTGCTGGCCGAGCATGCCGCAGCGCTGGGCATGAGGGTGCGCTCGAACTCTCGCGATTTCCGGTGAGACCCGGCCAGCAACGACGAGTTGATCACGATCTGTGTGCCGTGCGCGACACGACTTGTCGTTACGGCACACAGACCGTGATCATGGTGGGCAAGCGAGGTCGGGTGGGTCACGGAACCCATCTCGGGCCACCTGAGAAGGTGCAGGTATGCCCGAGACCGTCGAAGGGGATTTCACCACCGAGGATTTCACCACCGAGGATTTCACCGACGCGGTGTTCGCTGACCAGGAGTGGGAGGGGCGCTGCTTCGTCGGCTGCCGGTTCATCGACGCCGACCTGCGCGGGCTGCGCACCCGCAACTGCCGATTCACCAGCTGCGACTTCACCCGCGCCGACCTGGGTGCCTCGCAGCACCGCGCGACGGCGTTCCACAGCTGCACCTTCCAGCGCACCACGCTGGCCGACTCGGTACTGGAGGGCTGCTCCCTGCTTGGCAGCACGGTCAGCGACTGCCGGTTGCGACCGTGGACACTGCGTGAGGTCGACCTGCGTCTCACCGGGCTGGGCCACGCCGATCTCCGGCAGGTGATGCTCGCGGGCCTCAAGCTGACCGAGGCGAATCTGGTGGAGGCCGACCTGCGAGGGGCCGACCTGTCCGGAGCCGACCTCACCGGGGCCAGGCTGCTGGGAGCCCGGCTGGAGGGCGCCGACCTGCGCGGAACCCGGCTGGACGCCGACGCCCTGGTGCAGGCGCGGCTGACCGGTGCCCGGATCGACGTGGACACCGCGATCCGTTTCGCCGCGGCGAACGGGCTGCGGGTGGATCTCGGGACGTAACGGGCATGATGCAAGGATGCCCCCGTGAGTGCGGTGGTGCTGGACGGCAAGGCAACCAGGGACGAGCTCTTCGCGGACCTGCGGACCCGGGTGGCTGCACTGCGCGGCAAGGGAATCACTCCTGGGCTCGGCACCGTCATCGTCGGCGATGATCCCGGCTCGCACGCCTACGTGCGGGGAAAGCACAACGACTGCGCGAAGGTCGGAATCGCCTCGATCCGTCGCGACCTGCCCGCGACCACGACCCCCGACGAGCTGTTCGCGGTGATCGACGAGCTGAATGCGGACCCGGCCTGCACCGGTTACCTCGTGCAGCTGCCGCTGCCCGCGGGGCTGGACACCGGTGCGGTGCTGGAACGGATCGACCCGAGCAAGGATGCCGACGGTTTGCACCCGGTGAACCTGGGTCGGCTGGTGCTCGGCGAGCCGGCACCGCTGCCCTGCACTCCGCGGGGCATCGTGGCGTTGCTGCGTCGCTTCGACATAGCACTGGCCGGCTCGCGGGTGACCATCGTGGGCCGCGGCATCACCGTCGGTCGCCCGCTGGGCCTGCTGCTGACCCGGCGCAGCGAGAACGCCACCGTCACGCTGTGCCACACCGGTACTCGTGACCTCGCGGCCGAGGTGGCCCGGGCCGACATCGTCGTGGCCGCGGCCGGGCGACCCGGGCTGATCACGGCTGATCTCGTCAAGCCGGGTGCCGCAGTGATCGACGTCGGGATCACCCGCACCGACGGCGGGCTGGCCGGGGACGTCGATCCGGCGGTGGCCGAGGTCGCCGGGTACCTGGCACCGGTTCCGGGCGGGGTGGGGCCGATGACCAGGGCGATGTTGCTGGCCAACGTCGTCGAAGCCGCCGAGCGGGCCGGCTCGTCATGACCACCCGGACGAGCCTGCGGCCACAGCTGGCGTTCGGGCTGGTCCTGGCTGTGATGGCAGTGGCCACGGTACGCATCACGCAATACCACTGGCGGGAAGGCACAGTGATCATCGGCGGTGCGCTGTTGCTGGCCGCGGGGTTGCGGGCAGTGCTTCCGCCGGAGTGGACCGGGTTGCTCGGGATCCGCCGCCGCGTCATCGACGTGCTCACTTACGGTGGTTTCGGGCTGCTGATGCTAGTGGTGGCGCTGACGATCACCGGCGGACCGCTGACCGTAGGCTGATCTCAGCACGAATTGATCACGGGAGGATCGATGGCACGTTCCGGCACGGTCGCGGTCATCGGGGCCGGCTTCTACGGCTCGACCACTGCGCAGCGGCTGGCCGAGTACGACCTGTTCGACACGGTCGTGCTCACCGACATCATCGAGGGCCGGCCGGAGGGCTTAGCGCTGGACATGAACCAGTCCCGGCCGGTGGAGGGCTTCGAAACCAAGATCGTGGGCCAGACCACCGGGGCGGACGGCTCGGGCTATGCGGCGATCGCCGGCAGCGACATCGTCGTGATCACCGCCGGGGTGGCTCGCAAACCGGGAATGAGCCGGATGGACCTGATCGAGGTCAACGCCCGCATCGTCGGGGAGGTGGCGGACAACGTCGCCAAGCATACCCCCGACGCGGTCGTCATCGTGGTGTCCAACCCGCTGGATGAGATGACCGCGCTGGTGGCGCTGGCCACCGGGTTCCCTCGACCCCGCGTGATGGGTCAAGCCGGGATGCTCGACACCGCGCGGTTCACCAACTTCGTCGCCGAGGAACTCGCCGTTCCGGTGTCCTCAGTGCGCACCCTGACGTTGGGCTCGCACGGCGACACCATGGTCCCGGTGCCCAGCGCATGCACGGTGGATGGTGCGCCGCTGACCGACCTGTTGCCCGCGGACAAGATCGCGGAGCTGATCACCCGGACCCGCAACGGCGGGGCCGAGGTCATCGCCCTGCTCAAGACCGGGTCGGCGTACTACGCACCGTCGGCGGCGGCGGCCCGCATGGTGCGCGCGGTGCATGAGGACTCCGGCGCCGTGTTGCCGGTCTGCGCCTGGGTGGACGGCGAGTACGGGATCTCCGGTGTCTACCTGGGGGTGACCGCCGAGCTGGGTCGGGGCGGGGTACGCCGGATCGTGGAGACCCCGCTGACGGACGCCGAACTCGCGCAGCTGCGGCAGGCCGCGCAGGCCGTTGCGGCTAAACAGGCCGATGTGCACAACCTATGATCGTGGTAATTCGGCGACAGGAGAGCCCGTTCTCGTGGACAAGATCAAGGTAATGGGAACTGTCGTCGATCTCGATGGCGACGAGATGACCCGGATCATCTGGCAGTTCATCAAGGACAAGCTGATCCTGCCCTATCTCGACATCACCCTCGACTCCTACGACCTGAGCATCCAGCACCGCGACGCCACTGACGATCAGATCACCGTCGACGCCGCGCACGCGATCGCCAGGCACGGGGTGGGGGTGAAATGCGCCACCATCACACCTGACGAGGCGCGGGTCGAGGAGTTCGGCCTGAAGAAGATGTGGCGCTCGCCCAATGGCACGATCCGCAACATTCTAGGTGGTGTGATCTTCCGCGAGCCGATCATCTGCTCCAACGTCCCCCGCCTCGTGCCGCACTGGACCAAGCCGATCATCATCGGCCGTCACGCGTTCGGCGACCAGTACAAGGCCAGCGATTTCACCGTCCCTGGGCCAGGCACCGTGACGATCACCTACACCCCCGACGACGGTCGGGCGCCGCTGGAGATGGAGGTCGCGAGGTTCGGCGAGGGTGGCGGTGTCGCGGTCGGGATGTTCAACTACCGCACATCAATCGAGGAGTTCGCAAGGGCATCGCTGCGCTACGGCCTGGCCCGCGGATACCCGGTCTACCTATCGACGAAGAACACGATCCTCAAGGCATACGACGGCATGTTCAAAGACGTGTTCGCTGAGATCTACGAGTCGGAGTTCAAAGCCGACTTCGAGGAACACGGCCTGCACTACGAGCACCGGTTGATCGACGACATGGTAGCCGCCGCCCTGAAGTGGCCCGGGGGTTACATCTGGGCGTGTAAGAACTACGACGGCGACGTGCAGTCCGACACCATCGCGCAGGGCTACGGTTCCCTGGGTCTGATGACTAGCGTGCTGATGTCCCCGGACGGTCGGACCGTCGAGGCGGAGGCCGCGCACGGCACCGTCACCAGGCATTTCCGGCAGCATCAGCAGGGCAAACCCACCTCGACCAACCCGATCGCGTCGATCTTCGCCTGGACCGGTGGCCTGCGCCACCGCGGCACGCTGGACGCGACCCCAGAGGTCACCCGGTTCGCGCAGACCCTGGAGCGGGTCTGCATCGACACCGTCGAGAGCGGCAGGATGACCAAGGACCTGGCGTTGCTGGTCGGCCCCGATACCCCGTTCCTGACCACAGAGGCCTTCCTCGACGAGATTGACCGGGGGTTGCGGCACGCCATGAATGAGACCGTCACAGCGTGACAACGCAGCGGTGGATCGTCCTGGGAGTCGTGCTGGCGGCCATCCTCCTGCTGATCTCCGAGCACAACAGCAACAGCCCCAGTGGCAGCACCGGCACGCGGCCGTGCACGGTGACGGTCACCGCGGACTCGCTCAATGTGCGGTCCAGCCCCGACGGTAACGCGCCCGTGGTGGACTCCTTCGCCAAGGGCGCGGTGGTCTCCGCCGACCGGACGATCAGCAATGGCTTCCGTCAGCTCGGGCCGAACCGTTGGGCCGCGCAGGAGTTCCTCGATCCGACGGCGGACAGTGACTGCGGCTGACCCGGCTGCAACAATCACGGGTATGTCGTCTCCTGCCACCGGGCCCGTCTCCGATCCTGTCACCGCCCCTGCTACCGGCGAACGCCCCCGGGTGCTTTCCGGTATCCAGTCCACCGCGGACTCGTTCCACCTCGGCAACTACCTCGGCGCCATCCGGCAGTGGATCAATCTGCAGTCCGACCACGAGACCTTCTACTTCGTCGCCGACCTGCATGCGATCACCGTCGAGCAGGATCCCGAGAAGCTGCGCCGCCGGACCCGGGTGGCCGCGGCGCAGATGCTGGCCCTGGGCGTCGACCCGGATCGTTCCACCGTGTTCGTGCAGAGCCACGTTCCCGAACACACCCAGCTGTGCTGGGTGCTGGAATGTCTCACCGGCTTCGGCGAAGCCTCCCGGATGACGCAGTTCAAGGACAAATCCGCCAAGCAAGGCGGCGACCGGGTGGGGGTCGGGCTGTTCACCTACCCGATCCTGCAGGCCGCGGACATCCTGCTCTACCAGGCCGACCAGGTTCCGGTGGGCGAGGATCAGCGCCAGCACATCGAGCTCACCCGGGACCTCGCCATCCGGTTCAACACCCGCTATGGCCCGACGTTCACCGTGCCGGCGCCGCACATCGTCAAGGGCGCCGAGAAGATCTACGACCTGGCCGAACCGACAGCCAAGATGAGCAAGTCCGCCTCCTCGCCCGCCGGCGTGGTCGACCTGCTCGATGATCCGAAGGTGTCTGCTAAGAAGATCCGCTCTGCGGTAACCGACACCGGACGGGAGATCCACTACGACCCAGCAACCAAGCCCGGGATCTCGAACCTGCTGGTGATCTACTCGGCGCTGTCCCGGCGCAGCATCGACGACCTCGTGGCGGCGTATGACGGCAAGGGATACGGGGCGCTGAAGTCCGATGTCGGCCAGGCGCTCGCAGACTTCGTCATCCCGCTGCGCCAGGCGGTGGCCGGGTACACCGACGATCCGGCTGAGCTGGACAAACTGCTGGCGCGGGGCGCCGAACGAGCCCGCGACGTCGCCGGCCAGACGCTACGCACGGTGTATAACCGGGTGGGTTTCCTGCCGCCGACGGGCTGATCGGGCATTGCTTGGCTAGCGTAGGAGCGCATGCGGGGAACCAGTCCACAGCAGACGGACGCCAAGCCATCCCTGCTCCAGCGATACCGGTTGCGTTACTCGTGGCTGGACCATCTGGTGCGCGCCGGGCAGTCCTACACCGCCAACCACGGCGACCATTACGCCGCGGCAATCACATTTTTCAGTGTGCTCTCGCTGATGCCGCTGTTGATGATCGCTTTTGCTGCCGCGGGTTTCGTGCTGGCCGGTAACCCGGACCTGCTCCACCAGTTGCAGGATCAGATCCACGCGGCGGCACCTCCCGGGTTGGGTGCGACCCTCGACCAGGTCATCGACGGGGCGATCAGATCCCGCGGCGGCGTGGGGATCGTGGGTCTGCTCGGTGCGCTCTATTCGGGGCTGGGCTGGATGGGCAACCTCCGCGAGGCGCTCACTGCCCAATGGCGATTAGGCCCGGGCGAGCAGCCGCCTGAATCGGAAGGCTTCCTGCGCACCAAGGTGTTCGATCTGCTGGCGTTGCTCGGTCTGGGGGCGGCGCTGATGGCGTCCTTCGCGCTGACCGGTATCGGCACCGCGTTCGCCAGTGTCCTGCTCAACGCGCTAGGACTGGGGCAGATCCCCGGCGCCCGGCTGGTGCTCGTCGTGCTCGCTGTGGCGGCGTCGGTGGTCGGCATGTGGCTGGTATTCCTCTGGGTGATCGCGCGGCTGCCGCGAGAGCCGGTCCCGCTGCGCAGCGCGACCCGCGCCGCGTGGTTGGGGGCCGTGGGTTTCGAGCTGCTCAAGCAGGCCTTCGCCATCTACCTGGACAGCGTCACCAACAGCCCTACCGGGCGACTGTTCGGCCCGGTGATCGGTCTGATGGTGTTCGCCTACTTCGTCTCCCGGTTCCTGCTGTTCCTCACCGCGTGGGCTGCCGTGGTCGCAAAGAACCAACCGCAAGGGGACCTGTCACCCGCGGAGCCGGGGGCGCTCGCCATCAACCCCTGACTGGCAGTCCGGGGTTTTACCCCGATGCGGGCGCGCCTGGGTAGGCGTGTACTGGAGTAGCGAGCGCCCAGTGCCCTCCCCTACTGGGGCCGCCATGAGTGCTAGGAGACCACCATGCAGACCCTGCTCAAGGTGCTCGGGATCATCGCGCTGATCTGGATCGGGTTCATGGTGTTGGGTGCTGTGTTCAAGTTCCTGATCTGGGCGCTGGTCATCGGTGCGGTCCTGTTCGTCGGAACAGCCGCCTACGCCGCGGTGAAGAGCAAGTCAGACCGCCACGCGCTGGACCGGTGATGATCAGGCCGGGTCCGGCCTCGCCAGCACCCGCCGGATCAGGTGCATCGCGTAGGTCACTGATCTATCGCGGATCTCGGCACGGTCGCCGGGCAGTACCGGGTCGCTGGCCAGGACCGTGCCGTCGCTGGTGGTCACGCACACGCACACGTAGCCGACCGGCTTGGTATCGGTGCCCCCGCCTGGTCCGGCCACCCCGGTGATCCCCACGCCGACCTCGGCACCGAAGTGGTCCCGGGCCCCGTCGGCCATGGCCCGGGCCACCTCCGGGGACACCGCACCGTGCTGCTCGATCAGCTCCGCCGCCACGCCCAGCAGTTCGGTCTTGACGGCATTGGAGTAGGCCACCACACCGCCGGCAACGTAGCCCGACGACCCCGGCTGCTCCGTCAGCCGGGCGGCGAGCAGCCCGCCGGTGCAGGATTCCGCGAGGCCGATGCGCCGTCCCCGCAGCAGGCCGGCGAGCTGCTGGTCCAGCGACGTGCCGTCGATCGAGAACACGTACCGGGCGTGCCTCGCGCGGATCTGCTCCACCAGCGCATCGCGGGTCGCCTCGGCACCGGACCGATGCCGGATGTCGATCACCAGCTCAGCGCGGCGCAGGCAAGTGGTGATCTCCAGTGGCGTCAGGTCCAGCGTCTCGCCCACCTCGCGCAGGGTCACCGCGATCTGCGACTCGGGCAGCCCGAACAGCCGCAGCTGCGCGGACTCGAAGGGCCGCGTGCGGGCCAACACGGCTTTGGCAGCCGGGGTGGCCAACGCCGCAGGCCACATCACCTGCAGTTCTCGGGGCGGTCCCGGCAACACGATCACTGTCGGCCCGCCGTCGATCGGCACCACCAGCCCGGGTGCCGTCCCCACCGGGTCAAGAGCCTGCGCGCCGCGGGGCACCATCGCCTGCTTGCGGTTCGCCGCCAGCAACCCTGCTGGATCGAAGCCTGACAGGCGGCGGAACCGGGCGAGGATGGCGGCGATCTGCTGTTCCATCGCCTCGTCGAGCTCCAACTCCACCCCGGCGAAGCCGGCGACCACCTCCGTGGTCACGTCGTCCGCGGTCGGGCCCAGCCCTCCGCTGGTGACGACCAGCTCGACGCCCTGATCGGCGACGAACCGCAGCGCCGCGGCGAGATCCGCCGGCCGATCCCCGACGCACAGCAGGTGCGCCACCTCGACGCCCAACTCGCCCAGCCGCTGCGCCAACCACGGGCCATTACGGTCAGTGACCAGCCCACTGAGCAACTCCGTCCCTGTGACCACGATCCCGGCCCGGACATCGGTGCTGTTACTCACGAGACGGCACGCTAGCGCCACAGGCATGCTGGCCGCTGGGAGGCCACGATGAGATTCAGGCGGACCGCGAGCGCAGCCTCACCCGATCCGGGCACGCCGACGCTGATCGGCGTCGGTCCGACTCCGCAGCGGGTGGTGGCGGCGCTGCCGGCGCTGATGCTGGTGATGGCCTCCTACGCGGCTCGGGGGCTGCTGGACGCAGCCGTTGGTGCCGTGCAGGCGGTGCTGGCGCCGCGGGTGGAGCTGCGCGCCCAGGACGAACTGCACGCGGCGGTGGTCGGTGCGGACTTGGTCGCTTTCGACGACGCGGATTTCGTGGAGCTGGTGCGCCGGACGCTGGGGCGGGGGATCATCAGCGTCGGCCAGGGGATCGCCGACGCCGGGAACCTGCTCAGCTCGGCGATCTCGCTGCCGCCGCGATCGTCACCGCCGGCCTGCTCAACCCCATGTTGGCGCCGGTGGTGCTGCTGGCCGCGGTGCCCAACGGCTGGGCGAGCATGCGGTCCGCGATGCTGACCTACGAGTCGTTCGTGCGGATGGTCTCGCGCATGCGCCGGCTGAACGTCACCGGCGACATGATCACCAGCCGGCGACAGGCTGCCGAAATCCGAGCCTTCACTACCCAAGACACCCTGCTCGGCGAGCACCGTCGCACCGGAGCACAGGTCACCACCGAAGCCGTCCGGGTGGAGCACCGCAAGACCACCGTCCGGCTGGTCGGGCGCGGCCTGGCCGGGCTCGGCACCGCGCTGGCCTACGGCGTGCTCGGCGTGTTGCTCTACACCGGGGCGATGCCGCTAGCCCTGGCCGGGGCGGCGGCGGTGGCGATGCGCACCGCGAGCACGGCGGTGTCCACGACGGTGTTCTCGGCCAACCGGCTCTTCGAGCACAGCTTCTATCTCGACATGCTGACCAGCTGCCTGACCCAGGCCCGCGGCTACCACCGGGCCGCTGCCACCCGGCGGCTACCGCAGAATCCACAGCTCATCGAGGTTGCACGAGGTGTCCTTCAGCTACCCAGGTAAGGACGAGCCAGCCCTGCATCGGATCAGTTTGACCATCCGCCGCGGCGAGGTCGTCGCCCTGGTGGGAGAGAACGGCTCGGGTAAGTCCACCCTCGCCAAGGTGATCACCGGGCTCTACCTGCCCGATGAGGGACAGGTGTGCCGGGACGGAGTGGACATCGCCAAGGTCGACCAGCGTGAGCTGCACTCCGAAGTTGCCGTCGTCTTGCAGAACCCCGTCGAGTGGCCGATGACCGCCGAGAACAACGTCCGCATCGGCCGGTTGGAACGCCCTGATCCTGACGGCAGCGTGCTGGCCGCCGCTGCGGTCGATTCCGGGACCGACGCCGTCGTCGCCGACCTTCCGCGCGGCTGGGACAGCGTGCTGTCCCGGGAGTTCCAGAACGGATGCGACCTGTCCGGTGGGCAGTGGCAGCGGATCAGCGTGGCTCGCGGTCTGTACCGGGACGCCCCCCTGCTCGTCGCCGACGAACCCACCGCCGCGATGGACGCCCCGGGCCGAGCACGCCGTGTTCCAATCCCTTCACTCACTGCGGCGTAACGATCCCGTGGCAGGCGACGGCTCCGCAGCTAATCGGACGACAGTGCTGATCACTCATCGGCTGGCCAATGTCCGCCACGCCGACCAGATCATCGTCCTGGACCACGGCCGCATCACCGAGCAGGGCACCCACCAGGAACTGATGGCCCGCGCCGGCGGGTACGCCGAACTTCACCCTGCAGGCCCGGGCCTACCTCGACGGCACTGACGAACTAGCCGGCTGAGTCCAGCCCCATTGATGGTCTACCGGATCGCGGCTAGCGGTGGCGCTGGCGGGCGACCAGCGCGCCGAGTGCGGCGAGCACGGCGATCGCCAGGCCGATCCACAGCGCCAGCGGGAGCAGCGTGCCGCCTTGGTCGAATCCCGACGTCGAGTTCCGGGACGCGGCGTTCACACCGGCACCTGGCGGTGCAGGGACGGCACCGGGGGCCCCGTCTGGGGCGGTCTCGGGCGACTCAGCCTCGTCCACCAGCCGCCCGACTGGGCGGCCGGTGGGAAGCGCGAATCCGTAGTTCAGCAGCCGGGCCGCCTGCTCCGACATCGACACCGGCCGCTGCTCGCCCCGCATCAGTACCACGATCAAGCGCCGGCCACCGCGTTGTGCGGCATCGAGTTGGGTATGCCGGGCGTCGTCGGTGAATCCGGTCTTGCCACCCATCGCGCCCGGGTAGGTGCTGAGCAGTTTGTTGTCGTTGCTGACCACGAACCCGGGCCGGTTGCCGTAGCCGGGGAAGTTCGCTTGCTTGGTGCCCATCAGCTCGACCAGTAGCGGGCGGCTGAGCACCTGGCGGAATGCCAACGCCAGGTCGTAGGCCGACGCGCTCATGCCCGGGCCATCCAATCCGGAGGGGGTGGCGGCGCGGGTATCCAGCGCCCCCAGCCGGGCGGCCAACGCGTTCATCTGCTCGACGGTCGCGGTGACCCCGCCGAGCTGACCGGCCAGGGCGTGTGCGGCGTCATTACCGGAGACCAGGAACAAGCCGGTGAGCAGCTGCCGGACGGTGTAGTGGCCACCTGGACCGATGCCGACGCGGCTGCCGTCCTGGTCGGCGTCGGCCTGCGTGCCGACGACGACCCGGTTGGTCGGAAGCTGGTCGGCCGCCAGCAGGGCGGTGAACAGCTTGAGCGTCGAGGCCGGGCGGTTGCGAGCGTGGGGGTCCCTGGCGGCGAGCACGTCACCGGAGCCAGCATCGGCGATCAGCCAGGACATCGAGGTGATACCCGCCGGCGGTGCGGGCGCACCGCCGGGCAGCACCAGCCCGCACTCGCCCATCCGTGGCCCACCCACCGGACGGTCGGGAACCGACAGCGGCGCGGGAACAGTGGTGCCCGGAGCCGGGGCCTCTGATGAATCGATCGGTGGCGGCGGGGCGACCTGCTGCGAGCACCCGGGCTGCGCGGCGCTGGGTGCCGCACCGAGCAGGGTCATCGCGCCGAGCGCGACGATCAGCACCACCAGTAACCGGGACCGGACAATCCGCACCGGGCGAAGGTTAGCTGGGCGGTGGGTGAGGACCCGGTAGGGGATGCTCAAGAGGTGAACGGCGAGATCAATGGCGACATCAACGGGGACATCGACTGGGACGCGCTGCGCTGTGCTGCGGTGCAGGCCGCAGCGCTCGGGTACTGCCCCTACTCGCAGCTGCAGGTGGGGGCGGCCGCGCTGTGCGACGACGGTCGCATGGTGACCGGCTGCAACGTGGAGAACGCCTCCTACGGGTTGACCCTCTGCGCGGAGTGCACCATGGCCGGGCAACTGCGGCTGTCAGGTGGCGGCCGGTTCGTGGCGGTGGCCTGTCGCTCCGGCACGGGCGAGTTGCTGATGCCGTGCGGACGTTGTCGCCAGGTGCTCCATGAACTCGGCGGGCCGAGCTGCGTGGTGGACACCGCACACGGCGTCCGCCCCCTTGCTGACCTGTTACCGGATGCCTTCAGCTTGTGAGTGCCGAGCAGTGTTATAGCACTGGTTACCACTCACGAGGCGGCGTCGATCACGACGCCGTTCTCCTCCGGCTCCGCAGCCTTGCGAGCGCGGACCCGACGCTGGGCTGGGCGTGGTGGCGGCGGTGGCGTGGCAGGCAGGGCTGAGGGCGCGCCGCCGCCCATGATGATCTCGGCGAAGGTGGCCATCGCCTCGTCCAGCTGCGAGGTGTAGCGCATCTCGGACTCCTGGTTGGCTTGGCGGACCATGCCGAGGAGCGAGTCGACGTCGGGGCGCTGCGCCAGCGCGCCATCCAGCGCGCCCAGGCGTTCGGTAACTGAGCCGATCCGGTCACCGACGCCCTCGTCCAGCGCATCGAGCCGGGTGGACAGGACACCGAGCCGTTGGGTAACAGACTCCAGCGCACCCGCCAGCGACTCGTGCACGCCCTTGTCGACCTCGTCGAGCCGGCTCCGCAACCCCGTCTCGGTGCTGCCGAGCTGCTCGCGGACCGGCCCGTGCACGGCGGCGGGCAGCCCGTCGAGCACGGTGTCCTGCCGGTCGAGGTGGTGATCCAGGTCGTCGATCCGCTTGTGCAACCCGGCGATCCGGTCCTCCAGACCGTCCATCCGGCCGGCGACACCCTCGAACCGGCCCGCCATCCCGTCCATGCGTCCACCGAGCTCGGCGAACGGTGTGGCCAGCTTGTCCACGATCGACTCGACGGCGCGGCACAGCCCGGCGATAGCGCTGTCCTGAGCTTCCAGCTTCGACAGGGCTTCATCGACCCGTTCGGCCAGCACGCTGACCTCGGTGCGGTCGGGCATCTCCGACAGCCGCTTGCGCACCGATCCCAGCGACTCCAGAGGAGCCAACCGGGCGTGGATCTCGTCCAGCGCGTCGAAGATCTGCTGCTGCTCGCTGTCGCGGATCTCGGCGGCGCGCACGAGCATGCTGCGCATCCGATCGAAGGATTGCGTCGCTGTGTTGGTCACGGGCTTGGCCTTCGCTAAGGGGAACCGACCGATCCTGGTGGGCGCGAAGCCTAGCCATCCCGGCAGCGGCCGCAGCAACCGGGAGACCACGCTGCGCAGTGGTGATCGGCCGCAGAATGCAGCGGGGGGTACTCAGTGCACGTGCAGCCGGTCTTCGAAACCACCGACGAGGACCCGCCAGGACGCCGCTTCGGCGTCGAAGGGAGCGCTGGGCGCCAGCCGGGTCGGGTCCGGCCGGACCAGGAAGGAGACCAGCCAGCCCAGCGGTTCGGAACTGGCCAGCGCCTTGTCCGCGGCGTCGGATCCAGCCCACTGCTCGGCGTCGGTGATCAGTTCCACGGCCAGCTCGAGCTGGCCGGGATCCACCGTCTCGGGGCCACCGGTGAGGTCGTCGGCCAAGCCGGCGAGCACGTAGCTGTTGCCGTCGTCAACCGCCACGCCCAGCTCGCGGTCCTGCGCGCGTTTGGTCACCTGCGGCCAGGTGGACACCGCGTCGAGGTCGTGGTCGTGCGGGTGGTCGGTGAGATAGCGGGCCAGCGCGCGCGGCGAAGTGAAGACGTCGATGCGTCCGCCGCTACCGAGAAAGACCGGCGCGTCGTCGAGGTAGCAACGCAGCGTGTAGTGATCACCCAGATCACTGATGATCCGGATCGGGTCGATCCCGACCTCTGACCAGAAGTCCAGCGCGGGATCACCGGCGGCCGGCGCTTCGGTGGCCGCAGCGGCCTGCTTGTCGGCTACGGAGGACTCAGCCTCGGACAGCTCGGTCGCCGCCGCGTCCAGCGCCGCCGCGTCGACGTCAGGACTGCGGATCAGCGCGTCGACGGCATCGATCACCTCGTCCCACCGCTGCGCGATGACGGTGCACAGCGCATCCCAGTGCCGCGCACCCTCCCGACCGCCGAAGGAAAGCGTGCCGCCGTCGAGCATGGTGAACCCGGCAGTGGAGCCGAGCACCTCGTGGACCACGTCCAGGCTGCAGACGTCGGCCAGTGACCGCGTGATCGACACCACGTCGGCGAGCTCGCCGATCACCCAGGTATCCGGCGACTGCGCGACCAGCTCGGGCACTCCGACCAGGTCGTAACGGTGGGAGTCCGCGGGCCGCAGGTCCGGCGCGGGCAACCGCGGTACGAGGGGCCAAGCCGGATGGTCGACCAGGTCATGAACACCCGCAGTGCGCACGAAACCGACCAACGCCGCGACGTCGGCGAAGGCGAACAGATTCGTGTCGTCGCCGAGGAACGCCTCCCACTCCTCACCGTCGGCACGCCAGCGCGGCGCCCACAGCGTCACCACGTCCCCGGCGGTCACCGAGAGCTCTATCGGCACAATGTCGGCAGCCATGGGCGGCAGCGTAATCCCCCGGTCAGGACCTTATCCGCCAGCCGTCGAGGTTGGCGCGGATCGCGGCCTCGAACAACTCACCGGGTGGCCCGGCCCCAGCCGGCATCGCGCAGCCCAGCTCCAGCGACACCAGGCCGTGCACGTTGGCCCACAGCGCGGTGGCGATCCACGCGGGGTCGGCGTCGCGCAGCTGACCCACCGCGACTGCCCTGCGCACCGTGTCGAGCAGCGGGGCGAAGGTGGCCTCAGCATGCGCGTAGTCCTCCGGAGCGGGCTCGAAGCCGGGCACCGGCGAACCGAACATCACTGCGTACAGATGCGGGTCGGCCAGCGCGCTGGCCCGGTAGGCGCGGCCCAGCGCGAGGAGGTCGGCCAGCGGATCGTCCGAGGGAGTCACCGTGTCCAGATGGGCCGCAAACCTGGTGAACGCCTCGATGAACAGCCCCCGAAGGATCCCTGGTTTGCCGCCGAACAGGGCGTACACCGCGCTGGTCGAGGTACCCGCGGCGGCAGCGAGCCGGCGCAGGCTCAGCGCGTCCGGGCCCTCGGCGGTGAGCAGCGTCCCCGCGACGTCCAGCAGGCGGATCCGCAGCGCATCGTCATGCAGTTTCGGTCTGGCCACTTGACGACTCTATCGCAACAGTGTTCTATAACAGTGTTCGCAATCCGAGGAGAACATCATGAGCTGGACCTATGACGCCAGCGGGCCCTTGGGAATCGCCGCTCACCCGCCGACGCCGCGCACGCCGTCGTCGTCGGCGGCAGCATGGCCGGCCTGTTGGCCGCGCGGGTGCTCGCCAACCATTTCGAGCGGGTGACCGTCGTCGAGCGCGACGCGCTGAGCGACAGCGCCCAGACCCGCAAGGGTGTCCCGCAGGGGCGCATGCTGCATGCGCTGATGCCCCGGGGCTTGCAGATCGTGGAGCGGTTGTTCCCCGGCTACTGCGACGAGCTGGAGGTTGCCGGAGCGGTGCCCGTCTGCATCCCAACTGACTCGCTCATCCTGACACCCGCTGGCTGGCTGCCCCGTCAGGTCGCCGGGTGGCCGATGTTGTCGGCCAGCCGGCCGCTGTTCGAGTGGGCCGTGCGCCGGCGGCTGAGGGAACTGCCGGGTGTGACGATCCTCGATGGCCACGATGTGGCGGCGCTGTTGACTTCGTTCGACGGTCGGCAGGTCACCGGCGTGACGCTACGTCGGCTAGATGAAGCGGGCACCCACCAGCTCGCCGCAGACCTCGTAGTCGACGCCAGCGGCCGCGGTTCCCGTGCTCCGGCCTGGCTCTCAGCGGGCGGTTACGGCACGCCGGCCACGACGCAGGTTGACCCGAACATCGCCTACGCCTCCCGGATCTACCGCGTCCCGGGACGGGTTCAGCGCGGACTGGAAGTTGGTGATGCTGACCTCCAAGCCGCCGTCGATGCCGCGCACCGGCTTCCTGTTCCCGATCGAAAATGGCCAGTGGATGGTGGCGCTGATGGGAGCCGCCGGGCAGCATGCGCCCACCGACGAGGCCGGTTTCGCCGCCTTCACCCCGCAGCCTTCGCCACCCGGTCATCGCCCTCCGAAGCCCGGCCCGAGCCGATAGCGATGATTTTTCCCCGAACGCCGCGCCGCCGGACCGTCCAGTCGTGCCCGTAGCCCGCTGATGACTGCCGGCGAGCGGCTCGCACCGGTCAGCTCTGCGGCCGTCACCGTCGAGGGGGTCCGCAGTCCGTATCTCCAGGCCGGGCCAACCGACACCGCTGAGGCCGTCGTGTTCGTGCACGGCAACCGGGTCCGGCAGCCGACTGGCGGCGCTGATCGCCCGCACCGGCGCGTTCGCCCGGGCGGTCGCGCCCGACCTGACCGGCTACGGGCGACGCCGACAAACCTGATCGCTTCCGCTACACCGTCGACGGTTACGCCCGCCATCTCGGCGGCGGGATCCTCGACCAGCTCGACATCCACCGTGCCCACCTGGTGTTGCACGACTTCGGCGGCCCGTGGGGTCTGACCTGGGCGGCCGACCACCCCGACCGGTTCGCCAGCGTCACCCTGGTCAACTGCGGTGTGCTGCGCGATTACCGCTGGCACTACCTGGCCCGCATCTGGCGGACCCCGGTGCTCGGTGAGGCCTTCATGCGGATGGGTACCTTCCCGGCGCTGCGGCTGCTGTTGCGCCACCGGCCCCGACCTGGGCTCAGAGCGGCTGCACCACCGGTTGCGGTCGCTCGATCGCCCGGCGCTGGTCGTGTGGGGTGCCCGCGACCCGTACCTGCCGGTGCATTACGCGCAACGCCAACGGGAGACGTTTCCCGGTGCTGAGGTGGTGCTGCTTGCCGACAGCGGCCATTGGCCGATGATCGACCACCCGGTCGCCGTCGAACAGCCCGTGTTGAAGTGCGTGAGTACGATGTTGTCGCTGAATGCGTTATAGCCGGATGATCAGCGCCCGCAGGAGGGCGCCCATTCGGGCGGCGGAGTCCGCGGCGGTGGCGAGCATCTCTTGCGGGTTCAGAGGGCCTGCGGTGAGGCCGGCGGCGAGGTTGGTGACCAGGGAGATGCCCAGCACTTCGGCGCCCTCGGCACGGGCGGCGATGGCCTCGACGACGGTGGACATCCCGACCAGCTGCGCTCCCAGCACACCCAACATCCGGATCTCGGCCGGCGTCTCGAAGTGCGGACCGGTGACCCCGGCGTAGACGCCTTCGATCAGGCTCGGGTCGATCTCCCGCGCCAGCGCGCGCAACCGGGGTGAGTAGGTGTCGGTGAGGTCGACGAACCGGGGCCCGACCAGCGGGGAGGTCGCGGTGAGGTTGAGGTGGTCGGAGATCAGCACCGGCTGGCCGACCGACAGCCCCTCGGCGATGCCGCCGGCGGCGTTGGTGAGCACCACCACTCGCGCTCCCGCCGCACAGGCGGTGCGAACCCCGTGCGCAACCTGCACTGCATCATGGCCCTCGTAGCCATGCGCGCGACCGAGCAGCACCAGGACCCGGCGCTCACCGCGGGGCCCGCCCAGCGGCACCGACCGGACCGTCCCCGCGTGCCCGATGACCTGCGGTACGGCGAATCCCGGCAGCGTGGTGACCGGGATCTCGACGGCGGCGGCGCCCAGCACGTCAGCCGCGGGGCGCCAGCCGCTGCCCAGCACCACCGCGACGTCGTGCGCGGGCGCCCCGGTGCGTTCGGCGAGCACCGCGGCGGCGTCTGCGGCCAGCTGTGCCGGGTCAGTCACGACCGGCAGCCTAGGGTCAGACCGCCGAGGAGTTACGGGCCGGGAGTGAACTCCGCCACCACCGGTTCGAACAGCTTCATCCGCCCGGCGCCCTCGCGCTCGGTTGGCACGGTGACCGAGACCATCCACACATCTGCCTTGACCGGGAGCAGCCGCAGGTAGGTGGTACGGCGCAGATCACCGCCCTCCTGGGTCCGGAACGTGGCGTCCAGCGCACCGCCGGACAGTTTCTGTCGCTGGGTCTCGACGAGCTCGGGCACTGCTTGCGCCAGCTTGCGCAGGTAGCTGGTCAGGTATTGGTCGACGCCACCGCCGGCCAGCGCGCCGGTGAGCCGCTCGACAGCGACGACCTCCGAGCCGTCCGGGGACACGAAGCGTGCCACGGTGTCCGAGTTGAACCCGAGCGCCCGCTGCTCGACGAACACCGGCCAGTCCTGCGGAACGGTCACCGTCAACCGGACCGGCGGGGTGCCGGCCGGCTCGGCGACCAGAAGCGTTCTGGGGATGAGCACAACGTCATCGGCACTCGTGCCCACTGCGGGCCGGGCTCTCAGATTGGGCACGGGTGGCTGGCCGCCAGCCACCCGGATGGCCCCGAAACCGGTGATCGCGGCGCCGGAAAACAGCACCACGGCCGAGGTCCACAGCAATGCTCTGCGTCCAGCGCCGGTGGCCTTGACTCGACGTGGCGCGGTGTGGCTGTTAGCGGTGTGCGGATCAGCGCTTGACGCCACGGCGAAGGGCAGCGGGCCCGGGTCTGTTGCCAGCTGCCCGGGATCTCTGCGCGGTTTCTCGGGCGGCCGCTCGGGCGCTTTCTCAGGCGCTGCTGGGGTGTTTTCGGCGACGCGCACGGGGCCAGTAGCCGCGACCGAGCGCGTCGCTGATTGGTGATCAGCAGGTTCGGGTGGCGCCCCCAGCAGCCGGCGTACCTGCGACAGTGGTATCCGGCGCGTGGGGTCCTTGACCAGCAACCCGCTGATCACCTCGGCGAGCGGGCCGGAACACGACGTCGTGGGTACCTCGTCGTGCACCACCGCGGCCACCGTCGCCATCGCGGTGCCCGCGTCGTAGGGGGGCCTGCCCTCGACCGCGGCGAACAGCGTCGCGCCGAGCCCCCACAGGTCCGCCGCAGGGTTGATCGGCCCACCGGAGGCGATCTCAGGAGCGATGTAAGCGGGGGAGCCCAGCATCAGGCCGGTAGCGGTCAACGTCTGATCGGCCGGATTGCGGGCGATCCCGAAGTCGGTGAGCTTGATCCGGCCATCGTGTGCCATCAGGACGTTGCCGGGCTTGACGTCGCGGTGGGTGATGCCCGCGGCGTGCGCGGCCTGCAGAGCCGCCGCCACCGCGGCCCCGATAGCGATCACCCGATGCGGCGGCAAAGCGCCGTCGCGCAACAGCTCCGCCAGGCTGGCCGATGCCACCAACTCCATCACCACGAAGGGCGCCGCGCCCTCACGGGCCACGTCGTAGAGGGTCACCACGTTGGGGTGCGACAGCGCGGCGATCGCTCTGGCCTCCCGCAACGACCGCTCCCGCAGCGCGTCCGCCTCGGCGTCCGGGATGCCGGGCGGCAGCAGCACTTCCTTGACCGCAACCGGCCGCCCCAGCACCTCATCGCGCGCGGACCAGACCGTGCCCATGGTTCCCCGGCCCAGCACCGCGCCGAGCCGGTAGCGCCCGGCCACCAAGCGGGATGCGGTGTTGGTCACGCGCCCATGATGCCCTGCGTTGTGGTCACCGCCCGCGTGTGTCATACAGATGTGATGGTGGACAAGACATCCCCGAACACCGCCCCGAAGACGGCTCAGTCGGGCTTCGCGGTCAAGCCGGTGTATCACCCAACGGATATCGCCGACGGGTTGGCGCAGCGGCTGGGCGAGCCCGGGGAGTTCCCGTTCACCCGTGGGGTGTATCCCGCCATGTACACCCAGCGTCGGTGGACGATGCGCCAGTACGCCGGCTACGGCAGCGCCACCGAGTCCAACGCCCGCTACCACCAGCTCCTGCGGGCTGGCCAGACCGGCTTGTCGGTGGCCTTCGACCTGCCCACACAGATGGGTTACGACTCCGACGAGGCGATCGCGCACGGCGAGGTCGGCAAGGTCGGGGTTGCCATCGACTCGATCGAGGACATGCGGACGCTGTTCGACGGGATCCCGCTGGATGAGGTGTCCACCTCGATGACGATCAACGCTCCCGCGAGCGTGCTGCTGCTGCTCTATCAACTGGTGGGCGAGCAGCACGCGGTGTCCGGCTCGAAGCTGACCGGGACGATCCAGAACGACGTGCTCAAGGAGTACATCGCGCGGGGTACCTATATCTACCCGCCGGCCCAGTCCCTGCGGCTCACCTCGGACATCTTCGCTTATTGCCAGGCCGAGATCCCGCAATGGAACACCATCTCGATCTCGGGATATCACATGGCCGAGGCGGGTGCGAACCCCGCGCAGGAGATCGCCTTCACGCTGGCCAATGGGGTGCAGTATGTGCAGGCCGCGCTGGACGCCGGGATGGTCGTCGACGAGTTCGCGCCGCGGTTGTCGTTCTTCTTCGTCTCCCGCACCACGTTGCTGGAGGAGGTCGCGAAGTTCCGGGCCGCCCGGCGAATCTGGGCGCGAATGATGCGGGAGCGTTTCGATGCGCAGCACCCCAAGTCGCTGATGCTGCGATTCCATGCCCAGACCGCCGGCGTGCAGCTCACCGCGCAGCAACCCGAGGTCAACATGGTCCGGGTCACCGCGCAGGCGATCGCCGCGGTCCTCGGTGGCGCCCAGTCGTTGCACACCAATGCCTACGATGAGGCGATCGCGCTGCCCACGGAGAAGGCCGCCCGGCTGGCGCTGCGAACCCAGCAGGTGCTCGCCTACGAGACCGATCTGACGGCCACGGTGGATCCCTTCGCGGGCTCCTACGCGATCGAGGCGATGACCGATGAGGTGGAGGCCGCGGCGGTGGCGTTGATCGAGAAAGTGGACGAGCTGGGTGGCGCGGTGCACGCTATCGAGGCGGGTTTTCAGAAATCTGAGATAGAACGGACCGCATACCAGACCGCTATGGAGATCGACTCAGGTGACCGGGTGGTGGTCGGGCTCAACCGGTACCGGCTCGACACCGAGGATCCTTACCAGCCGCTTCGGGTGGATCCGGCGATCGAGGACAGTGCCCGGGAGCGGCTTGCCACGCTGCGCTCGTCGCGATCCGCCGCGGAGGTCGATCGGGCGCTGGATGAGCTGCGACGCGCCGCCAAGGACGTCGCCAGCAACGTGCTGTACCCGATGAAGCGGGCGCTCGCCGCCCGCGCCACGGTCGGTGAGGTGTGTCACGCGTTGCGCGACGTCTGGGGTACCTACGTACCGCCGGAGGGGTTCTAACCCCGACGCGGTGAACAACCGTGCGCGACCGGTAGGCACAATGTCTCGACGCCGCGAGGCGTCGGCGACCGCCGCGGGAGGTGCTGGGTGACACTGCTGAGGTCCGGTCTGCTCCCCGTCGGAGCGCCGCTGGATATCGGCGCCGGTCGCGGCCCGTCCTGGCTGGATGACTGGCTGTCGAGCCATGGCGCCGACCTAGTCGCCTGGCGCAGACACCTCCACGCCAATCCGGAACTGGCCTACCAGGAACACAGCACTACCGCACTGATCGCCGGGTACCTCAGCAGCGCCGGTCTTGCGCCCACGCTGCTGCCCGGTGGCACCGGGCTGGTCTGTGACGTCGGCGCTGGTTCGCGGTGCGTCGCCCTGCGCGCCGACATCGACGCGCTGCCCGTCTCGGAGGCCACCGGGCTGCCGTTCGCCTCCACTGTGGACGGCAGGATGCACGCCTGCGGGCACGACGCGCACACCGCGATCCTGATCGGCGCAGGGCTTGCCCTGGCGTCGGCTCCGGCGTTGCCCGGCCGGATCCGGATGATCTTCCAGCCGGCTGAGGAAGTGATGCCCGGCGGCGCATTGAACGTGGTCGCTGCCGCCGGACTGTCCAGCGTGGACCGGATTTTCGCGCTGCACTGCGATCCCCGGTTGGCGGTCGGCCACGTGGGCACCCGGATCGGGCCGATCACCTCGGCGTCCGACCTGCTCGAGCTACGGCTGTCGTCGCCCGGCGGGCACACGGCGCGCCCGCACCTCACCGCCGATCTGGTGCACGCCCTCGGAACCGTGGTCATCGGCTTACCTTCGCTGCTGTCGCGGCGAGTCGACCCGCGGTCGGGCACCCTGCTCGTCTGGGGGGCGGTGCAGGCCGGCGAAGCCGCGAACATCGTCCCGCAGGAGGGGCTGCTTCGTGGCGTCCTGCGCACCGGGGACCGCAGGGTCTGGGCCGATCTGGAGCCGCTGGTACGTGAGCTGGTCACCGCCCTGCTGGCGCCCACCGGGGTGGGCTTCGACCTGCGTCACGTCCGCGGCGTGCCGCCGGTAGTCAACGAGGCGGTCAGTACGGAGCTGCTGCGTGACGGTGTCGCCTCGGCGCTGGGTGGTGAGGCGGTGGCTGCTACCGAGCAGTCCTCCGGTGGTGAGGACTTCGGCTGGTACCTCGAACACGTGCCCGGATCGATGGGCCGCCTTGGCGTCTGGTCGGGTGAGGGCGCGCACCGCGACCTGCACCAGCCCACCTTTGACCTCGACGAACGCGCGCTGCCGCTGGGCGTGCGGGTCATGGTGCACACGGCGCTGGCCGCCCTCGCCCGGGATTACTGAGTCAAGACAAGCGCGGAGTGACTAGGTGGTCGCGCGGTGCACAGGGCGCTTGGCGCAAGGTCAACAGTGCGTTGGCGGTCGTCACTCGCTGTAGCCGGATTCGGTAGACGCTAGGTAGCCATCGCGAGTGTTCCCGGGTAGTAATCCACGAGATCCTTCGCAATCATCGCGGGTGCTGCCGCAAACCGGGTGCGACGGGCTCGCCCTCCAACCAGTAGCGAACCGTACCGCGGCGGCGTCAGCACTCCTGCGCTCACCGTCGGCATGGCGTCTCACCAGCGGCGGGGCGGGTGGGGTGGCAGCTGGGCAACGCCGTGCGGCGTCGAGTGCGTGGGTACCGGAGTTGCGGTGAACTCGGTAACTCTTCACCCGTGCTTAGGTGGTCGAAAAAACGGCCTCACGGTATAGGTGACGGAATGCGAAATTAGGTGGCGGATAGATGTTGTCAGGCGACCGACTTCTCGCCAGAGTATGTATTAGCCAAATCGGCGGATGAAAGTCGAAGAGGCACTTCTGTTCCGGCCCGTTGTGGGCAATTTCCAAGGAGGAATGCATGTCTAACGCATTGAGCTTCGCCGACGTCGATGGCCAGCACGTGGAGCTGCTCCCGGCTCGCACCGTCATGTCCGCGTTCCGGGCTTGCGGCTGCGAGGGCGGCAGCCACGGGGGCAACGGCGGTGTCGGCGGTAACGGTGGCTCCGCCCAGGGTGGCCTCGGCATCAACGTTCTGAGTGGCATCGGCGTCCTGGGCACTGGCACCGCCAGCGCCGGTGACGCGGCCGGCGGCAACGGTGGCTCCGCTAACGGTGGCTGAGCCAACGGTAGCTGAACCGTATTTATCGGTGTGATGGCGGTTATCACTTGCGGTGGCGTTTGCTAGGGGACGACACCGTCAATAGCCGGCGGCAACGCGGAAGGTGGTACTGGGGCAGCCGACTACCCCTCCAGTCGTGCAGTACCTCCGCGCGATGACTGATCGCGTGCAATGCCGTCGGCCCTGAAAGGGGCGGCCGCTATGCGGCCGCCCCTTTCAGCTTTTTTCCGGGATAGTCCACGCCTGGAAGGTCATGGGCCGATGCCCGCGCAGGGACGGCTGCGTAGCTCGGTGGCGTAGTCCTCCGGGGCACCAGCGGCCTCAGCGGCGTCGGCGATGACGCCGAGGTAGCGCGCCGACGGCAGGCCGCCTTCGTAGGCGTCCAGCACGTAGAGCCAGGCGAGCACCGATCCGTCGAGCGTGTGCACCCGCAGTTTCAACTTCTTGTGCAGCCCGAAGTCCTCGCCTTCCCAGCGGTCGAGCAGCTTTTCGTCTTCTGGAGTCACGTCGTAGATTACGACGAAGACCTGGGACACGGGGTCTTCCACGACGGTGGCCAGGGCGCCTTCCCAGCCGATGTCCTCGCCGCCGAAAGTCAGCCGCCACCCGATCAGCCAGCCGGTCATCGCCGTCGGCGAATGCGGTGCTCGTTGCATCATCTGGGCGGGATCCATGTTGGACCCATAGGCGGCGTAGAGCGGCACGCGCGATAGCGTAGCCGCCGCGCGATGTGTCCCAGCGTTCCCGCCACCGCCATTCGGTTACGCCCTGTTCAGGCGCACGCACTGAGCGTGCTGGGCACGAGGCAACCGCCGGCGTGCTCGCGCGTCTTACTAAGTATCAGGCCGGCATGAGGAGGTTGCGAATGCGGATCGTTGCTTGCGGGCTGATCGCTGGCGCGGCCCTGCTAGGTGGCGCCCCAATGGCCATGGCCGATGTCACCGGCGGCAGAACCAATGCGGACAGTCAAGCGGCGCCGCAGGCCGAGGTGAGCATGCTGGCGGTGACGCTTACCGTGGGCGGTGCGGTGGCAACGGCAGGATCCGGCGTGGCGCTGGTGCTGGCCCGGCGGCGCACGGTCAGCCGTCCACCCAGTTAAGCGTCCGGGTGACCGCCTTGCGCCACTGGCGGTAGAGCTCCTCGCGTCGCTGCAGGTCCATCGTCGGATCCCACTGCCGGTAGGCCGTCCAGTTGGCCCGAATCTCGTCGGCTCCTGACCAGAACCCGACCGCGAGACCAGCGGCGTAGGCGGCGCCCAACGCGGTGGTCTCGCTGATCACGGGTCGGATCACCGGGACGCCCAGAATGTCCGCCTGGAATTGCATGAGCAGCTCGTTGCCCACCATCCCGCCATCCACTTTCAGCGAGGTCAACGTGGCCCCCCCCGCCGGCTGAGCCGGCAATCCAGCCGCAGTCGGCGTTCATCGCGTCGAGCACCTCGCGGGACTGGAACGCGGTGGCTTCGAGCACCGCCCTGGCGAGGTGCCCCCGGTTGATGTAACGGGTCAGCCCGACGATGGCGCCACGAGCATCGGAGCGCCAGTGCGGGGCGAACAGCCCGGAAAACGCCGGCACGAAGTACGCCCCGCCGTTGTCGGCGACGGTAGCCGCCAGCTGCTCGATCTCCGCCGCTGAGGAGATCATGCCCAGGTTGTCCCGCAACCACTGCACCAGCGACCCGGTAACCGCGATCGAGCCTTCCAGCGCGTACACGGGGTCCTGCGGCCCGATCTTGTAGCACACCGTGGTGAGCAGCCCGTTGCTGCTTCGCACCTTCTCTGTGCCGGTGTTGAGCAGCATGAAGTTGCCGGTGCCGTAGGTGTTCTTGGCCTCCCCGACGGACAGGCAGGCCTGCCCGAACGTGGCCGCCTGCTGGTCACCGAGGATGCCGGCGATGGGCACCCCAGCCAGCACCGCCGGCGCGCGGACCGTCCCGTATACCTCCGACGACGAGCGGATCTGCGGCAGCATCGACACCGGCACTCCCATCTCCTGCGCGATGCCGTCGTCCCAGCACAGGGTGTCCAGATCCATCAGCAGGGTCCGTGAGGCGTTGGTGGCGTCGGTGAGGTGCAGCCCGCCGGACCGGCCGCCGCTGAGGTTCCAGAGCAGCCAGGTGTCGATGGTCCCGAAACACAGTTCACCGTTGCGCGCCCGCTGCCCGGCGCCATCCACTTCGTCGAGGATCCAGCGGATCTTGGGACCGGAGAAGTAAGTGGACAACGGCAACCCGGTGCGGTGCTGGTACCGGCTGGCGCCGGTGGACCCGCCGAGGTCGGTGCACAACTCGGCGGTGCGGGTGTCCTGCCACACGATCGCGTTGTACACCGGTTCCCCGCTGAGCCGGTCCCACACCACCGCGGTCTCCCGCTGGTTGGCGATGCCCACCGCGACGATGTCCCCGGCGGTCAGATCGGCCTTGGCCAGTGCCCCGGCCGCGACCTCGCAAGTATTCGCCCACAACTCCAGGGGGTCGTGCTCCACCCAGCCAGCTCGCGGGTAGTGCTGCCGGTGCTCACGCTGATCCGCGCTGACCACCCGACCGTCGTGGTCGAACACCATGCAGCGGGTGGATGTGGTCCCCTGGTCGATCGCCGCGACGTACTGACTCATCGCCCCTCCATATCAGTGGTTAGGTCACGCCTCGGTTGCGGATCGTCGGATCCGGGAAGTTCGGGCAGCATGGGAAACCAACTGCTCCGCCAGCGCCCCGAACGCGGCGTGATCGGCTGGCCCGGCGTTGCGCTCATCGGGGCCGCTTTTGCGGTCACGATGCTGGGCACCACGCTTCCCACGCCGCTGTATCCGCTTTATGAGAAGGCCTTCGGCTTCGACGAGCTGGTCACCACCGTGGTCTTCGCCGTCATACGCGGTGGGGGTCACGATCGCCCTGCTGGTGTTCGGGAGTTGGTCGGATCAGCTGGGTAGGCGACCGATGTTGCAGGCTGGGTCTGGCCCTTTCCGGCCTTTCCGCCATCGTGTTCCTGTTGGCGGGGGCGCTGGGTTGGCTGTTCGTCGGCCGGGTGCTGTCTGGTCTGTCGGCCGGCATCTTCACCGGGACGGCAACCGCGACGATCGTTGACCTTGCTCCGGATCACGGCAAGGCGCGGGCGAGTCTGATTGCGGCCGGGGTGAACATGGGTGGCCTCGGCGCGGGACCGCTGCTGGCCGGGATCCTGGCGCAGTACGCGCCGCTGCCGCTGCAGCGTGTGCTTCATCGTCGATCTGGGGCTAGTTGCGGTGGCCGTCCTTGGCGTCCAAGCCGTTGCGGAACCCGGTGCGACGGGCCAGCACGCCGTACCTGCGGCCACAGAAGATCGACTGTGCCGATCGAGATTCGCGGCGTGTTCACCAGGGCGGCGATCGCCGGATTCGCCGGGTTCGCAGTCCTCGGTTTGTTCACCGCGGTATCCCCGGCCTTTCTCGCTACCGTGCTGCACGAGACCAATCACGCGCTCACCGGTGCCGTGGTGATCTCCGTATTCATCGCCTCGACAATCGGCCAGTCGCTGTCGTCAACCATCAGCGAGCAGCGCGCCCTCATAGTGGGGTGCGTCGGCCTCATCGCGGGGATGATTCTGGTGGGGGCAAGCCTGCCCATCCGTTCGCTGGCAGTGCTCATCGCAGGAGGGGTCATCGCCGGACTCGGCCAAGGCCTGAGCTTCCGGGCCGGGCTCGGGGCGGTAACCGGCGCCGCGCCCCCGGACAAGCGCGGTGAGATCACCTCAAGCTACTTCGTGATGCTCTACGTTGGCATCGCCATTCCGGTGATCGGCGAAGGTGCCGCGGCGCAGGCTTTCGGCCTCATCGCCTCCGGCATCGTGTTTGCTGCGCTCGTCGGGATCCTCGCCGCCATCGCGGTCCTGCTACTGGTGCGTAAAGGGTCGTCGCAGCCACGTGATCACCGTTGATGTGCCTGGGCGACATCTCGTGTCGTCCTGAGCACACAAACCGTGATCTGCCGGACTGGGAACTGCCCACCGCGCCCCTCAAGGGGCATCTTCGTGATCTCACGGTGAGACCACGTGGGGCCACCACGCGGTAGCGTGCAGCAGGCGAAGCGGTAAGACGCAGGGGATGGGACGGACCGGTGCAGCAAGCCCAGCGCGAGCAGCAGCCCATCGGTGGGGTGGCCCCTGGGCAGCTTGGACCCGCGCAGCGAGTGGCGGACTGGCAGCGGTTGGCCGGCGAGCAGTTCGACATCGTGGTCATCGGCGGCGGTGTGGTCGGTTCCGGGGTGGCGTTGGACGCCGTCACCCGGGGACTGAAAGTGGCTTTGGTGGAAGCACGAGACCTGGCCTCGGGGACGTCCAGCCGGTCGTCGAAACTCTTCCACGGAGGCCTGCGTTACCTGGAGCAACTGGAGTTCGGGTTGGTCCGGGAGGCGCTGCGCGAGCGGGAGTTGATGCTCACCCGGCTGGCGCCGCATCTGGTCAAACCGGTGAGCTTCCTGTACCCGCTGGCCCACCGGATCTGGGAACGGCCCTACGTCGCAGCGGGGCTGGCGCTCTACCAGACGCTCGGTGGCGCCCGCTCAGTGCCGGGTCAACGCCACCTCACCCGGGCGGGCGCGTTGCGGCTGGCCCCGGCGCTGAAACGCGACACCCTCATCGGCGGGGTGCACTACTACGACGCGATCACCGACGATGCCCGGCACACCATGACGGTGGCCCGCACTGCCGCGCAGTATGGCGCTGTCGTTCGCAGCTCGACCCAGGTCATCGGCTTCCTGCGGGAGGCGGATCGGATCCGCGGAGTTCGCGTGCGGGACTGCGAGACCGGCGACGAGGCCAACGTCGACGCGCATGCGGTGCTCAACTGCACCGGAGTGTGGACCGATGAGATCCAGCGGTTGTCCGGCGGTCGGGGCCGGTTCCGGATCCGCCCCTCCAAAGGGGTGCACATCGTGGTGCCGAGGGACCGCATCGTGGCGGAGAGCGGGCTGATCCTGCGTACCGCGACGTCAGTGCTGTTCGTCATCCCCTGGCGCAGCCACTGGATCGTCGGCACCACAGACACCGGCTGGAACCTCGACCTCGCGCACCCCGCGGCCACTCGCGCGGACATCGACTACCTGCTCGACACGGTCAACTCAGTGCTGGCCACGCCGCTGACCGATGGTGACATCGAGGGCGTCTACGCCGGCTTGCGGCCGCTGCTGGTGGGGGAAAGCGAGGAGACCTCGCGGCTGTCCCGGGAACACGCGGTCGCCCGGGTGGCACCTGGCCTGATCGCCATCGCGGGCGGCAAGTACACCACCTACCGGGTGATGGCTGCCGACGCGGTGGACGCGGCGGTTCCTGATCTTCCCGGCCGGGTTGCTCCCTCGATCACCGACAAGGTGCCGCTGCTGGGCGCAGATGGTTATCACGCCCTGGTCAACCAGGCCGATGCGCTGGCCACCCGGCACGGACTGCATCCCTACCGGCTACGGCACCTGCTGGACCGCTACGGCTCGGCGGTGCACGGGGTGCTGGCCCTGGCCGCGGATCGCCGGGACCTGCTCGCGCCGCTGCGCGAGGCGCCGGACTACCTCAGGGTTGAGGTGGTGTACGCCGCCGGCCATGAGGGGGCCCTGCACTTGGAGGATGTGCTCACCCGGCGCACCCGGATCTCGATCGAGTACCCGCACCGCGGTGAAGCGTGCGCCGCTGAGGTCGCCGACCTGATGGGCGAGGTGCTGGGCTGGACGAGTGCAGCGCGGCACCGGGAGGTGGAGCTCTACCTTGCGCGGGTGGCCGCCGAGCGCAGCTCGCAGCGCGAGTCCGACGACTCCACCGCTGATGCCTGCCGCGCCGCCGCCCCCGACCCCCGGTCCCTGCTCCTCGCACCCGTCAGCTGATTGTGCACAGGATGGTGCCTTGGGTGACAATGGTGCCGGCTTGTGCGGTGAGCCCGGTGATGGTGCCGGCCGTGTGCGCGGTGACCGGGTTCTCCATCTTCATCGCCTCGAGCATCACGATGAGGTCACCGATGTCGACTGGGTCTCCCTCGCACACCGCGACCGTGACCACGGTGCCCTGCATGGGAGCGACGACCGCGTCGCCCGATGCGGCGCCCGGCCGGCCACCGCCGCGCTTGCGGGGCTTGGCCCTACCGGCAGCACTACCTCGCAGCGCCAGATCGGCTGGCAGCGAGACCTCTAGACGTCGGCCGCTGACCTCCACGACCACCGTCTGCCGCGGCGCGGGGGTGGGTGCTTCCGCCGTGGCGCCGTGGGGGTGGAGTTGCGTGCGAAACTCAGTCTCGATCCACCGGGTGTGCACGGTGAAGTGCTCGTCGTCGGTGGCGGCGAAGGCGGGATCGTCCACGACTGCCCGGTGAAACGCAAGCACGGTCGCCACGCCCTCGACGGTGAACTCGACCAACGCCCGCCGAGCCCGCGCCAGCGCTTGCTCGCGATCCGCGCCGACGACGATGAGCTTGGCCAGCATCGAGTCGAACTGACCGCCGACGACGCTGCCGGCACGTACCCCGGCGTCGAGCCGTACTCCTGGTCCGGACGGCGGATCGAAGACTGTGACGACACCGGGAACGGGTAGGAATCCCCGGGCCGGATCCTCAGCGTTGATCCGGAACTCGATGGCATGGCCGCGTGCTGGCGGATCGGAGTCCATGGTCAGCTTCTCGCCGGCCGCGATTCGGAACTGCTCGCGGACCAGGTCAAGGCCAGTGGTCTCCTCCGACACCGGGTGCTCCACCTGCAGCCGGGTGTTCACCTCGAGGAAGGAGATGGTGCCGTCGGGACATACCAGGAACTCGACGGTGCCCGCGCCGGTGTACCCCGCTTCGGCGCAGATGGCCCGGGCCGCTTCGTGGATGGTGTGGCGCTGCTCGTCGGACAGAAACGGCGCCGGGGCCTCCTCGACCAGCTTCTGGTGGCGGCGTTGCAGGGTGCAGTCCCGGGTGCCGACTATGACGATGGTGCCGTGCTGATCGGCTAGCACCTGCGCTTCGACGTGACGCGGTTTGTCCAGGTAGCGCTCCACGAAGCACTCGCCGCGTCCGAAGGCCGAGATGGCCTCGCGCACCGCGGAGTCGAACAGCTCGGGGATCTCGGCGATGGTGCGGGCCACCTTCAGGCCGCGACCGCCACCGCCGAAGGCGGCCTTGATCGCCACCGGCAGACCGTGTTCGGTAGCGAAGGCCATCACCTCGTCGGGGCCGGACACGGGATCCCTCGTGCCCGGCACCAGCGGCGCTCCTGCCTTGCTGGCCAGCTGCCGGGCGGTGATCTTGTCGCCCAGATCCCGGATCGCTTGCGGCGACGGTCCGATCCAGGTCAGCCCGGCATCGATCACGGCCTGGGCGAAGTCGGCGTTCTCGGCGAGGAACCCGTAACCGGGATGCACCGAGTCCGCGCCTGCGCGGGCCGCGACGTCGAGCAGCTTGGCCTGGGCGAGGTAGCTGTCCGCTGCAGAGGCCCCACCCAAGGCGAACGCCTCGTCGGCCAGCGTGACGAACGGAGCGTCCCGATCCCCATCGGCGTAGACGGCGACGCTGGTCAACCCGGCATCCCGGCAGGCCCGGATCACCCGCACAGCGATCTCGCCCCGGTTGGCGATGAGGACCTTGCGCACGCCGCAGTGTAGGCAGGACCAGCGATGAGGTTCCACTTCGCGGTTTGCGCGCTGGGGTTAGTGGCGAAGCACGTGGCCGGCCAGCTGTATGACGAGCCCGCCGGGAATGCGGCGCAGCGCGGGCAGTCGACGTCGCTTCGGCGTTGAGCGTCCGTCGTAGCGCCAGGTGACCTCCCTGGCGGCGAGTTCCTCCTGACCGAGCGGTGCCAGCCGTCGGGCGGCGTTGAGGTCGCGGGCGAGATCCCACCCGTCGCGCAGCGATCCGTACGGCGGACGCGCTGCCGCCCACTCCGCGAAGCTCGCGATGAACCCGTGCCCTATCGAGGCGGCGAGCAGGGGTCAGGCCGCCGCGACCTCCTCGGCTCGCTTGCGCATCAGGGCGCTGCGCGCCACCGCCAGGCGCCCTGCGTCGACGCCGTCGGGTACCTCACCACCGGTCACCAGGGCGGCGACCAGCGCGGCCTGGCGCGCGGCGAGCTCCGCCCGGCTCATCGAATGGACACCTCGCCGGTGATCGGTGGCAGGCGGCGGCGTGCGCCACCGCGTCGAGCTCGGCGCGCAGCTGCGCCTCGGGCGGGTAATGGCTGTCGCGCTCGAGCAGGACCGCAGGTGAGTGGTGCAGCGCGCTGAGCTCACTGAGCAGGTCGAGCACCTCGGGAGGCACCGCATCGGTGTGTGTGTCGTGGTAGAGCCCGCCGCGCTCGGCGCCGCCGGCGACGTGGACGTAGGCGATCCGCTCCAGTGGCAGCCGGGCCAGCAGCGCGCCCGACGCGGCAGCGCGGTTGGTCGCGTTCGCGTAGACGTTGGCGACGTCGAGCAACAGCCACGCGCCGGTCCGATCGAGCAGCTCGGTGAGGAACGTGGCCTCGTCCATCTCATCCTCGGGCCACTCGAACAGCGCGGCGATCGGCTCCAGCGCCAGTGGGACGGGTAGCTGCGCTTGCGCGAGGAGGACGTTGTCGACCAGGACGTCGAGGGCATCCCTGGTGCGCGGGACCGGGAGCAGGTGCCCGGCTTCGGTGCCCCCGGCGCGGACGAAGGCGATGTGTTCACTGACCAGCGGCGCGTCCAGCACCTCCGCACACCGGGCGAGATGCGCGACCCGATGCTGATCAACGTCCTCGGCGCCGCCCAGGGAGAGCCGGATCCCGTGCGGCACCACGGTGACACCGCGCTGGCGCAGCTGGGTCAGCGGCTCCGGCAGTGCGCCGACGGTCAGTGTCTAGCAGCAGGCCGGCGTCGATCAGCCGGCGCTCGATGAGGCCTAGCGCCTCGGCGACGGGCTGCGCGCCCGGTAGCGCAGCACGCCGGACGGGCTGCTGGGCGCTACGGTGGATCGCCAGCTCCAGTTCGCTTGCCTCCGGCTTGACAGTTCCCCCGACTTGGAGGCGTCGCCGGCCGGCTGACGCGATGTTGCCGGCCACGTGCAGAGCGCTCAGGGCCGCGAGCACGGCGAGCTCAGATCCTTTGTGCAGGTAGGCAACCTCCTCCGGGTTCACCGCAATGGGTGCTGGCGTTGGCGTGAGGCTGCGAGCCAGTGCGCGACGGACCAGCATCGTGGCGATGATCGCTACGATGGCCAGCGCGGCGTAGGGGCCTAGGAACGTCGGCCCGCTGATCCCCCAGGTGTCGCCGGTGGCGGCGAGAGTACGCATCCAGACTTCCTTCACGCTATCGGGTGAGATCGTTCAACCATGTGAGGTAAGCGTGCTGCATCGGAACTCATGGTGATAGAGGGCTGCCCTCTTGCTGAGCCAGGGGAGTGCTATTAGGGCAGGAACGGATTGCGAATCTGGAGCTCGCCGAATCGACGACCGTGCTGCAGGTCCTCAGTGACGAGCTCGGTGGCGCCGGCGCGCGCCGCGGCTTCGACTATCAGGGCATCCCAGAAGTTGATCGAGTGCTGTTCGGACAGCCGGCTGGCGGAGATGATCAGTACCGGATCGGTGTCGACTACGCACCAGTCGCTGTAATCGTGCACGACCTGGCGGGCTTGCGGCGGGGGCATCGGCGGCTGGAGCTTTCGGGTCGCGACGTTGTAGAACTCCTGCAGCACCTGAGAGCTCAGCGTGCCGGGCCCTGACGTCCATAGCTGCGCGAGCAGGTCCTGGGCGACCTGGTGCTTGACCTCGTCATGGGTGTCGTGCGAGTAGACCAGGATGTTGGTGTCGATGAAGGTGAGCGCGTTCACGCGCCATACCGGCCGAGGTGTTCGTCATACAGATCGTCGCGGGTCCATCGCCGTCCTCCGCGGTCGGTGGCCGCTGACATCATCTCCAGGGCGGATTCCCGTGCCGTGGTGTACCGGTCCCGCATCTCGATCAGCTTGATGATCTGCGCAGCCACCAGCCCGCTCACCGACGTGCCACGCTCAGCGGCGATCACTTTCGCCCGGCGGATGAGGTCTTCGTCGAGCTGAACTGTGAGGTTGCGCTTCATTCCCACAGTATGTCACGTGGAGTACGTGAGTCACTGTGGTAGGCGGCGGGCGGTGTGCTTGATCCGGGCCAGCATCGCGGCCGCGCCGCGCAGTCGCAGCGGGCTCACCGCTTCGGCCAGTCCGAACTGGAGGTAGAAGTCGTCCGGTGTGCTCAGCACGGTCGCGACGGGCTCGCCGTCCAGCCCAGTGTGCAGGATCGCCGCGAGCCCGCGGGTGGTGGGCGCTTCCGGTGGTGCATCGAAGTACAGGTACACCCGGTCGTCGGTCACCTCGACGGCCAGGTACAGCGGTGATTGACACTCCGGTACCCGCTGCATCGAGTCGTGGGTCAGCTGCGGTGGCAGCTCGGGCAACTCTTCAGCCAGCTCCACCAGCAGCTGCAGTCGCTCGGTGGGGCTGACTTCCGCGAACTCCTTCGCCAGCTCGGCCAGCCGCGGCGCCAAGGCCGGCGTGCTCATCTGCGCTGTCCTTTCCTTGCCGAACGGGGACACTGCTGACCGTGCCACACCCATTACGACCATAGCGATACCACGGATACCCCGACCTCGGCGAGCAGCCGCCGGGTCAGCGGCAGGCTGATGCCGATCACACTGGACGGATCACCGTCGATCGCGTCGACGAACCAGCCGCCCCGCCCGTCCAAGGTGAACCCGCCAGCCACCCCCAGCGGTTCCCCGGTGTCGACGTAGGCGGCGATCTCCTCGGCAGACGGGGTGCCGAAGCGGATGACCGTGCTCTGCGCGCCGCTGGCGATTGCGGTGCGGATGCCCTGGTCGAGGCGCACCACGACGTGCCCGGTGAGCAGCGCGCCGGTGCCGCCGGCCATCGCCTGCCAGTGCTGTGACGCGGCGTCGGTGCAGCCGGGTTTGCCGACCAGCTCGCCACCGATGTGCAGCATCGAGTCGCATCCGACGACCACCGCGTCAGGGTGCTCGGCGGCGATGTCCGTCGCGACCGCGTCGGCCTTCGCCTTCGCCAGCGCGGTAACGAGTTCCGCCGGCTTCGCATCGGGCAGGGCGGCTGCCACGGCGTCCTCGTCCACCCCGGACACCCGTACCACCGGGTCGATCCCAGCGCCCCGAAGCACGGCGAGTCGCGCCAGGGATGCTGAAGCGAGAACCATGCGGCGGTTAGCCACGGGTGGCGAACATGCCGGTGAACGTCATCCGCAGCACGCAGTCCTCGCCGCGGTGCGCGGAGCCGACGAGCTCCACCAGGCCCAGGCCAGGACGGCTGCGGGAGTGGCGGGCACCGATCACCTCCATACGCATGCGTAGCAAATCACCGGGGAACACCGGCGCAAGCCACGCCATGTCGCGGCCGCCCGGCGAGCCCTGCGAGGTCGAGTCGGCTAGCACGGTATCCGCGTACGCGCGCATCCACAGGCACGCGGTGAACCAACCCGACGCGCACAGCCCGCCGAGCACTGAGCGCTTCGCCGCCTCCTCATCCAGATGGAACGGCTGCGGATCGAACCTCTGGCTAAACGCCAGCATCTCCTCCCGATCGACCTTGACCTCGCCAAGATCGATCACGGTGCCCGGCGTGAGGTCTTCGAACGCGATCGTGGCCACACCCCGATCCTGCCACCGCCGTCCTTGGACGCCCGCAGGCTCCCGAACTCAACAGCAGAGCTGTTGTGCCGGCTTCGGATAGCTCTGCTGTTGAGTTCGGGAACTGTGGGGCTCTCATACGTTACGCCAGGCTCCACGACTGGGATGCGGGCAACTTCGCAGCCGGTGTGCCGGGTCGGCCCAGGCGTTGCGGGGCGACGGCTGCTGGGCAGCGGGGCTCGCCGCCTGCGCGAGCACCACTATCAGCGCGGCCAGCTCCTCGTCGGACGGCTCACCCCGGCCGATCTGCACCCCAGATGCTGGTGAATCGGTCGCGGGTTCACTCATGGGCACCAGACTCGAAATTCAGCTTGCTCGTCAGTTGGCTCACCTGCTGATCGTCGAGCACTCGAAATGTGGCAGTCCGCGAAGTGGAACGGGACGCAGGCCACGTTTCAGAACTTACTCATACCCTTGGTCGGTCTTGTCCTCGCGCACCTGTTCAAGCCGCTTTGGGGCGCGGTGAGTTGATCTACGCTACAGCGGGATGTTCCCGTGCTTCTTCGGGGGCAGCGTCTGGCGCTTGTCCCTGAGTATCCGTAACGCGCGGGCCACGTACGAGCGGGTGTGGCTGGGCGGGATCACTGAGTCGACGTAGCCCCGGTCGGCGGCGACGTAGGGGTTGAGCAGGGTGTCCTCGTAGTCCTGCTGGCGCTGAGTGCGCAGTGCGTCCACCTCGTCGACCGCAGCGGCTGCCAGTTCCTTGCGGTGCAGGATGTTCGCCGCGCCGGACGCGCCCATCACGGCGATCTGCGCAGTCGGCCAGGCCAGGTTGAGGTCCGCGCCGAGGTGCTTGGAGCCCATCACGTCATAGGCGCCGCCGTAGGCCTTGCGAGTGATCACCGTGACCTTGGGCACGGTGGCCTCGGCGTAGGCGTAGATCAGTTTGGCGCCGCGCCGGATTATGCCGTTCCACTCCTGGTCGGTTCCGGGCAGGAAGCCGGGCACATCGACGAAGGTGAGCACCGGGACGTTGAACGCGTCACAGGTCCGGACGAACCGGGCGGCCTTCTCGGCGGCATCGATGTCCAGGCAGCCCGCCAGCTGGGTGGGCTGGTTGGCCACGATCCCGACGCTGCGGCCCTCGACGCGGCCGAAGCCGACGACGATATTCGGCGCGAACAGCTCGTGCACCTCCAAGAACTCGCCATCATCGACGACCCGGCGGATCACCTCGTGGATGTCGTAGGGCGCCTTGGCCGAGTCCGGGATCAGCGTGTCCAGCTCCCGGTCGGAGTCAGTGAGGGTGTCGGTCACGGGCCCGTGGGACAGGTCAGGTGCATCGAACACCGGCGGTTCGGCGAGGTTGTTCGACGGCAGGAACGACAGCAGTTCCTTGACGTAGGACAGCGCGTCTTCCTCATCGGCGCCGAGGTAGTGCGCGTTGCCGGACTTGGTGTTGTGCGTCCGCCCGCCGCCAAGTTCCTCGAAGCCGACCTGCTCGCCGGTCACAGTCCTGATCACGTCCGGGCCGGTGATGAACATGGCTGATGTCTGGTCGACCATCACCGTGAAGTCGGTCAGCGCGGGGGAGTAGACGTGCCCGCCCGCGCATGAACCCATGATCAGTGAGATCTGCGGGATAACCCCGGACGCGTGCGTGTTGCGCAGGAAGATCTCGCCGTACAGCGCCAGCGACACGACGCCCTCCTGGATCCGGGCACCGCCGCCCTCGTTGATCCCGATGATCGGGCAACCGGTCCGCATCGCCAGGTCCATCACTTTGACGATCTTCTCGCCATACACCTCGCCGAGGCTGCCGCCGAAGATGGCAGCGTCCTGGCTGAACACGCACACCGGCCGGTTGTCGACGGTGCCGTAGCCGGTGACCACGCCGTCGCCGTAGGGCCGGTTGGCCTGCTGGCCGAAGTTGGTGCTGCGGTGCCGGGCCAGCTCGTCGAGCTCGACGAATGAGCCGGCGTCGAGCAGCAGGTCGATCCGCTCGCGGGCGGTCTTGCGGCCCTTGGCGTGCTGGCGGGCCGCCGCCCGGGCGGATCCGCCGTGCACCGCCTCCTCGTTGCGGCGCAGCAGATCGGCGAGCTTGCCCGCGGTGGTGTGGATGTCCGGCTCCATGACGGCCGACCCTAGAGGTAGCGTCTGCGCTCGTGTGGTCCGATCTTGAACGGCCGCCGCTTCGTGCGGTCGCGCTGCGGCGAGCTCTGCTGGCGCCGGTCGGACCCTATGCGGCGCTGGACGTCGTCGCGACCGTGCCCTCGACGAATACCGCGCTGGCCGACGCGGCACGAGCCGGCGCACCGGATCGCACCGTGCTGGTTGCCGAACACCAGAGCGCCGGGCGTGGCCGGGCCGCGCACAGCTGGGTCGCTCCCGCCCGGTCGGGGCTGGCGTTGTCGGTGCTGCTGCGGCTTACCGAGGTGCCACAGGACCGCTGGAGCTGGCTGCCGCTGCTGGTGGGAGTGGTGCTGTGCCGCACAGTGAGCGCGCTGGGTGAGATCCCCGTGGCACTGAAATGGCCCAACGACCTGCTGCTTGGTGCCCACCAGCGCAAAGCGGCCGGGATTCTGGCTGAGGTGGTCCCCGGGGGTCCCGCTGTAGTGGTGGGCATCGGGCTCAACGTGACGCTGCGGCCTGACGAGCTGCCAGTGCCCGGCGCGACCTCGTTGGCCATCGAGCAGGCCGCCTGCACCGACCGCGACCCGCTGTTACGAGCCCTGCTGCGCGCCCTGGACACCGAACTGCGGCAGTGGTGCCAGCACCGGGGTGACCCGATCACCTCCGGCCTCCACGAGGCCTACCGGAAGCACTGCGCGACCCTGGGCGAGCGGGTTCGGGTGGAGCTGCCGGGCCAGCCCGAGCTGATCGGCACCGCGGAAGACATCGACACCGAGGGCCGGCTGGTGGTCCTGGCGGATGGGCAGCGGCGGGCACTGTCGGTCGGTGATGTGACCCATGTTCGGCCTGTCAACGGAGCGTGATCACGCTTTATGTGCCTGAGGCGACATGAGTTGTCGCGAGAGGCACACAAATCGTGATCAGTGAGTGAGCGCAGCCCGGCCCTGACGGATGTCACGGCGGGTCCGTGACACAAGCACTGCGCCGCGCCGGGTGCCGGGATGGACGCTGGTGCCATGACGATGACCGAACACGGCGCGGTCCGGCTGACCGGCCTGCGCAAGAGATACGGGCCGGTGCAGGCGGTGGACGGGGTGGACCTGCTCGTCGCGCCCGGCGAGGTGGTGGCGCTGCTCGGACCCACGGCGCGGGCAAGTCCACCACGGTGGACATTCTGCTGGGGCTCACCCGCCCGGACGAGGGCGAGGCGCACATCTTCGGCCGGTCGCCGCGGGATGCGGTGGCGGCCGGCGAGGTCGGCGCGATGCTGCAGGACGGCGCGCTCCTTGAAGACGCGACGGTGGGGGAGACCGTCGGGCTGGTGGCCGCGCTGCATCGCAGCCCGCTGCCGGTCGCCCTGGCGTTGCGCCGAGCGGGTGTCGCTGAGCTGGCCGGGCGCCGCTGCAACAAGCTCTCTGGGGGGCAGCAGCAGCGGGTCCACTTCGCCGTCGCGATCGTCAGCGACCCGGATCTGCTGGTGCTCGACGAGCCGACGGTAGGCATGGACGTGGCGATTCGCCGCTCCTTCTGGCACTCGATGCGGGAGTTCTCCGACGCCAGGCGCACGGTGCTGTTCGCCACCCACTACCTGGAGGAGGCGCAGGAATTCGCCGACCGGGTGGTGCTGATGCGCTCGGGACGGATCACCGCGGATGGCTCGGTGGCCGAGGTCCGGGCCACCGTCGGGTGAGCTGGCCAGCGCGCGCGCCGTGCTGGCCGCCGCCGGCATCACCGCGGACCTGCCCCATGCGGTCGACGACCTTGCGCCGCAGTACCACGAGCCGTTCGCCTACGTGCTACGCGAGGCGATCACCAACGTGGTGCGGCACAGCGACGCCGGGCGCTGTGAGGTGCGGTTGGGGGGCCGTCCTGGCTGGAGGTCCGCGACGATGGCAGCGGCGGGTCGGCTGATGGTTGCGGCCACGGCCTGTCCGGGTTGCGCGAGCGGCTGGCACCGCTGGGCGGCACGCTGGAGGCAGACCGGTTGCCCGGCGGTGGGTTCCGGTTGCGGGCCAGCGCATGATCAGAGTTCTGGTGGCCGACGACCAGGCGCTGGTCCGGGGAGCGTTGGCCGCCATGCTTGGGCTGGAATCCGATATCGCGGTCGTCGCCGAGGTCGGCAGCGGCGACGACGTGCTCCCGGTCGCCCGCCGCACCCGTCCCGACGTCGCCCTGATCGACGTGCAGATGCCTGGAGCCGACGGCCTGACGGCCGCCGCGGCGCTGCATGCCGAGCTGCCGAGTTGTCGGGTGCTCATCTGCACCACGTTCGGCCGCCCCGGGTACCAGGCCCGCGCGATGGCCGCTGGAGCGGCCGGGTTCATCGTCAAGGACGCCCCACCAGAACAGCTGGTGGACGCGGTGCGCCGGGTGCACGCGGGGCTGCGGGTGGTGGACCCGACTCTGGCCGCGGAGTCGCTGACCAGCGGCAGCAGCCCCCTGACCGGCCGCGAGCACGAGGTACTCGTCGCCGCCGCCGACGGCGGTACCGTCGCCGATCTGTCCCGGCGACTGCACCTGTCCGCGGGCACCGTGCGCAATCACCTTTCCGCGGCGATCGGCAAGACCGGGGCCCGCACCCGCGCCGAAGCGGTGCGCGTCGCTGAGGACCGTGGCTGGGCACTTGTCGGTCATCGCGGCGGCTAGCCGCAGCGCATCGCTGAGACCGTCGCGCCAGGTGGAGTAATGGCGCAGCCGGCAGCCGCCGACGGCCGGGCCCAGCGCCGTCGAATGCACGGCGACGATGATCGTGATATTCGTGCGGCCGCCGCGGATTATCCTGATCTGTTCGTGCTCAAGAGTCGTACTCAAGAGGCTGCTCAAGCGACATTGATCCGGGCGAGCTTCCGGCCGACCTTCAGGTAGCAGTCTCCAAATCGTCCATTGACCTTGTTTTTTAGCACCGCCGCGAGCGGTTCCCGTGCCTCGTCGGCGGTCAACGTGATCTGGTTCTGACCGGTGTCGGACTCGACGACGATGCGCAGGCCGTTCTGTTCGGCGACGCGGCGAACATCGCCGTTACTCCTGGCGAACCCCAATGCCTTGACGATGTCGATGACGGTCTGGCCAAGATCGTCGATCGAGGGAAGGTCTTCGACGTCGGCGAAGGTGCGCTTGGAGAAGCGGGCGACGAACTCGTCGCGCGCCTTCATGGCTGCGTCCACGCCATGGATCGCGGCCGTGACCTCGCCCGCCAGGATCTTCTTCAGGTCCATCGGATGCAGCGACCCGGCCGCCAGCCGCCCGCTGGTGACGGCGAGTTCGGCATCACGCCACTCGCTCAGCGCCCGGAAGTACGGTTCGACCACTCGGTCGGGAACCGACATGATCTTGCCGAAGATCTCACCCGCGGGGGCGGTCAGAGGAACGTAGTTGCCCTTGGACTTCGACATCTTGGCCCCAGTCCCGTCGGTGCCCTCGATGAGCGAGGTCGCGACCAGCAGTTCCGGGGTTTGCCCGCAGATGTCCATGACCTTGCGGCACATCTGCATGTTGAGGAACTGGTCGATCCCACCGACCTCCAAGTCGGTGTTGATCTCGACTGAGTCCAGCGCCATCACGACCGAGTACAGCAACTCCGCCAGTGACAGGCCTTGACCGGTGTCCAACCGCTTGCGGAAGTCCTCGCGTTGCAGCGGCATCGAGACCGGGATCTGGGCGGTGATCTCGATCAGCCGGGGCAGCTTGATCTCACGCAGCCAGTCGCCGTTGTGCCGGAACTGGGCTCGGGCGAAGTCGAAGAACGGGGTGACCTGCTGACGGTAGGTGGTGAGGTTGCGGGCGATGTCGGCGTCGGTGAGGGCGGGACGTTCGTCGGAGCGACCGGACGGGTCACCGATCTTTGCCGTGACGTCACCGACGATGAACACCACCTGATGGTCCATGCGCTGAAACCGACTCAGGATGAGCATCGGCACCGCGTGCCCGAGGTGGACCTCGTGGCCGGTGGGGTCGATGCCGAACTTCGCGACGAACGGCCGCGGCTTCTTCTGAGCGTCCACGATCCGCTGCGCCAGCGCATCGGCTGACGGCTGAAGCTCCTGGGAGCGTTCGGCGATCAACGTGGCCTGCTCGGTCGGGGACAGGTCCGACAGGTCCAGGCCGCGCCGCTGCGTGGTCAACTCCAGCAGCTCCCGCACGGCGGCGTCGGCCGCGAGGTCCTCGCCCCTCAGCAGGGCGGTGAGGCGGTCGACGGATTGGCTGAGTCGGGTCATGGAAGCTCTCCTGTTCTCGACTCCGCCGGCATGTCGGTGCCCGATTCAGGGCCCGGTATTCAGGCTATCTTGGCGCGGTGTCCAACCGTAGTCGGCGCGGCGCAGCGATCGGTTGGTAGGCCGGTTGGTAGAGGCAGTGTCGAGGGCTCGGGCACGGGTGTCGGTCACCGGGACTTTCTTTCTGCACGGTGCCGTGTTCAGCTCCTGGTACGCGCGGCTGCCGGCGATCCAGGAGCGGCTTGAGCTCTCGCCGGGGCAGTTGGGGATCGCCCTGTTCGGTGCCCCGGCCGGCCTGCTCGTGGCCCAGCCGGCGATCGGGGCGCTGGCGGCCCGGATCGGGTCGCGGCCCATCGTGGCTGCCGCCCCGCTCTACCTCGGGGCGGTGGTCCTGCCAGCGCTCGCGGTCGACACCGTCACACTGCTCCTGGCTCTGGTGATGGTGGGCGCGGCGAGCGGAGTCCTCGACATCGCGATGAACGCCCAGGGCCTTGCCGTCGAGCGGGCATCTGGGGGGCATCTGTTCAGCTCGCTGCACGCTGCGTTCTCCTTCGGCGCGCTCGCCGGCGCGGGCGTCGCGGCCGCGGCTGCCGGCGTCGGGGCGCTGCCATTCCTGGCGGCGACCGCCCTGGTGGGTGCGGTGGGAGTCGCGGCGCTCGCGCCGGGGTTGCTCCACGACCGGGGAGTTCCTGGTGCGCCGCAGTTCGCCAGACCGAGTCGTCGGCTCGCTGCGCTGGGTGTGATCGCGTTCTGCGCGCTGCTGGCCGAAGGGGTGGTCTTCGACTGGAGCGGCATCTACCTCGTGACGCAGGTGGGCACGACCGCCCGGGTTGCGCCGCTCGGGTTGGCCGGCTTCTCGCTGTTCATGGGGGTGGGCCGGCTCGCCGGCGACCGCGCTGCCGCCCGCGCGGGCTCGACGGCGACTGCTCGTGGCGGCGCGTTGATCGCGGCGCTCGGCCTCGGCGTGGCGCTCGTGTCGGCGACGCCCGTCGCCGCCGTCGCCGGATTCGCCTTGATGGGCGCGGGCCTGTCCGTGGTCTTCCCGTTCACGCTGCGCGCGTCGGCGTTGGGGGGCCACGCAGCGGCGGCTCCCAGCGTGGCCGCTGTTTCCACGGTCGGCTACGGCGGGCTGCTCGTCGGGCCGCCGGTGATCGGGCTGCTGGCCGAAGCCACCGACCTGCGCGCGGCGCTCGCGCTGGCCTGCCTGCTGTGCGCCGTGGCCGCCGCGCTCACGACGCACCTTGGCCGGGGCGCGAGCTGAATCGCGCCGCAGTTACTTCGCCGCTTTGGGTAACCGGGGCTCAACCATCTGAGCGATCCGCAACGCCTCGGCGCACGGATCGATCGGTGGCGGGCTGACATTGGCCGGCACCGCCACACTCACCGACAGCGATACCGATCCGCCATCTATCAGCTGCGCGCACTGCGAGCCACGGGGATCGACTCCGAAGTGCGCGCCGGCTCGACCGTTCACCATGTTATCCATGAAGTTGAAGAACTTCGGATCTTGCCGATGAGCCTGGTAACCGGCCAGAGTGGCGTTGTCCCGCTCCAGGCTCAATGTGAAGGACTTGCCCTGCCACCGGCAACCGACCACGCCCGCCTTGTTGAAACTTGTGCGGCTGTCCAGCCGCGCACCCAAGGCAGTCAGCTCGGGATCCGTCAGGATCGTGCACATATCGACCCCGTTGGCATTGGCCACCGCGGGTGGCGCTGGGGGCGCGGGCGTCCGGGCACCGGTCTGCGCACCCGTCTGCGCACCCGTCTGCGCACCCGTCTGGGCACCCGTCTGCGCACCCGTCTGGGCACCACAACCAGCCGCGAGCACCCACACGATGGTCACCGCAACAGCGCCGCGCCTCACGACGCAACCTCGGCGTGCTTGCCTTCGGCCAGGATGCTGAGCTCGCCGTAGACCCCGTCCAGCATGTTCCGCAGTGCGACGAGCAACCATTCCAGCCCGTGGATCGCCTCATCTAGCCTGGTCAGGATCTTGCCGACCCGGGACGTCACCCGGGCGGTCTCTTCCAACGCTTGGGCGACCACCACGGGCGTGGCGAGTCCAACACTGCCCAGTTCCTCAGCGGCCAGGTCGACCAACTCCCCGACGAGCGCTGCAATGAGGTCGCGCACGGTGATGCGGATCCCCGCCACGAGTTCCCCGGCCATGGTGGCCGCCGTCTTCAGCGTGTCGGCCGCTCCGGCGGCGGCCTTGACCAGGTTGGCCACATGGTGGGCACGCGACCGGTACGCCTCGCTGGCCGGACCGCCCCATACCCAGCTGGTGCCCTCGGCTGCGGCAGCGTAGCCGGTGCTGACCGCCCCCATCTCCGTGCTGATGTTGGCCCAGGTGGCGGCGTAGCCCCTGATCATCTCCGGCTCACCGGTCAGCGCGTGCAGGACCTTCCGCAGCGGTTCGAGGTGCTCCATCATCCAGGAGGCCAGCTGGCCGGAGAGATAGCCGACCGGATCGGTGGCAGCGCAGAGCATGTCCAGCCCGGCGCCCTCGCCGCCGAGCGCGACCTTCGCCCAGTCTCCCTTCGCGATGCCGTCGCTGATCTCCTCGCCGGACTCGACTGCGGTGAGCCCCTTCTCCCAGCCGCCGGCCTTGTCGAATTCGCCGCCCGCAGAGGTGGGATGCTGCTGGTACATGTTGCGAACGTTCGTGCCGCTGTCGATCAAAGGGTTGGTCATTCCTGGCCGCCGATCTTCGCCAGGTTCGATGCGGCAGCGCGGTCGATGCGTTGGTAGGAATCAGCGGACGCGTGCAGGTCGTCGGCGATACGGCGCAGTGCCTGCGCGGCCTTTTCCAGCGAATCCGCGCAGCGCTCCTGCGGCCCGGCGAGCAACCCGGCGATCGGCCGGCACAACAGCCCGTAGGCGTTGTCCATGCCGGCGACCTGCCGACCGGAGTCCGCGGCGGTACCGGCGCGAGTGGTGAGATCGTCTACGGCGCTGGCGTGCTGGCGGACCTGGTCCGTATCGACGTGAAAACTGCGTCCCATGGGCGTCGGATCTCCCGGTCAGTGGAGGTAGGAGGACTGGCTCAGATCGTCGTCGTCATCGGGTCGGCGGGTCGTGCGAGCGGGCCGACCAGGCGCGTCCTCGGGAATGTCCGGAAAGCGGGTGCGGTAGCTGGCCACGATCCGTGCGGCGGCGTCGTCGCCACCGTCCGGGACCGACGCGGTGACGAGGTCCTGTACCTGAGCGGCCAGGGTACTGTGGGCCCGCCGCAGGCAGGTCATCAACTCCGCCGACAATCGGGCGGGATCTCCAGCCCGGGCCCGGTCGGTGAGGGTCAGCTCGGTGGGCACGCCCTGGGCGTCCACACTCACCCGAACCATTCCGTCCGCCGAGGTCTCGGTCACCGTCAGCTGGGACATCTCGTGCTGCAGGCCGCGATAGGTCTGTGCTTTTCTTTGGAGCTGCTCGGCCCACTCGATCAGGCCTCGGCCCGCCTGGCCCGGATCCCCGGCGAAGTCGGGAGTCGGGGCGAAGTCGGGACTCGGGTTGTGCATCATTGATCTCAACTTTCTCCGAAGGCGTTCGCCATCGACCGAGTGAGCACGCTACGTGCCTCGACGCGACCGGTTGAAGGGTCCGCGCCGACGATCGCGAGGGAATCCCCGGGCTCCATGTACGCATGGGCGAACCAGAGTTCGTACACGATCCCAGTCGAAGTCCAGAGCACCACCGCCCTGGTGCCCCGCAGGGATGAGGAGATGACCCGCTGCACCACCACCAACTGCGCGCCCGGCACGGTCTGCAAGACCTCGTGCAAATGCAATTTCGCGCGCCGGTGTCCTTCCTGCGCGACGCACCGACGCCGCCGTTGCAACAACTGCTTGTGCTTAATTGAAAGGAAGGCGGCGAAGACGAAGAGCCCGACGAAGACCAATATGGTCAATGCAACGTCGAGCAGCAACGTATTTCGCCTCCACGGCCGTGGCCGCAACCTGTGCGGCCATACTGAGACCTGCGCGCCGGGGACTGTACCGGCCCGCCCCGTCGCCCCCGCAGCGGTACCGTGATCAGTAGCGACGAGGAGGAGCCTTGCCCTACCCAGAAGACCTGCTGCGCGGCGACGAGCGGGTGGTGGTCCACAAGCATCCGCACTGGAAGATACTGGTACTGCCGGTGCTGGCCTTACTGATCATCGTGGGACTCGGTTCCTACGTCGCGGCGTTGATCGATGGGCATTCGTGGCAGCTCTATGGGTGGATCGGGCTGGCGGTGCTCGGTGGTATCGCTGTGCTGTGGCTGACCGTGGCGCCGCTGCTGCGCTGGCGCACCACACATTTCGTGCTCACCACCAGGCGGGTGTTGGTCCGGGAGGGTGTGCTGTCCCGCAGCGGCATCGACATCCCGATCAGCCGGATCAACACTGTGCAGTTCCGGCATTCCCTCATTGACCGGATCCTGGGCTGCGGCACGCTGATCGTCGAGTCGGCGTCTGACGAGCCGCTGGAGTTCGACGACATTCCGCAGGTCGAACGGGTGCACTCGCTGCTGTACTACGAGGTGAACCCGGAAACTTCAGCGACGTGACTGCCAGGGACGTCGGCCTACCCGACCGGCACCCGGCGGCCGGGCTGCCCGAGCGGGTGACGATCTGGGAAGTCGGGGCGCGCGACGGTCTGCAGAACGAGCCGGCGGTGGTTCCCGTGGAGGTCAAGGCCGAGTTCCTGGACCGGCTGGCCGGGGCGGGGTTGGGGGTTGTGGAGGCGACCAGCTTCGCCCACCCGCAGTGGGTGCCGCAGCTGGCCGACGCCACCGAGCTGCTCGAGCAGCTGACGCCGCGGGAGGGCGTGCGCTATCCCGTGTTGGTGCCCAACGAGCGAGGCCTGGATCGGGCGCTGGCGGCAGGCGTCACCGACATCGCGATCTTCGCCTCGGCCACGGACAGCTTCGCGCGACGCAACCTCAACCGTGACCTCCACGCGCAGTTCGCGATGTTCTCACCGGTAGTGCGCCGGGCTGCAGCACAGGGCCTCCGGGTGCGCGGGTATGTCTCGATGTGCTTCGGCGATCCGTGGGAGGGCGCCGTGGCCGTCGACCAGGTCGTCGGTGTCGGGCGCAGGCTGCTTGACCTGGGCTGCGACCAGCTTTCCCTGGGCGACACCATCGGGGTGGCCACCCCAGGTCACGTCGTCGCGTTGCTCGACGGGTTCCTCCGCGCCGGCGTCGGAACCGATGTTCTCGCGGTGCACTTCCACGACACCTACGGCCAGGCGCTGTCCAATACTCTGGCCGCCCTGCGCGCTGGGGTGAGCTGCGTGGACGCCTCGGCCGGTGGGCTGGGTGGTTGCCCCTACGCGGAGTCGGCCACCGGCAACCTCGCCACCGAGGATCTGGTGTGGATGCTCGACGGCCTGGGTATCGAGCACGGCGTCGACCTCGACGCCCTGGTGCGAACCAGCCTATGGATGGCCGACCAGCTCGGCAGACCCTCGCCATCCCGGGTGGTCACCGCCGTTGGTGGATCTTCAAGGACTACCAACCCCCCAGAGCAGCGCTCATAACGACGGCCAACGCCGCCTGGGGTGCCAGCGGGGTTGGCCGTCGTTAGAGACCTCCCGAACCGGGGTTGGTGGTACTTGAAGGGCTACCTGGTCACAAGACCTCGTTGAGCTTGCCCTTTGCCACGTCGAAGACGAACCCGCGGATGGAGTCCTTGTGCGGCACGAACGGGCTGGCCTTGATCCGCGCAATCGACTGCTGGACATCCTCGTCAAGGTCACCGAAGGCCTCGGCGGCCCATGGGGGCTTGATCCCGGTGTCGTCCTGGATGGACTTCCTGAAGTCGTCGTCGGTGAAGGTGAGCATCCCGCAGTCGGTGTGGTGGATGAGGATGATCTCCCGAGTACCGAGCAGCCGCTGGCTGATGGCCAGCGAGCGGATCTCGTCGTCGGTGATCACGCCTCCCGCGTTGCGGATGACGTGCGCCTCGCCCTCGTTGAGACCCAGGATGCGGTAAACGTCCAGGCGGGCGTCCATGCAGGCCACGACGGCAACCTGCTTGCCGGGCGGCATCGGCAGTGGCCCGGAGAAGGTCTCGGCGTAGCGGGAGTTGTTGGCGAGCAGGTCATCGGTTACGGACACAGAGTCTCCTGGTGTGCGGGGATGAAGTGGACACCGGGTATCGGCCGCGCGGGGCGGGAACGCCATGCGCCGACGCGCGGCCTACCTACAGAACTGGTCGAAGGCGTGCATGCGACGGCTCGGCCAGAACTGATCGAGGACAGCACGCCGCATGCACATAATCTTTACCTGCCGATAGCCCGGCGGGCAAGAGCCGGTGAGGGCACAGCTCCGGAGCGGCCGTGCCCCGCAGCTCACCCAACGCGTACTTCCGTGGTTGACCCGTGCAGGGGACCTTGGGCTCAGCCGGTCGTA
>QHBY01000447.1:0-8589 GCA_003244245.1 Pseudonocardiales bacterium
CTTCCACTGGCTGAATCTGCCGCGGCCTGGCCAGCGGTGCGGGTTCGACTGCTGCCCCTCGCCGCGGGCTGGCGATCCCTTCTGGCGCAGCATGGCGCTGGTCTGCGCGGACGCTGCCGGCATTGCGATCGGTCGTTTCGCCCGGTTCGCAACCGCCGCCCGCTGTGCTCGGTGTGGCGCACAGCGCACGCCCACCTGATCGGCGGCTGGCCATCGGATGGCGGCACATGAACTGGCCAGCAATGCCCTTAGAAGTCGATGCCGTGTTGGTGCAGCCAGATGATCGGGTTGATCTTTTGGCCAGCCGGGTTCCACACTTCGAAGTGCAGGTGAGGCCCGGTCGAGTTGCCCCGGTTGCCCATCTCGGCGATCTCCTGGCCCGCTCGGACCTTCTGGCCCGCCACCACGAGTGCGCGGTTGATATGCCCGTAGACGGTGGTCGTTCCATCCGAGTGCCGGATGCGTATCCACAGGCCGAAACCGCTCGCTGGTCCGGATTCCGCGACCACGCCGTCGGCTGCGGCGACGATCGGCGTCCCGATGGCGTTGGCGAGGTCGATTCCATAATGGAACACTCCCCACCGGCCGCCGAATCCCGACGTGAAGACACCCTTCGTGGGCAGCTCGAACCGAATCCTGCTGGCCTCGGCCTGCTGGGTGGCACGCTCGTCCACCAGGCGTTGCCCTTTGGCCATCGCCTGCACGGCTTCGACCGCGGCAGGGTCCGTGGATCGAGCGACCGGAAGATACTCAGGTGCAGGTGCGGGGCCGCCGAGACCTATCACCGCCGACGCATCCTGCGCAGACGCCAACAAGGTGGCGTCGTGGGAGATCGTGACGGCGGCGTGGTCGATCGTCTGGCCTGCGGCCACGAAGGCGCCAGCCGCAACGGCTGCCACCACTACCCGACCCCGCGCGGTCGGGGAGGGGGCCGTGATGCGGTGCGCCACCCGGGTACTTGAGGTGCCAGGGCCCAGCGCCGCAGCAACGACCAGAGATGGTCGTTGGCCGCCTGGGGAGCGGTGTCGAGCCAAGACCTGCCTTCCCTGTCTCAGCGAGTCCGGACTGATACCGGGCGGGGATCCCGGGGAGCTGGTGTGGACCAGCTCGCGATCGGTCGTGCTCGGACAGTGGCCGTGGACCGCGGGAACGTAACGGAGGGCGACTGGTGTGGGCAAGGCGCCGTTCCGCGATACGTCCGGCTTTATCGGCCAGCGTTGGTTCTTGCGCGCTGGGCGGTCGTTCGTTCCGGAATTACGAGGCGGAGCTGGGCGCGAGGCTGCTCACCACGGTGCGCACGACGGTTGGATCGACCGGCAGGGACAGGTGTCCCACGTCCTGGGCTTGATAGTTAGTCACGAGGAGATCCGGATGATCGAGCCTGGGCGTAGCTGGTGCAGTACTGGGCTGGGCAGCAGATACGCCATCATCGTGCCATGGTGGGGGGTACCCAGAGTGACCAGTGTGTGCACCCGGGCATCCCCGCCGAGCCGCTGAACGTAGTAGCGGGCCACCAAGCCGCCGAGGGAGTGTCCCACCACGTGCACTTACTCCACGTTGGTCGCCTCGCAGATCCGTTCCACCTCTCGACCCAGCTCACTGGCTACGCTGCGGACGTCGCCGGTCAGCGCGGTGAGGACGCTGTAGTTAAGGCCGTACACCACGCCGAATCCGCGCTTGCGCAACGCTCTACCCAGCACCGTGAACGCTGATCGGTTGTCGGAAAAGCCGTGCACGAGCAGGATCGGCGTCCCCACGGTTCGCACATCAGCGATGATCAGACCGCGCTCGGTGGGGGGTAAGTCGTCGGTGCGGTAGCAGTCGTAGGGGCCGCCGGGAGGTAACTGCTCGGTCAGCGCGCCCCACGGATACGTCACCAGATGAGCAACCGTCACCCCGGCCTCCTGAGCCAGCCCCCGAACCCCGCCAGGTCGAGCGACGGTCAGGGCCGTGTGCGACAACGTGCCCAGCCTGTGCGCGTCGATGCCGCCAACACCTCCACCGCCTGGGAGCCGCGAATGATCAACTGGCGGGCCGCGGACTGGAGCTGACCCGCGAGGTTAACGCCCTCACCGTAATCCGGCCACGAGCTACGCTTGGCGCAATGAGCGGACGTATCCGGGTGGTCGTCGCCAAGCCGGGACTTGACGGGCACGACCGTGGCGCCAAGGTCGTCGCGCGGGCCCTGCGCGACGCGGGTATGGAGGTCGTCTACACCGGGCTGCACCAGACGCCGGAGCAGATCGTGGAAACGGTGCTCCAGGAAGACGCCGACGCGGTGGGGCTATCGGTGCTTTCCGGTGCCCACATGACGCTGTTCGCCAGGGTCATCGAGCTGTTAGAGAGCAAGGGCGCGACGGACGTGCTGGTCTTCGGCGGCGGGATCATCCCCGAGCAGGACATACCGATGCTTACCAAGCTCGGGGTAGCCAAGGTCTTCACTCCGGGTGCTACCACCTACGAGATCGTCGACTGGGTGCGCGCCGCGCTGGCCGCTGCCCCAGTAGAGTGATCCCTCAGTAAATGATCACAGTGGAGTGATCTTCTTCACTGGTGCCGGTGGGCTGCTGGTGGGGAGCGGCTGGATAAGGTCGACCGCGTGGATTTGTACGAGTACCAGGCTAGAGATCTGTTCGGCGCCCACGGTGTTCCGGTGCTGCCCGGCCGCGTCGTCACGACGAGCGAACAGGCCCGTGTCGCCGCTGCGGAGCTCGGTGGCACCGTCGTCGTCAAAGCGCAGGTCAAGACCGGCGGTCGTGGCAAGGCCGGCGGCGTGCAGTTGGCCGACACGCCGCAGGAGGCGCAGCGGAAAGCGGCGGCGATCCTCGGCATGGACATCAAGGGTCACACCGTGCACCGCGTGCTGGTGACACCTGCTAGCGACATCGTTGAGGAGTACTACCTGTCGTTCATCCTCGACCGCACCCACCGCACCTTCCTCGCGATGGCCAGCGTGCAGGGTGGGATGGACATCGAGGAGGTGGCCGCGACGGCACCGGAAGCGCTGGCCAAGGTGCCGGTGGACCCGGTCGCCGGCGTCGATGCCCGCAGGGCCGCTGAGATCGTCCAGGCAGCCGGGTTCCCCGCGGAGGTGGCGCAGCCGGTGGCCGACGTTGTTCGCAGGCTGTGGGACGTCTTCGTCGCCGAGGACGCGACCCTGGTCGAGGTCAACCCGCTCGTCCGCGACCCGCAGGGGTCGATCATCGCGCTGGATGGGAAGGTCACCCTCGACGACAACGCCGGCTTCCGCCACCCCGATCACGCGGAGCTGGCCGACCCGGCTGGTCAGGACCCGCTGGAGGCCCGGGCCAAAGCCCGCAACCTCAATTACGTCAAGCTCGACGGGCAGGTCGGCATTATCGGCAATGGTGCCGGCCTGGTCATGTCCACCCTGGACGTCGTCGCCTACGCAGGCCAGGCGCACGGCGGGATGAAGCCGGCCAACTTCCTCGATATCGGCGGCGGCGCGAACGCCCAGGTGATGGCCGATGGGCTGGACATCATCCTCGGTGATCCGGACGTGCACGCGGTATTCGTCAACGTCTTCGGTGGGATCACCGCCTGCGACCAGGTGGCTACTGGCATCGTGCAGGCGCTGAGCATTCTGGGCGATGCCGCAGCCAAGCCGCTGGTGGTCCGGCTGGATGGCAATAACGTCGCTGAGGGCCGCCGGATCCTCGCCCGAGCAGCCCACCCACTCGTCACGATGGTCGACACGATGGACGCCGCGGCGGACAAGGCTGCCGAGCTCGCGGCACTGACTTTCGCCAAGGGAGCCTGACCGGTGGCAATCTTCCTGACCAAGGACTCGAAAATAATCGTCCAGGGAATGACCGGCTCGGAGGGCCGTAAACATACCCAGCGGATGCTCGATATGGGTAGTCAGGTCGTCGGCGGGGTCACCCCAGGCAAGGCCGGTCAGACTGTCGATTTCAACGGTGCAGCGCTGCCCGTGTTCGGTTCGGTCGCCGAGTCGGTGGCCGCCACCGGGGCCGACGTCAGCGTGGTGTTCGTTCCGCCACGCTTTGCCAAGGCCGCAGTCAGCGAGGCGATCGACGCCGGCATCGGACTGGCGGTGGTGATCACCGAGGGAATTCCGGTGCACGACACTGTGGCCTTCTGCGCGCAAGCCGGACGCATCGGGCCAGGCAGCGGCCCGGTACGGACCCGCGTCGTCGGCCCGAACTGTCCTGGGATGATCAGCCCGGGCGCCTCGAATGCAGGGATCATCCCCGCCGATATCACCGGCCCGGGCCGCATCGGTCTGGTGTCCAAATCAGGCACCCTGACCTACCAGATGATGTTCGAGCTGCGCGATATCGGTTTCTCCACCTGCGTGGGAATCGGTGGTGACCCGGTTATCGGTACCACCCATATCGACGCTCTGCAGGCCTTTGAAGACGACCCCGACACCGCGGCTGTGGTGATGATCGGCGAGATCGGCGGCGACGCCGAAGAGCGCGCCGCCGACTACATCAAAGCCAACATCACCAAACCGGTGGTCGGTTACATCGCCGGCTTCACGGCCCCCGAAGGCAAGACCATGGGCCACGCTGGTGCCATTGTCTCCGGCTCCGCCGGCACTGCCGAAGCCAAGAAGGACGCCCTGGAGGCGGCCGGCGTCGCGGTCGGCAAAACACCCAGCGACACCGCGAAACTGATGCGCGAGATCATCAAATCGCTGTCCTGATCCAGTTCGGTGTCCATGCAAGACCCGCGCGCGCTAGCCCGATCCGGTTACCCGAGGGGCGCGTCGGCGAGGTGATCACGGCAGCGAGGTGAAACGGCTGCGAGGGTGGGGATCGTGAGCCTCTTGCTGTCGCCGCTGGTGTCCGATGACGCGGCCCGTGACCCAGCAGGTGAAGGCACGCGGCCTGGCCTGGGTGCGCTGATCGGCGCTGCCTGCCTGCCCGCCGTCGCCAGCTACCTAGCCGCCGCTATTGCGCTCGCAGTACTCACCGCGGCCGGTGGAGCAGACACCTCGGTGGCTGGGGTGGCTCGGCTGGGGGCGGTGGGTTGGTTGGCCGCGCACCACGTGCCCCTAATCATCCAGGGCGCCCCGCTCGGCGTCTTGCCGCTGCTGCCTACGTTGCTGCTCGGCGGGCTGGTTGCCCGCGGCGCGGCCGGGGTCGCGGGTCGATCCGGGATCACCCAGCCCGTCGACGCCGGATGGGTGGCCGCGACGATCGCCGGCACCCACGGCGTCATGGGTGCTGTCCTGGCGCTTGTCGCCACCCCGGCCACGATCACTGCGGATCCTGGGCAGGCCGCCGTCGGTTGTGCGCTGGTCGCCGGTACCGCCGCGGGTCTGGGTCTGGTACGGCCCTGCGGGTTGTTGCCCGCGGCGCTGCGAGGCGCCCCCGGATGGGTGCGGCCGGGCCTGGCGGTCGGGTTGTGGGGGCTGGCGATTGCGCTCACCGCCGGCTTTGTCACGGTGTTGTCGGCTCTGGTGGTGTCCGCACCTGAGGTCGTCGAGATGTCGGGGCCCGACATCGCGAGCGCCTTCGGGCTGACCGTCCTGTCGATCGGATACCTGCCGAACGCGGCGATCGCCGGACTGTCGTGGCTGGCCGGACCAGGCCTGTCGGTAGGCGCATTGTCGATCAGCCCGGTCGCCGTGCACGCCGGGCCGATGCCGGCGGTGCCGCTGCTCGCCGCGCTGCCGCAGGGCCTGGTGCAACCCTGGTGGGGCGTGGTCCTTGCGGTACCACTGCTGATCGGGGCCGCAGTGGGGCGCCGTAGCGTCGCCGCCGGCCAGGACCGGTCAGAGCGGCTGCGGGTCCTCGCGGTGGCCGCCACGGCGCTCGCGGTCGGCTGTGCAGTGCTCGGCGCGCTGGCCGGCGGGCGGCTCGGCGCTGCGGCGTTCGACCCCGTCGACGTTCCCTTCGGAGCGTTTGCAGCAGCGGTGCTGGCCGCAACGCTGCTGGGCGGCGGTGCCGCCACGCTGCTGCCCTTTCGTGGTAGTGGATCAGAGACCGGCAGAGCAAGCGTTACCGACAGGGCTGACGATATCGCCGACGCCGGGACCGAAGACGGGAATGAGTCCGATCAGGACAACCCCGAACAGGACGACACGGTGGACTGCGGCGATTCTGTACACCGCGGACTGGACAGCAGCGCCGCCCCGGACCGACCCGAATAGCTTTTCTTCCGGTCGCGCCTAGTTGCGCTGCGGACGCCGCGGCTGCGCCAAGCTGGCGCCAAGTCGCCGCCAAGTCCGGTGGACGACGATGAGCGTTCGAAGGGACGCCACGGGCAGCGATCGCCATGACCGAGATCGGCCCTGCACGGTCCAGCGCTTGATGTCCTCCCTGGAGGTCACCATGTCTTTTCCAATTACGCACGATCAGTCGGTCTACGTCGACGTAGCCCCGGACGTGGCGCCGACCCGTACACTCGGCCGAACAGCATTGCGGGATCGCGGCGAGGGAGCGGGATGGCCAGGCGTGCGGGTTCCGGGAACATCGACGCGGACGTGATCGTGGTGGGGGCGGGGCCTGCGGGTTCCACGGCGGCCGCGTACCTGGCCCGCGCCGGGCTGGACGTGCTGTTGCTGGAGAAGTCCACCTTTCCCCGGGAGAAGGTGTGCGGGGACGGGCTGACCCCCCGGGGCGTCAAGCAACTGATCGACCTGGGGATCGATACCAGCACCGAGGCCGGCTGGTTACACAACCGGGGTCTGCGGGTGGTGGGCGGCGGAGTGACGATCGAACTGCCGTGGCCCGATCTGGCCAGCTTCCCGCCCTACGGGGCGGTGCGCACCCGGCTGGACTTCGACGAGATGCTCGCGCGCCACGCGGAGAAGGCCGGCGCTCGACTCCACGAGCTCAACACGGTCACCGAGGCGATCACCGACGAGCGCAGCGGCCGGGTCGTCGGTGTGAAAGGGCGGCAGGGTTCGGACAAGCAGCCGATGGAATACCGCGCCCCGCTCACGCTGGCCTGTGACGGGGTCAGTGCCCGGCTCGCGCTGAGCCTGGGGATGGACAAGCGCGCCGACCGGCCGATGGGCGTCGCGGTGCGTCGTTACTACACCAGCCCCCGCACCCATGACGACTTCCTGGAAAGCCACCTGGAGCTGTGGGACCACACCATCCCCGAGCAGCCCAGGCTGCTGCCAGGCTATGGCTGGATCTTCGGGATGGGCGATGGGACGTCCAACGTCGGCCTGGGCATCCTGTCGACGTCCACGGCGTATGGCAAGACCGACTACCGGGCGCTGCTGCGGTCCTGGTTGGACAGCACTCCGCCGGAGTGGGGATTTCGCGAGGGCAACGCCGCAGGCAAGATCGCCGGGGCGGCCCTACCGATGGGCTTCAACCGCACGCCGCACTACCGGGACGGCCTGTTGCTGGTCGGGGACGCCGGCGGCATGGTCAACTCGTTCAACGGGGAGGGCATCGCCTATGCGATGCAGTCCGCCCGGTTCGCCGCGGAGTGCACGGTCCAGGCGCTGGCCCGGCCCGAGGGGCTGGCTCGGGAGCACGCGCTGCGACGTTACCCCGCGGCGCTGCGGCAGGAGTTGGGCGGGTATTTCCGGTTGGGCAACGGGTTCAGCCGGTTGATCGCCCACCCGGCCGTGATGCGAGCCGCGACCCGCCACGGCTTGCCGCGCCCGACCCTGATGCGCTTCCTGCTCAAGCTGCTGGCCAACCTCTACGACAGCCGGGAAGGCGACGCGATGGACCGGGTGATCACAGCGATGACCCGGCTGACGCCCAGCGTGTGATCGACACCTGGCGATCGCCGATAACGCCTGATCGGGACCGGATTTTAGGTTAGCCTGAGGGCACCGCGTGACCGGTCCGAACGTAGGGTAGAGGTGGGATCTTCATGACGCCGTGGACCTTCATGAGACGCAGGAGGAGGGGACGCTAGTGCTGCAGCCCTATGTTCCCCTAGTGCTGCTGCTCCTGCTAGCCGGGGGTTTCGCGGTCTTCTCCCTCGCCGCGGCGCCCTTTATCGGGCCGCGCCGGTACAACAGGGCCAAGCTCGATGCCTACGAGTGCGGTATCGAGCCGTCCCCGCAACCGGTCGCGGGAGCCGGGCGGATGCCGGTGGCGTACTACCTCACCGCGATGCTGTTCATCCTGTTCGACATCGAGATGGTGTTCTTGTACCCGTTCGCAGTGGCCGCGGACTCGTTGGGCATCTTCGGCCTGGTGGAAATCGTTCTGTTCATCGTGACGCTCGGCTTCGCCTACGCCTACGTGTGGCGACGCGGCGGGCTGGACTGGAACTGATCATGGGTCTGGAAGAGAAGCTCCCCAGCGGGATCCTGCTGACCAGCGTGGAGAAGCTGGTCAACTGGACCCGGAAGTCGTCGCTGTGGCCGGCCACGTTCGGGCTGGCCTGCTGCGCCATCGAGATGATGACGACCGGGGCACCTCGTTATGACCTTGCCCGTTTCGGGATGGAGGTCTTCCGTGCCTCTCCTCGGCAGGCCGATCTAATGATCGTGGCGGGCCGCGTGAGCAACAAGATGGCCCCGGTCCTGCGGCAGATCTATGACCAGATGCCCGAGCCGCGCTGGGTGCTCTCCATGGGCGTCTGTGCCTCCACCGGAGGGATGTTCAACAACTACGCGAT
>QHBY01000447.1:8683-29915 GCA_003244245.1 Pseudonocardiales bacterium
ACCGAGATGGTGCCCTCCTCGGTGCGCTACGGCCCGCAGAAGGATCCCAGGCCATCGGGGAGCGGCCGGTCCCAGGTCGTCGAAGCTCGGAAGCAGTGAGCGGAAATGACAGACAACAACAAGGGCAAGAGAAACAACGGCAAGGGCCTCGCGCCCGGCCAGTACAGCTCGGCCGAGCTGAGTTCGGCCGAGGAGGCCGGGCATGAGTCTCACGGCGGGGTGGTCGCTGGCCGGGCCCGGCAGGGCATGTTCGGCGTTGTCGGCTCCGGAGACACCTCAGGGTACGGTGGACTGACGCTGCCGGCTCACGTGCCGGCCCCTGCGCAGCGGCCCTACGGCGGCTGGTTCGACGAGGTCACCGACGAGCTGCTGGCCGCAATTCGCGAGCGCGGGTTGCCCGCTGAGGCGATCCAACAGGTCACCGTGGATCGCGGTGAGATTACCTACTACGTGCGCCGGGAGCACCTGCTGGCGCTGTGCCGCACCCTGCGGGATGATCCGGCGCTGCGCTTCGAGCTGTGCAGCTCAGTATCCGGCGTGGACTACGGCACCGAGGTCGCGCAACGGCTGCACGCGGTCTACCACCTCACCTCGATGACCTACCGGCGGCGGATCCGCCTGGAGGTCGCTGTTGACGTCGATGATGCCCACATACCCAGCGTGGTCGAGGTCTACCCGACCGCGGACTGGCAGGAACGGGAAGCCTGGGACATGTTCGGCATCATCTTCGACGGCCACCCGGCGCTGACCCGGATTCTCATGCCCGACGACTGGGACGGTCACCCGCAGCGCAAGGACTACCCGCTCGGTGGAATCCCGGTGGAATACAAGGGTGGCGCCGAGATCCCCCCGCCGGACCAGCGGAGGGCGTACTCCTGATGACGCGACGGCAACAGGGGGATACTGAACCGGCGCACACCGTCGGCAGCGGTACAGCCGACACGGTCAGCGACGCCACCAGCTCGGCCGATCCCTACGCCGCGACGGCGCGGGAGACCACCGAGGGTCGGGTGTACACGGTCACCGGCGGTGATTGGGACAGTCTGGTCGAGGACTGGAAACACGACGAACGCATCGTCGTCAACATGGGGCCACAGCACCCCTCCACGCATGGCGTGCTGCGGCTGGTGCTGGAGCTCGAGGGCGAAGTCGTCACCCAGGCGCGGTCGGTGATCGGCTACCTGCACACCGGTATCGAGAAGAACTGCGAGTATCGGAACTGGACCCAAGGCGTCACCTTCGTGACCCGGGCGGACTACCTGGCGCCGCTGTTCAACGAGGCGGCCTACTGCTTGGCGACCGAGAAGCTGCTCGGCATCACCGCCCCGCGCCGAGCGCAGGTGATCCGGGTGCTGCTGATGGAGCTCAACCGGTGCAGCTCGCACCTGGTGGCGATCGCGACCGGCGGGATGGAGCTCGGCGCGCTGACCGGGATGACCGCCGGGTTCCGCGAGCGCGAGGAGGTCCTGCACCTGCTGGAGTTCCTCACCGGCCTGCGGATGAACCACGCGTTCATCCGGCCCGGTGGCGTCGCACAGGACCTGCCCGAAGGCTACGACACTAAGATCCGGGATCTCCTGAAGGTGATGGACTCGCGGCTACCGGATTACGACAAGTTGCTCACCGGGCAGCCGATCTGGAAGCAGCGGCTGCAGAAGGTGGGCTACCTGCCGCTGGATGGCTGCCTGCAGCTGGGCATCACCGGCCCGATCCTGCGCTGCGCCGGTCTGGAGTGGGATCTGCGCAAGATCGAGCCCTACTGTGGTTATGAGGAGTACGACTTCGAGGTGCCCACCTCCACCGACGCGGACTGCTACGCCCGCTACGTGCTGCGGGTCGAGGAGATCCACCAGTCACTGAAGATCGTCGCGCAGTGCCTGGACAAGCTGGAACCCGGCCCGGTGATGGTGGAAGACGGCAAGATCGCGTGGCCGGCCAAGTTGTCCATCGGCGCCGACGGGATGGGCAACTCGCTGGAGTATGTCCGCAAGATCATGGGACAGTCGATGGAATCGCTGATCCACCACTTCAAGCTGGTTACCGAGGGTTTTGCGGTCCCAGCGGGTCAGGTCTACGTCCCAGTCGAGTCGCCGCGCGGTGAGCTGGGCTACCACCTGGTTTCCGACGGCGGGACCCGGCCGATGCGGGTGCACATCCGGGACCCTAGCTTCGTCAACCTGCAATCCATGCCAGCGATGAGCGAGGGCGGTCTGCTGGCCGACGTCATCGCCGCGGTGGCATCGATCGACCCGGTGATGGGAGGCGTGGACCGATGAGCCGCGCCAAAAAACGCCCAGCCAACCCGGCGTTCACCGCACGGCCCGTAGCAGCGGCGGGAGGCGCGGACCAGGCAGCGCCGACGACGCTGACCACAGTTCAGGACGTGCCGGTGGAGCGACCGGTGCGGGCGGACACCAGCGTGTTCGACGAGCGGACCTGCCAGCGGGCCCAGGAGATCATCGCGCGCTACCCCCGGTCCCGATCGGCGCTGCTGCCCATGCTGCACCTGGTGCAAAGCGTCGAGGGTTACGTCAGCCAGGCTGGGATGGCGTTCTGCGCGCAGCAGTTGGGGATAACCACCGCCGAAGTGAGCGCGGTAGTCACCTTCTACACCATGTACAAGCGCCAACCCGCCGGCGAGCACCTGGTCAGCGTGTGCACCAACACGCTGTGCGCAGCGCTGGGCGGCGACGAGATCTACGCCCGGCTGCGTAAGCAGCTCGGGGTGGGCCATGAGGAGACCGCCGGACAGCCGAGCTCCAAGGGCTCGATCACCCTTGAGCACGCCGAATGCCTGGCGGCCTGTGACCTGGCGCCGGTGCTGCAGGTGAACTACGAGTTCTACGACAACCAGACTCCGGAGTCTGCCGTGGAGTTGGTGGATGCGCTGCGTCGTGGGGACCGGCCGGCGCCGACTCGCGGTGCGCCGTTGACCGACTGGCGCAGCACCGAGCTGCAGCTGGCCGGCTTCTTCGGTGAGCCCCAGCAGCTGCGTGACGCGGTGGATGCGCCCTCGGCGGCGCCCGAAACGCTGGCCGGTAACCAGCTCGCCGAGGAGAACGGCTGGCAGGCGCCGGCGATGCCGGACCAACCTCCGCCGTTACCCGACGTTGTGGCCAAGAAGTGACCACTACAGCAGGAGGAGCCGTGACCGAGCGGACACTCACCCCGGTGTTGACCCGGCGGTGGCTGTCGCCGAAATCGTGGACGCTCGACACGTACACCGAACTTGAGGGCTACACCGCAGTGCGCACCGCGCTGGCCGCGCAGCCCGATGAGCTGATCCAGCTACTCAAAGACTCGGGCCTGCGGGGTCGTGGTGGGGCGGGCTTTCCCACCGGCTTGAAGTGGAGCTTCATCCCGCAGGCCAAACCGGGCGAGCAGGCCAGCGGTGCGGCGGCCAAGCCCAAGTATCTGGTGATCAACGCTGATGAGGGCGAGCCGGGCACCTGCAAAGACGTGCCGCTGATGATGGCCGACCCGCACTCGCTGATCGAAGGCTGCATCATCACCAGCTACGCGATCCGGGCCCACGAGTGCTTCATCTACGTCCGCGGCGAGATGCTGCACTGCAACCGCAGGCTGCACCAGGCGGTGACGGAGGCTTACCAGGCCGGCTACCTGGGCAAAGACATCCTCGGGTCGGGTTTCGATCTCGACATCGTGATTCACGCCGGCGCCGGTGCCTACATCTGCGGTGAGGAGACCGCGCTGCTCGACTCGCTGGAAGGCCGGCGTGGCCAGCCCCGGCTTAAGCCACCGTTCCCCGCCACCTCCGGGCTCTACGAGGCACCCACCGTGGTCAACAACGTCGAGACGATCTGCAGCGTGCCCTACATCGTCAACGGCGGGGCGGACTGGTTCCGGACGATGGGCACCGAGAAATCGCCCGGCCCGAAGATCTACTCGATTTCGGGGCACGTGCAGCGGCCCGGACAGTACGAGGCCCCGCTGGGGATCACGTTGCGCGAGCTGCTGGAGCTGGCCGGCGGGATGAAGGGCGGCCCGCTGAAGTTCTGGACGCCGGGCGGATCGTCCACGCCGATGCTGACCGCCGAGCACCTGGACGTGCCGCTGGACTTCGAGGGCGCGGCGGCGGCCGGATCCATGCTGGGCACCACTGCGATCATGGTCTTCGACACGTCGGTGAGCGTGCCGTGGGCGGTGATGAAGTGGACCGAGTTCTACAAGCACGAATCCTGCGGTAAATGCACGCCGTGCCGGGAAGGGACCTACTGGCTGACCCTGATCCTGCAGCGGATGGTGCGCCACGAGGGCACAGCCACCGATGTGGAGACCATGCTCGATGTCTGTGACAACATCTTGGGCCGGTCGTTCTGCGCGCTCGGGGACGGTGCCGCCAGCCCGATCATGAGCGGCATCAAGTACTTCCGGCAGGAGTTCCTGGACCTGTGCGCCAACCAACCCGCCCACGGTCGCCCAGGTCAGCAGGCCAAACCGGAGCCGCGGATCGATCTGGCAGGGTCGCGCAGATGACGCTGGCACAGCAGGAAGCAGGCAGCCGCGCCGTTCCCGAGGGGCATGTCCGGCTGACCATCGACGGCCGAGAGGTCGACGCGCCCAAGGGCGAGCTGGTGATCCGAGCCTGCGAGCGGCTGGGCATCATCGTGCCCCGGTTCTGCGACCACCCGCTGCTCGACCCGGTCGCCGCCTGCCGCCAATGCCTGGTCGAGGTGGAGATGGGCGGGCGCCCGATGCCCAAACCGCAGACCAGCTGCAGCCTCACGGTCGCCGAGGGCATGATCGTGAAGACCCAGCACACCTCGGCGGTGGCGGACAAGGCGCAGCAGGGCATCATGGAGCTGCTGCTGATCAACCACCCGCTGGACTGCCCGATCTGCGACAAGGGCGGCGAGTGCCCGCTGCAGAACCAGGCGCTGTCCAACGGCCGCGCGGACTCCCGGTTCACCGAGACCAAACGTACCTTCGCCAAACCGATCCCCATCTCCACCGAGGTGCTGCTGGACCGGGAGCGCTGCGTGCTGTGCGCGCGGTGCACCCGGTTCTCCGAGCAGATCGCCGGCGACGAGTTCATCGACATGCTCGAGCGCGGCTCCGACCAGCAGGTCGGGGTGGCCGCTGACAAGCCCTTCCAGTCCTACTTCTCCGGCAACACCATCCAGATCTGCCCGGTCGGCGCGCTGACCAGCGCCGCCTACCGGTTCCGGTCCCGGCCCTTCGACCTGGTCTCCACCCGGGGGGTGTGTGAACACTGCGCCAGCGGCTGCGCGCAGCGCACCGACTGGCGTCGCGGCATCGTGTTGCGCCGGCTGGCCGGACACGACCCGCAGGTCAACCAGGAATGGAACTGCGACAAGGGCCGCTTCGCCTTCGCCTACGCCAGCGCCGAGGATCGGATCACCCGGCCGCTGATCCGGGAGTCCCTCGGTGGTGAGCTGAAGCCGGCGTCGTGGACCGAGGCGCTGCAGGCGGCGGCCACCGGACTGCGGGCTGCCCGGGATTCCGGCGTCGGAGTGCTCACCGGTGGCCGGTTGACCGTCGAGGACGCCTACGCCTACGCGAAGTTCGCCCGGGTGGCGCTGGGCACCAATGACATCGACTTCCGCGCCCGGCCGCACTCGGCCGAGGAGCTGGGCTTCCTAGCTGCGCACGTGGTCGGCATCGGACCGGACACCGGCGGGGTGACCTACGACGACCTCAGCGCCGCCCCCGCGGTGCTGTGCGTGGCCTTCGAGCCCGAGGAGGAGTCGCCGATCGTCTTCCTCCGGCTGCGCCGCGCCGCCCGCGACCGTCGCATGCCGGTGTGGCATCTCGGCCAGTTCACCACCCCCGCGGTGCGCCGGACCTTCGGCACGCTGCTGCGGGTGGCGCCCGGCGGCGAGCCCGATGCCCTCGATGCCCTCGACGGTCCAGCCCGCGACGCGTTGGGCGCGCCGGGTGCGGTGCTGCTGGTCGGCGAGCGCGCCGCTGAGATGCCCGGGCTGTTCTCCGCTGTGGCGCGGCTGGCCACGAGCACCGGCGCCCGGCTGGCCTGGATCCCGCGGCGAGCTGGTGAGCGGGGTGCGCTGGAAGCCGGGGCGGCGCCGACGTTGCTGCCCGGTGGCCGCCCGGTCACCGATCCGGTGGCCCGCGCGGAGATCGAGAGTGCCTGGGGTGTGACGCTGTCGAGCCGGCCGGGGCGCGACACCGAAGGCATCATCGCCGCGGCCGCTGCGGGGCAGCTCGGTGGGCTCGTCATCGGTGGTGTGGACCCCGCTGACCTGCCGGATCCACGGCTGGCTGAGCAGGCGTTGAGCCGAACCGGGTTCGTGGTGAGCCTGGAGATGCGGCCCTCGGCGGTGACCAGGGCGGCCAATGTCGTGCTGCCGATCGCGTCCGCGCTGGAGAAGGTGGGCAGCTACCTGGACTGGGAGGGCCGCCGCCGGGAGTTCGCCACCACGATCAGCTCGGGGATAGGTCCGGCTCGAGGTGGCGGCGCGACCATGCCGGACTGCCGGGTACTGGACAGCCTCGCTGTCGAGATGGACGTCGATCTGTTCACCCAGACCCCGGCCGCGGCGTGGGCCGGTTTCGCCGCCCTGGGCAGGTACACCGGTGCCCGGCTGGGCTTTCCACAGATGGTCGCGGCGCCGGTCCCGGAACTCGGCGACGGCGAGGCCTTGCTGGCCACCTGGCGCCAGTTGCTGGACAACGGGTCAATGCAGAACGGCGAGCCGCATCTAGCCGGCACCGCCCGGCCTGCCGTCGTGTTGATGTCCGCGGCCACCGCCACCGAGCTCGGGGTGCACATCGGCGGCCGGGTCACGGTGTCCACCCAGCGTGGCTCGGTGACGCTGCCGGCTGCGGCCGCTGACCTGCCCCCGGGCGTGGTGTGGATCCCGGGTAACTCCGGACCCGCTACCGTCCGGACCAGCCTCTGCGCCGGTCATGGCACCGTGGTCACCGTGCGCAGCGGCAACGGCGCGGCGGCCAGCACCACAGCACCGGCCAAGACGGCGCGGGGAGGCAGGTCATGACGCGCACCGAAGCACTGCTCGGCGACGACCCGCTGTGGCTGATCATCCTGAAGGTCGTCGTGATCTTCGCGTTCCTGATGGTCATGACCTTGTTCATGATCTGGATGGAGCGCCGGGTGGTCGGACGCATGCAGCAGCGGCCGGGCCCTAACCGCGTCGGGCCCTTCGGGTTGCTGCAGTCCCTGGCCGATGGGCTGAAGCTGGCGTTCAAGGAGGACATCACGCCGGTGATGGCCGACCGCTGGGTGTATGTGCTGGCCCCGGTGATTTCGACGGTCACGGCGTTCGCGGCATTCTCCGTGATCCCGCTCGGCGGTGAGGTGTCGATCTTCGGTGCGCGCACCGTGCTGCAGGTCACCGACCTGCCGGTCGGGGTGCTCGTGGTGCTGGCCGCCTCCTCGCTGGGCGTCTACGGGATCGTGCTGTCCGGTTGGTCGTCGGGCTCGCCCTACCCTCTGCTGGGCGCGCTTCGCTCGGCCGCCCAGGTGATCTCCTACGAGATCGCCCTCGGACTGTCGATCGTCGCCGTCGTCCTGTACGCGGGCTCGCTGTCCACCGCGGACATCGTGGAGGCCCAGTCGCGGCAATGGTGGTTCGTGTTCCTGCTGTTCCCCAGCTTCGCGGTGTTCTGCGTGTCGATGGTGGGCGAGACCAACCGAGCGCCCTTCGACCTGCCCGAGGCGGAGTCGGAGCTGGTCGGTGGTTTCCACACCGAATACTCATCGTTGAAGTTCGCGCTGTTCTTCCTCGCCGAGTACGTCAACATGGTCACCGTCTCGGCCATGGCGACCACGCTGTTCCTCGGCGGCTGGCACGCCCCCTGGCCGCTGGCCGGCGGAGTGCTGGACCACGGCTGGTGGGGCCCGCTGTGGTTCATCACCAAGACGTTTGTCTTCCTGTTCGTGTTCGTCTGGCTGCGCGGCACCCTGCCCCGGATGCGTTACGACCAGTTCATGGCGCTGGGCTGGAAGGTGCTGGTGCCAGGCAGTCTGGTGTGGATCGTGCTGGTCTCGGGTGCCAGGGCGCTGCGTGGCTCCGCCGTCACGCCAGGCGAGATCCTCGTGGTGGGCGGCTTCGTGCTGGTGCTGCTGCTGATCGTCGCTTTCCTGCTACCCCAACGCCAGCCGGTCGAGCGTACCCACGAAATCGTCACCGCCGGTTCGGACTACCCGTTGCCCCCGCTGGACCTGGTGGTGCCGCCATCGCCGCCTCGACGCGCCGCGGTGAGTGCGGGCGTGTCGGGCTCTGCTGTGTCAGGCAATGGCGCGCCGCCGACGAGGCAGGAGGACGGCGATGGGACTGCTTGATCCGGTCAAGGGTTTCGGGGTTACCTTCTCGACGATGTTTCGCAAGGTCGTCACCGAGGAGTACCCCGAGGTCAAGAAGATCACCGCGCCGCGCTTTCACGGCCGCCACCAGCTCAACCGGCATCCGGACGGGCTGGAGAAATGCGTGGGCTGCGAGCTGTGCGCCTGGGCCTGCCCCGCGGACGCGATCTACGTCGAGGGCGGGGACAACACCGAGGAGGCCCGCTACTCGCCGGGTGAGCGTTACGGCGAGATCTACCAGATCAACTACCTGCGTTGCATCGGGTGTGGCCTGTGCATCGAGGCGTGCCCGACCCGCTCGTTGACCATGACCAACGAGTACGAGGTGGCCGACGACAACCGCCAGGACCTCATCTACACCAAGGAGGACCTGCTGGCACCGCTGCTGGCCGGGATGGAGCAACCCCCGCACCCGATGCGGCTGGGCGACACCGAGCAGGACTACTACGTGCAGGGGCCGAGCCTGGAGCGCCGCTCGGGTGCAGTGGGAGAGGAGCACCGGTGATCAGCCTCGGGGAGACCGTCGCGTTCTGGATTCTGGGTCCGCTCGCGCTGGCAGGTGGGCTGGCCATGGTCTTCGCCCGCAACGCGGTGCATTCGGCGCTGTGGCTGGCGCAGACCATGCTGTGCCTGGGTGCGATGTACATGGTCCAACAGGCGCCGTTCCTGGGTTTCGTGCAGATCATCGTCTACACCGGCGCGATCATGATGCTGTTCCTATTCGTGCTGATGCTCGTGGGCAAGGAAAGCGTCGACTCGGTGGTGGAGGTGCTGCGCGGTCAGCGCGCCGCGGCGGCACTGGCCGGGGTCGGGTTGGCCGTGCTGCTCGTGTCGATGCTGGGCCGGGCTTTCGCCGGGGTCACCGCCGTCGGACTGGTGAAGGTCAACAGCACCGGCGGCGGCAACGTCGCCAATCTGGGCCGCATCCTCTACACCGACTACCTGTTTCCCTTCGAGCTCACCTCGGCGCTGCTGATGACCGCCGCGGTCGGCGCGATGGTGCTGGCCTTCACCGAGCGGTCCAAGCAGGGCGGGCTGACCCAGCGCGAGCGGGTGGAGGCCCGGATCCGGGGTGGGCGTCCTTCCCCGCTGCCGGGTCCTGGAGTGTTCGCCACCATGAACTCGGTGGCCACCCCAGCCCTGCTGCCCGACGGCTCGGTGGCCCCCGAGTCGCTGTCCGAGCTGATCGAGTCCACCAACCGCAATCGTCTGGATGCCGGCGTCCGCAGCGTGGTCAGCGCCGGCGCCGACCCGGACACTCGCTCCCTGCGTGGACCGGTGCCACCCACCACCGCTGAGCAGGACGGACCGGTCTCGCAATGACACCGTCGTACTACCTGCTGCTGTCGGCGCTGCTGTTCACCATCGGCGCCGTCGGTGTGTTGGTGCGCCGCAACGCGGTGGTGGTGTTCATGTGCATCGAGCTCATGCTCAATGCGGTGAACCTGACCCTGATCACCTTCTCCAGGATCAACGGCACCCTGGACGGCCAGATCATGGCGTTCTTCGTCATGGTGGTTGCTGCCGCTGAGGTGGTGGTCGGGTTGGCCATCATCATGGCGATCTTCAAGACGCGCCGCTCGGCCTCGGTCGACGACGCGAATCTGCTGAAGTACTGATCCGGGGGGCTTCGCCCCCCAAGCGCCCCCGGAAGGCAAGGAGCTTCGCCGAATGGAACTAAGCGTCGCGAGCGGGCTCGCGCTCTACGCGTGGCTGCTCGTCGCGCTGCCGGCGTTCGGCGCGCTGGTGCTGCTGGTCGGTGGTCGCCGCACCAACGCCTGGGGGCACCTGCTGGGGTGCGCGACGGTGCTCGCGGCCTTCGGCTACGGCGTGGCGCTGCTGTCCCAGACGCTGGGTTTCGACGCGTCGCAGCGGACCCGGGAGCTGGGACTAGGTACCTGGTTCGCGATCAACTCCCTGCAGGTCGACTACGGCCTGCGGCTTGATCCCCTTTCACTGACTTTCGTGCTGCTCATCACCGGAGTCGGCGGTCTGATCCACCTCTACGCGGTCGGGTACATGGCTCACGACCCGGGGCGCCGACGCTTCTTCGGGTACTTCAACCTGTTCGTCGCGGCGATGCTCGTGCTGGTGCTGTCCAACAACTTCGTCACGCTCTATCTCGGTTGGGAAGGCGTGGGCCTGGCCTCCTACCTGCTCATCGGCTGGTACCAGGACCGTCCCAGCGCCGCGACGGCGGCGAAGAAAGCCTTCCTGATGAACCGCGTCGGAGACGTCGGCCTAGCCCTGGCGATCTTCCTGATCTGGCGGTCACTGGGCACGGTGAAGTTCTCCGAGGTATTCCCTCGCGCCGGCGAGATCGGCGGGCCGACCCTGCTGGCGATCACCCTGTTGCTGCTGCTCGGGGCCTGCGGCAAGTCCGGTCAGTTCCCGCTGCAGGCCTGGTTGCCCGACGCGATGGAGGGCCCGACCCCGGTCTCGGCGCTGATCCACGCCGCGACGATGGTGACCGCTGGGGTGTACCTGATCGCTCGGTGCAGCCCGCTGTACAACCTCAGCCCGAACGGCCGGCTGGCCGTCGCCGCGGTCGGCGTGATCACGCTGCTGATCGGGTCGATCATCGGCTGCGCCTACGACGACATCAAGAAGGTGCTGGCCTACTCCACGGTCAGCCAGATCGGGTACATGATCCTCGCGGTCGGGTTGGGACCCGCCGGCTACGCCCTGGGTATCGTGCACCTGCTCACCCACGGCTTTTTCAAGGCGGGACTGTTCCTCGGAGCAGGCTCGGTGATGCACGGGATGCACGACGAGATCGACATGCGCCGGATGGGTGGGCTGGCGCGGCACATGCCGATCACCTTCGTCATCTTCAGCTGCGGCTACCTGGCCCTGATCGGGTTCCCGTTCCTGTCCGGCTACTACTCCAAGGATGCGATCATCGAGGCGGCGTTCGCGGCGGGCGGTGCCGCGGCGGGGGTCTTCGGCACCATCGCGCTGCTCGCGGCAGGACTGACCGCCTTCTACATGACCCGCCTGATGCTCATGACGTTCTTCGGCGAGGAGCGCTGGCGCAACCTGCGCAGCGCCGACGGCCAGGAATACCACCCGCACGAGTCCCCGCCGGTGATGTGGGTGCCGATGGTGCCGCTGGCGATCGGTTCGCTGATCGTCGGATACCTGCTGGTCTCGGGTGAACGGTTGGCGCACTGGTTGGAGCCCTCGGTGGGCGCGCTGGTACCGGCAGAGGCCCCGTTCCCCCCTGCGCTGGTACCGATCTTCACGGTGCTGGTCTCCGCGTTGGGTGTGCTGGCCGCCTGGCTGTTCGTCGGCCGCAACCCCGTGCCGGTGGTCAGGCCCGAGCGGGTCTCGCTGCCGGTGGCCGCCGCCAGGGCCGACCTCTACGCCAACGCGATCAACGAGACAATCATCGCGCGACCCGGCACCTGGCTCACCCGGGCGCTGGTCTTCGTGGACAACAAGGGCATCGACGGGGTGGTCAATGGCACCGCGGCACTGCTGGGTGGCAGTTCGGGTCGGTTGCGCCGGCTGCAGACCGGCTTCGTCCGTAGCTACGCCCTGGGCATGCTCGGCGGCGCGATCGTGGTGATCGCCTTCCTGCTGGCGGTGAGCTACTCATGAGTGCAGCATCCACCGGTGGGGGCTTGTTGCTGGCGATGCTGCTGCTGCCGCTGGTGGGCAGCGTGGTGGTAGCCCCGATGCGCTCGGCGCCGACGGTGGCCAAGGCCACCGGGATGGCCTTCGCGCTGGGAGAGCTGGTACTGGCCTCGCTGGCCTGGTCGGCTTACCACCCGGGTGGCGGGCGCCTGCAGCTGATCCTGTCCATCCCGTGGATACCGGCCTTCGGAACCAGCTTCGCGCTCGGTATCGACGGCATCGCACTGGTGATGATCGCGCTCATCAGCGTGCTGGTGCCGATCGTGATGGGCTCCTCGTGGGCGGACAAGCTGCCCGAGGACCGCACACCGGCGGGCTTCTACGCCCTGCTCCTGGCCCTGCAGTCGTTGCTGATCGGGGTTTTCGTCTCCACCGACGTGTTCCTGTTCTACCTGTTCTTCGAAGTGATGCTGGTGCCGATGTACTTCCTGATCGGTCGCTTCGGCGGCCCGCGACGGCAGTACGCGGCCGTGAAGTTCTTCCTGTACTCGCTGCTCGGCGGTCTGGTGATGCTGGGTAGCGTGATCGGCTTGTTCGTGGTCAGCGGGAACCGGCTGGGTCACGGCACCTTTGACTGGGCGGCGTTGGTGCGCATCGCCGGGAGCGTCCCGCAGAGCACCCAGATCTGGCTGTTCCTCGGGTTCTTCATCGCTTTCGCGATCAAGGCGCCGCTGGTGCCGCTGCACACCTGGCTGCCCGACGCCGGTGCGGAGGCCCCGGTGGGTGCCGGCGTGCTGCTCGTCGGCGTGATGGACAAGGTCGGCATCTACGGTTTCCTGCGCTACTGCCTGCCGCTGTTCCCCGCCGCATCGCGGGCGCTGGCCCCGCTGGTGCTGGTGCTCGCCGTCGCCGGGGTGCTCTACGGGGCGTTGCTCGCCGTCGGCCAGACCGACATGAAGCGGTTCGTGGCCTATACCTCGGTGGCGCACTTCGGCTTCATCGCACTGGGAGTCTTCGCCTTCTCCACCCAGGCACAGGCCGGCGCGGTGCTCTACATGGTCAACCACGGCATCTCCACCGGGATGCTGTTCATCGTCGTCGGGATGCTGATGGCCCGCGGTGGCTCCCGGTTGATCAGCGACTACGGCGGGGTGGCGGTGCTGGCTCCGGTGCTGGCCGGGATGATGCTGGTGGCCGGGCTGTCCTCGCTGGCGCTGCCCGGCACCAACTCGTTCGTCTCGGAGTTCCTGGTGCTGATCGGCTCCTTCCCGCGGCAGCCGGTGTACACGATCCTGGCGACCACGGGGATGATCCTGGCCGCACTGTATGTGTTGTGGTTCTACCAGCGGCTCATGCACGGTCCGGTGCGGGGCGCGGCCGTGGTGGGGACGTTGGAGGGACCGGGTTCCACGATGGCGCCGGAGACTGCGGCGCAGCGCCAGCGTGCCCGGTTCCCCGACCTGTCGATCCGTGAGGTCGCGGTGCTGGCGCCCCTGGTCGCGCTCATCCTGCTGCTCGGGCTCTACCCCCAGCCGGTGTTGAATGTCATCAACCCGTCGGTCGGGGCCACGCTCACCGAGGTCGGCCTGTCCGACCCAGTCGTCGGGCAGGGAGGTCGCTGAGGTGCTCGGCGGTGAAGTGGGAGTGGGAGTTGCGGCGCAGGTGCCGCACTTGCAGGCGCCTACGGTCGACTACGGGGCGATCGCCCCGGTCCTGATCGTGCTCGGGGCGGCGTGCCTATCGGTGCTGGTGGAGGCCTTCGTGGCCCGCTCGGCCCGGTGGTCGGCGCAGGTCGCGTTGACGCTGCTCACGCTGGGCGCAGCAGGTGCGGCGCTGGGTGTGCACCTCTATTCGTTCTCCGCTGACGGGCGCAACGTGGTGACGCTGGCAGGGACGATCGCCGTCGACGGCCCGGCGCTGTTCTTGTGGGGCACGCTGCTGGCGTTGGGATTGGCGTCGGTGCTGCTCATCGCGGACCGATCGGTGGAGCCCGGGGGCGCGTTCAGCGCCGACGCCTCGGTTCGTCCGAACACCGCAGCCGACCGCGCGCAGGTGACCGGCACCATGACCGAGACGGTGATGCAGACCGAGGTCTTCCCGCTGTTCTTGTTCTCCCTCGGCGGGATGATGGTCTTCCTCGCGGCCAACGACCTGCTCACCATGTTCGTCGCGCTGGAAGTGCTCAGCCTGCCGCTGTACCTGATGTGCGGCCTGGCCCGGCGCCGCCGGCTGCTGGCCCAGGAGGCGGCGGTGAAGTACTTCCTCCTCGGAGCATTCTCCTCAGCGTTCTTTCTCTACGGCGTCGCGCTGCTGTATGGCTACGCGGGCTCGGTCACCCTGTCCCGGATCGCCGAGGCGTCAGCGGGTAGCAATAGGCCGGACACGTTGCTGTTCGGTGGACTGGCGCTGCTGGTGATCGGGCTGCTGTTCAAGGGTTCAGTCGGGCCCTTCCACACCTGGACCCCGGACGTTTACCAGGGCGCGGCAACGCCGGTGACAGCGTTCATGGCGGCGTGTACCAAGGTGGCCGCCTTCGGCGCCATCCTGCGGGTGCTGACGGTGGCGTTCGAGGGCACCCGCTGGGAGTGGCGGGGCCTCCTGTGGGCCGTCGCGATCGCCTCGATGGTGATCGGTGCGGTGCTCGGCCTGACCCAGACCGACGTCAAGCGCATGATCGCCTACTCGTCGGTGGCGCACGCCGGATTCCTGCTGGTCGGCGCGATCGCATTGACCGCCCAAGGCCTATCCGGCACGATGTTCTACTTGCTCGCCTACGGCTTCACCACCCTCGCGGCGTTCGGCGTGGTCACCCTGGTGCGTGACGCGGACGGTGAGGCCACCCACCTCTCGCAGTGGGCCGGGCTGGCCAAGCGCTCCCCGTTGACTGCCGCGGTCTTCGCCTTTTTGCTCTTCGCGCTTGCAGGTATCCCGCTGACCAGCGGGTTCACCGGGAAGTTCGCGGTATTCAGCGCCGCGTTGGCGGACGGGATGGCCCCGTTGGTGGTGATAGCGCTGGTGGCCAGCGCGGTGGCGGCGTTCTTCTACCTACGGGTGGTGGTGCTGATGTACTTCAGCGAGCCTGCCATCGACGGTCCGACGGTCAGCGTGCCCGGGGCCTTCACCACCGCAGCGATCACCCTTGGCGTAGTGATCACTCTGCTGCTCGGCGTCGTGCCCACCTTCGCCCTGAACTGGGCCGCGCTCGGCGCGTTCGGCTCCTGATCCGGTGAGCAGGTCGACATCCGAGCAGCTCGCCGGCGTGGAGCTGGCCGACCCCGCGCTTCGCGCCCTCCTGGAGGATGGCTTGACGCAGGTGGAGGAGCTGCTGCACCGGGAGGTGCAAAGCGAGCTCCGCTTCCTCACCGAGGCCTCGCTGCACCTGGTCGACGCCGGTGGCAAGCGGTTCCGGCCGCTGTTCACCCTGCTCGCCGGCCAGTTCGGACCTGATAACGGGCGCCCACAGGACGTGGTGCGCGCGGCCGCGGTCGTGGAACTGGTCCACCTGGCCACCCTCTACCACGACGATGTGATGGACGAGGCCACCATGCGCCGCGGGGCGGTGAGCGCCAACGCCCGCTGGGACAACACCGTCGCGATCCTCACCGGCGACTTCCTGTTCGCGCATGCGTCCCGGCTGGTAGCCGACCTCGGACCGGACGCGGTGCGGATCATCGCCTGCACCTTCGCCGAGCTGGTCACCGGCCAGATGCGCGAAACCATGGGACCCGCCGAGGGCGCCGACCCGGTGGCGCACTACCTGGCGGTGATCGCAGAGAAGACCGGCTCGCTGATCGCCACCGCGGGCCGGTATGGCGCGATGTTCTCCGGCGCCCCCCAGGAGCGCATCGACGCGCTGCGCCGGTTCGGCGAGAAGATCGGCACCGTGTTCCAGATCTCCGACGACATCATCGACATCGCCTCGCCATCCGCCCAATCCGGCAAGACGCCAGGGACCGACCTGCGGGAGGGGGTCCGCACCCTGCCGATGCTCTACGCGCTGACTGACGGCGGCCCTGGGGTCGACCGACTCAGCGTCCTGCTGGCCGGGCCGCTGGCCGACGACGCGCTGATCGCGGAGGCCCTGTGGCTGCTGCGCGAGTCACCCGGCTTGGACCGGGCGGTGCGCACCCTGCGCTCCTACACCGAGTCCGCTCGCGCCGAACTCGCAGTGCTGCCCGCCTGCCCCGCCCGCGACGCCCTAGCCTCAGTCACCGACTACCTAGCCGCCCGCACCTGCTGACCCGGCCTGGGTCTCGCCTCGCTATCCGCCACTGTTGTCACTGTCTGTAACCCTCGGAGAAGGACTGTCGTCGCGTACGCATGTGCCGCTGGCGGCAACTTTCCGGCAAAGTCGCCGCCAGCGGCACGTCCGCAGCGGACCTACCCACCTTTTTCTGGGACTGGTGGGATCAGTGAGACCAGTGAGGTGAGCTGCGGGGCCGTCTCGTAGGTCACTGCGTCGGAGTGCTCGGGCATCGTGGCGGTGGCTCGCAGGGCGGCCTTGGTGGCGACGACGAGGTCACGAGAAGCTGCTGCGGCCCGGCGCCCGAGATCCACCGCGGCGGTCACCACCGCCTCATGCGCGGCGGGGGACCAGGGGTCACCGTCGACCTCAACCAGGCGGTAAGCCAGGCCGGTCCGCAGTGCCTCCCGGGCGTCGAGCGGCTCGCCGAACAGGGCCATCGCCGCCGCGACCTGGGGGCCGACGGCGCGCTGCGCCAGCCACGTCATGCCGCCGCCGGGATGGATGCCCAGCTGCAGGAAACGCGCGTCGAACGATGCGCCTGGGCCGACCAGGCGCACGTCGCAGGCCAGCGCCAGGTTCAGCCCGGCACCTATCGCCGGCCCGTTGACGGCGGCGACGGTGGGCACCGCGGCGTTCGCGACGGCGAGAAATCCGGCGTAGATGCGACGCAGATCAGCCTCGGAGCCAGCCTCACCGGCAGCGGCGAGCGCACCCAGATCACCCCCGGCGCAAAACGCCGGCGGAGCACCGGTGATCACGATGGCGTGCACCGACCCGTCGTGGTCACACGCCGTGACGACCCGAGCCAGCCGGTCGGACAGCTCCAGACTCAACGCGTTGCGGCGGGTGGGATCAGACACCGTCACAACAGCCACCGCACCACACCGCTCCACAACCACGTCCATGCTGGTCAGTCTCCCGCGTCCGCGTTCTGGATGCAGACCGCGCCTATTCGTGCCCTGTTTGCGCGGTCTGCATCCAGAACGCGCGACTGACGTATGGGGCGGGGGGCCACGGAACCCGACGGCCGGCCGGCGCGTTGGACTGGGCGGAGCCCGAACACACCGGGGAGGCCGACGGACTGTGCACAACCACGTCAACGGGCTGAAGACCGCGCTGCTGCTCGGTGGGCTGTCTGCGCTGGTGGTGCTGATCGGCTCGTTCTTCGGCCGCAGCGGCGTGTTCATTGCGCTGGTGTTCGTGGTCGGGATGAACGCTTACGCCTACTTCAACTCCGACAAGCTGGCGTTGCGCACCATGCGCGCTCGCCCGGTGTCCGAGCCAGAGCAGCCCATGATGTATCGAATCGTGCGGGAGCTGGCCACCGACGCGCGCCAGCCGATGCCCCGGCTGTACGTCAGCCCCACCCAGGCACCCAACGCGTTCGCCACCGGCCGCAGCCCGCGGCACGCCGCGGTGTGCTGCACCGTCGGGATTCTCGAGCTGTTGACTGAGCGCGAACTGCGCGGGGTGCTCGGGCACGAGCTGTCACACGTCTACAACCGGGACATCCTCATCTCCTCGGTCGCCGGAGCACTGGCCGGCATGGTGACGGCCCTGTCGAACCTGGCGCTATTCGCGGGACTGTTCGGTGGCGGCAACAATGAACGTTCCAACCCCCTGGCCATGATCCTGATCGCGTTGCTCGGCCCGATCGCGGCCGGCATCGTGCAGATGGCGGTCAGCCGGTCGCGGGAGTACCAGGCCGACGCCTCCGGCGCGGAGCTCACCGGGGACCCGCTGGCGCTGGCCAGCGCGCTGCGCAAGCTGGAGCACGGCACTGCGGTGGCGCCACTCGCCCCGGCCCCTGCCGTCGTCGCGCAGTCTCACCTGATGATCGCCAACCCGTTTCGGCCGGGCGAGGGCGCGGCACGGTTTTTCTCCACCCACCCGCCGATCGCCGACCGGGTGCACCGCCTCGAAGAGATGGCTCGTCGCGAGCTGTCCTGACCCGGTGCGTCAACGGATGGAGCGGGCGATGTCCATGACGTACTGGCCGTAGCCCGATTTCGCCAATGAGCGGCCCAGTGCGTAGCAGGCGTCGGCGTCGATGTAGCCCATCCGCAGCGCGATCTCCTCCAGGCAGGCGATCCGCACGCCTTGGCGGTGTTCCAGTACCTGGACGAACTGGCCGGCTTCCAGCAGCGACTCGTGGGTTCCAGTGTCCAGCCAGGCGAACCCGCGGCCCAGGTCGAGCAACGTCGCCCGGCCGTGGCGCAGGTAATGCGCGTTGATGTCGGTGATCTCCAGCTCGCCGCGGGCGGATGGGGTCAGCGAGCGAGCGACCTTCACCACGTCGTTGTCGTAGAAGTACAGGCCGGTGATCGCCTTGTTCGAGCGCGGAGCGGCCGGCTTCTCCTCGATGGAGACCAACTTGCCGGCGGCATCGACCTCGCCGACGCCGTAGCGCCGCGGGTCTTTGACCGGGTACCCGAACAGCACACAGCCGTCCAAGCCGGCCACACACTGCCGGAGCCGGCCGGAGAAACCGGGACCGTAGAAGATGTTGTCGCCCAGCACCAGGGCGACCGGGTCGTCGGCGATGAACTCCGCGCCGATCACGAAGGCCTCGGCCAAGCCGTTGGGCTGGGCCTGCTCGGCGTAGCTCAGCTGCAGCCCCAGCGCGGCGCCGTCACCGAGCAGGCGTCGGAACAGCGGCAGGTCGGCGGGAGTGGAGATGATCAGGATCTGCCGGATCCCGGCCAGCATGAGCACCGAAAGGGGGTAGTACACCATCGGCTTGTCGTACACCGGAAGCAACTGCTTGCAGACGGCTTGGGTGATCGGATACAGCCGGGTGCCACTGCCCCCGGCCAAGACGATTCCCTTCACCGGCACCAGTGTCCGTGACTAGTTTGATCGCGGCTCGGCCGGGTAGCCAGCGGCTGTCCGTATGGACGCGTTGGGGCGGCAAGTAACGATCAACAGCCGGCTACGCGATAGACAGACGGTGGCAACCGACGAGATCTCTGAGTGATGACACTCGACCGGAGGCTTTTAATGACCAATGACGCTACCCCGTCGACCTCCCGGCCGCTCGTGTCCCCTGAACCGCTGATGCAGATGATTCAAGGGCTTCAGGGAACGGCGATCCTCCGGGCCGGCGTCCAGCTGGGGCTTTTTGATCAGATTGCTGATGGCAAGGACCGGGCAAGCTCGATCGCGGCCGCGGTTGGTGCCGACGAGCGCGGAACGCGCATCCTTCTCGACGCGCTGACCGCTCTGGGCCTGCTTGAGTGCGACGACGGTTACCGGCTCACTCCGCTCGCAGACGCATTCCTTGTCACCAGCCGGCCGAGCTATTTAGGCGGCGTGGTCAACATCTTGGCCGGAGACTGGACCTGGACGGGCTATCCACGTCTGGCGGAGGCGGTCCGGCACGGTGGCACTATCTTGGACCAACACGCCGAGACTCCCAGCCATGAGTTCTGGGAGACGTTCGCGTCGTCGAGTACGGGAATTGCCGGACCCGGTTCCCATGCGCTTGCCGAGCTGGTCGAGGAATGGGCTGGCCAACGAGAAAGCCTGGATATTCTCGACATCGCCTGCGGTAGTGGTCTCTACTCCCTGACGCTTGCGGCCCAGCACCCGCTGGCGCGAGCGACCCTGCTCGACTGGGCCAACGTGCTTGAGCACACTGAAGTCAACGTTGATCGGCTGGGCCTGCGCGAGCGCACGAAATTCGTCGCCGGCGACGTGTTCGAGGTGGCGTTGGGTGGACCCTACGATGTGATTATCGCAAGCCACATCTTCCATCACTTCTCCGAGCGGCGTTGCCTGGAACTGATGTGTCGGCTTGCCGAAGCGCTCAAGCCGGACGGGCGGCTGGTGATCCATGATTTCGTTTCGGGGTCACGTCCGGCCGATGATCCGTTTCCTTATCTCTTCTCGGTGGTCATGCTTGCGTGGTCACGTGAGGGTGAGGCTTATTCACTAGATACCTACCGGAGGCTGCTGCAGGAAGCGGGGTTCTCGGCACCCGAGGTTCATGGGAGTCAAGGGATGCCGAGCCGCTTTCTAATCGCTGGACGCGCGGGGTAAGCACTGACGAAAATCACCGGTAGTTGGTGAACTGCAGCGCGACGCCGAAGTCGCGGCCTTTCAACAGGGCGATGACGGTTTGGAGATCGTCCTTCTTCTTGCCCGACACGCGAAGCTGGTCGCCTTGGATCTGGGCCTGCACGCCCTTGAGCTTCTCGTCCCGGACCGCCTTGGCGATCTCCTTGGCCTTGTCCTGGCTGATGCCCTGCAGGATGCGTCCGGTGGTCCGGTAGACCTTGCCCGAGATGGCCGGATCGTCCACCTCGAAGGCCTTCAGCGAGATGCCGCGCTTGACCAGCTTGCCCTGGACGACGTCGATCGCGGCGCGGCAGCGTTCCTCGGTCTCAGCCTCGATCGTGATCGCCTCGTCACCGGCCCAGGTCGCCTTCGCCCCGGTGCCTCGGAAGTCGAACCGGGTCGACAGCTCCTTGGCCGCCTGATTGAGCGCGTTGTCCACTTCCTGCCGGTCGACCTTGCTGACCACATCGAACGACGGATCCGCCATCGCAGCCTCCTCCCGTTGAGCCGGTGCCGACCTTACTCGCCAGGCCCCATCCGACCCGACGTCACGGGCTGTGTATCGTGACTACCGGCCGGTGCACCCGGCCTCCAGGCGGGTTGCCCGAGCGGCCAATGGGAGCGGACTGTAAATCCGTCGGCTGATGCCTTCCAAGGNNTTCGAATCCTTGACCCGCCACGCTGTAGGAATGGTCCCTGACCTGGGATGACTGGTCGGGACCATCGTCGGAGAGCGACGACCGGTGTCCCCGTGGCTCCCCGTTATACCCCTTCGGCCATCGCTGCCATCTGGCGCGTATTTGGCACGGCAGGTGGCTGCTAGTCGTTGAACAGGGCGCGGGCCATGACGAGGCGCTGGATCTGGTTGGTTCCTTCGTAGATCTGGGTGATCTCTTCCCTGGCCGGAGTCGACCCGGCGCTCCTCCGAGAAAACGTCGGGTGAGCAGCGGAAACATATCTCGATAGTTCTCACCGATTCTCGCCCCTACCCAACGTCTGACGGCCTGACGCTTCTATGTGTT
>QHBY01000448.1:0-382 GCA_003244245.1 Pseudonocardiales bacterium
CGGTGAGCCCGCGCGGGCCGCGCGGGCCGCGCGAACCTTTGGGACTCGAGCACTGGCGGGCGTAGATGTCGCCAACCCTTGCGCTCTGGCATTTCGAGGAGCGCGCCAGCGCGGTCTGGTGGGAACCGTCACCTTGGACGCTGGCCGCCGCCAGGGAGACCAGCGCGACGAACAGCGCCGCGATGGCGCTCAGCCCGCCGATGCCTGGATGAAACCTATGGTTGGTGGATTTAGATGTACGGGTTGACTTGTGAAACATGGTCCTGCCTCCCATTTGGGGTTGATTCGAGCTGACAACCAACGGGTCGAAGACGATGGAGCTCAACGGGGTCGCTGCCCTGGGCGATGACCGGATGATCCTGCTGGCGGCGGGGCTTCGCCA
>QHBY01000448.1:426-609 GCA_003244245.1 Pseudonocardiales bacterium
GAGCCGGACCGGCTTTGACGGAGGCAAGGCTGACGCGCCGCCAGACGACATGAAGCTCACGGCGGAAGAGCCCCTCCTGGAGCGCGAGGCCGAGCTCTCTGCGCTTGAGCGGCTGATCTCAGACGTGCAGGGTGGGTCTGGGCGTCTGGCGCTGATCGAGGGGGAGGCGGGGATCGGCAAGAC
>QHBY01000448.1:687-887 GCA_003244245.1 Pseudonocardiales bacterium
CGGCCGCGCCGGCCGATCGCGAGCAGCTGATGGCGGGTGCGGCAAGCTTCTCAGAGGCGGTCTTCGCCGAGCCTGCGGCCGACGCCCAGCGCTCCGGCGACCCGTCCTACGCTGTCTTGCACGGCCTGTACTGGCTCGTAGCGAATCTCGCTGAGCGTGCGCCGACGGTCCTTGCGGTCGACGACGCGCACTGGGCCGAT
>QHBY01000448.1:933-2369 GCA_003244245.1 Pseudonocardiales bacterium
GCGCTGAAGCCGATCTGCTTCGCGCCCTCTGGCAGGAGCTCGGGACGCGACCGATCGAGCCGCGGCCGCTCAGCGAAGAGGCTCTTGCGCGCGTCGTGCGCTCGAGGCTTGGAGAGGCGAGTACCGACGAGCTCTGCGCAGCCTGCCACGAAGCCACGCGCGGTAATCCGTTTCTGCTCTCCGAGGCCCTCATCGAGCTGACCGAGAGCGCGGCGAGCTCGCTTGGAGGTCCGGCGGTCACGCGGCTCGCCCCGCGGAGCGTCGCCGCAGCGGTGCTCGCGCGGCTCGAGCGCCTTCCGCAGGCGGCGCCGGCGCTTGCGTGGGCGGTCGCGATCCTGGGCGAGCGCGCCGCGCTCTCCCACGCCGCCCCGCTGGCGGGGCTCGAGCCCGAGAAAGCAGGCAGCGCCGCCGATCTCCTCGCAGCCGCTGCCATCCTCGCGCCAGAGCGCCCGCTTCGCTTCGTGCATCCGATCGTGCGCAGCGCGATCTATGACGACATGGCGCAGGCAGAGCGAGCACGGGCCCACGCGCGCGCCGCGCGGCTGCTGGCCGCAGAGGCGGCTGAGCCCGACGCGATCGCCGTGCATCTCCTGGCCAGCGAGCCGGCCGCTGACGCCTGGGTCGTCGAGACGCTTCGCGCCGGAGCCCGCGGCGCGCTCGCCCAGGGAGCGCCCGAGGTGGCCAGTCGCTACCTGCGCCGGGCGCTAGCCGAGCCTCCCGAGGAGCGCGCCGAGGTCCTCGTCGAGCTCGGCTCAGCCGAAGCGCGCGCAGGGGAGCCAGCAGCGCGCGAGCACCTCGCCGCCGCGCGCAAGCTCGCAACCGACCCCTGGCCTGAGGTCCAGGCCACGATCGAGCTGACACTGGTGCTCTCCTACGAAGGGGAGATGGCCGAGGCGACCACCATTGCCCTCCAGACGCTCGAGGCGATGCGCGACCGACCCGACGCCGCCAAGCCGATGAAGATAGCCTTGCTCGCCTTAGCACAGACCGACCTGTCGGCGCGGCGAATGACCGGCGGGATCGTGCGCCAAGCCAACCGGGCCGTCGAGCGCCTCGGAGCATCGGCGCCGCGCAACGTGCTGGCAATGATTGCCTTCGAGCGCGCCTTGGTGGACGGCACCGCAAAGGAGGTCGCCACGCTCGCCGAGGCGGCGCTCGCCGACGGCCGCCTGATCGAGGAGGTCACCGCCGACAGCCCCCAATCCCACATCGCCTCGATCGCGCTCACGCTCGCCGGTCGCGGTGAGCTTGCCGAACGCGAGCTGAGCGCTGCCCTCGCCGACGCGCTGCAGCGCGGCTCGGCGCGTGGCTTTGGACTGGTCTCAGCCATCCGCGCCTGGAGCCGCTACCGAACGGGCGCGCTCGCGGGCGCCGAGGCCGATGCTCGCGCGTTCCTCGAACTCGCAAGCGACCCGGTCCGGGACCTGTGCCAGCCC
>QHBY01000449.1 GCA_003244245.1 Pseudonocardiales bacterium
GTTCGGGGTGCCGCACGCGGTGGCCTGTCGGGCATTGGGGGTCTCGCAGGCTTGGTTGTATAAGTGGCGCCACGGCGATGGCTCGCCCCGGCGGGCGCGGCGGAGAGCCTTGGCGGCGCTGATCGCGGCGTTGTTCGCCCGGCACCGCGGCAGCTACGGCGCCCCGAGGATCACCGCGGATCTGCGGGCGATGGGCTGGCGGTCAGCCAGAACACCGTCGCGGCGATCATGGCCGAACAAGGGCTGCGCGCCAGGGCCAAACGTCGCCGCCGGAGCACGACCCGCCCGGGCAAAGGCCGCTGGCACGCCCCGGATTTGGTGGGTCGGGACTTCACCGCACGACGGGTGAACCAGCGCTGGTTCGGCGACGGCACCGAGATCGACACCGCGCAGGGCAAGCTGCAGCTGGCCAGCGTGCTAGACATGTGCTCGCGGCGCATTCTCGGGTTCGCCTTAAGCGAGCACCACGACGCCGAGCTGGCCTACGGCTCGTTGGCGATGGCAGTCGCGGTGCGGGGCGGGCAAGTCGGTCAGGTGGTGCTGCACACCGACCGGGGCAGCGAGTACACCGCCGGGCGCTTCCGCGCTGCCTGTGCCCGGTTGGGCGTCCGACAGTCGATGGGCCGACCGGGATCGGCGCTGGACAACGCGGTGATCGAATCGTGGCACTCCACGCTGGAGTTCGAGCTGCGCTCCTGTGAGCAGTTCGCCACCAAGGCGCACGCGCGCCAACGGGTCGCGGCCTGGGCCGATGAATACAACCGCACGCGCCGGCACTCCTCCCTCGGGATGATCTCCCCGATCGACTACGAGCTGGCCCACCAGACCGACCCCGACACCGAAGACCCCGACACCGACACCGAGGTGGCCCGACCAAAGATGCGCACCCTTGAGCACAACGACAACGGAGGCGGCTACGCCGCCGCTGAACTCCACAACGCGCCGCGCAGGGTACGGGGGCCCCACCTCCAGCCTCAAGGGTCGCTGACGCGATCGCCGAGGCGACGGCCTACGGCCGCCCTTGACCCCGGAGCCTCGACGGCCCCCAACCGGCGCACAGCGCGGGCAGCCACCAGCGCCTGCCCCCACTCACACGCGGCGCGAACAACACGACCCAACCACAAGATCACACTAAGCGAAGTCTCTACGGTTTCGGGGGATTGCCAGGTGCCTCCTGGTTTGAGGGAGACTATGAGTGACCGAAGCCTCGCCAAGGTCGTGACGGCGGTGCTCCTTGCTGCCGTAGTGCTTGGTGGGGCGCTGTCGGTGTGCGTTGTCTTTGGACCCGCTGGATTGTGGGAGGTGGATCAGGTCTCACGACGGTGGATCGGCTCAAGGCGGAGAACGACGTTCGGTCCACCCTGTTGCAGGGATTCGGTGGGCTCCTCGCGCTTGGCGGCGTCGCTCTCGGCGCGGTGATGACGCTGCGTCAAGTACGCGCCAACCGTGAGGGACACACCATCGACTTGTTCACCAAGGCTATCGACCAACTGGCCAGTGACCAGGTGTCGGTTCGGCACGGCGGTGTCTACGCCTTGGAACAACTCTCCGAACTCGACGCACGCTACTGTGGTCACGCCCACGCCCTGCTCACAGCGTTCGTTCGCCGGCACGCACCCTGGCCGCCCATCAACCCGGAATCCAAGGTGCCGACGGAGCGCAGACCTCTGCAAGGTGGCGTCGCCGACGACATCGGAGCCGCGCTCGCCGCACTCAGCCGACGGGCGATGATCCTCGACGGCGCTGGATCAGAGTCGGAGAGAGTCGACCTACGCAACGCCGAGCTCGACGGATTGGACATCCCGCACGTGTGCTTCGCACACTCCAACCTTGAGGGCGCCCACCTCGCCGGCGCCAAGCTTGCCGGCGCCACCCTGTCGGACACTCTCCTCCGCAACACCGACCTGTCGGGTGCCGACCTCTGCCGAGCGAACCTGACCAGAGCTGACCTCTGCGGGGCAGTACTTCTCGGCGCGGACCTCACCAATGCAGAGCTCCGCGAGGCCAACCTCACCGGCGTGATCGCTGACAACACAACCACATGGCCGCATGGGTTCACACCACCTATGCCGGGGGCCTGAAACTCGAGGGCGTCGCGGCCCAAGCCCGGCGCACATCGGCGATCATCATCTCCAGCGCTCGTGATCGTGCGCAAGATCCGCTCTTCGGCAAAGTCGTGCGTTCGGGTCAGGTTCCGGAGGCCATGTAGGCGGCGAGGATGTAGTTGGGGTACCGGTCGAGGTTCTTCCGTGCGCGGTCGTAGCGCATGGTCGTTCTGGGGTCGGCGTGTCGGCGGCGATCTGGACATCGCGGAGGTCGACGCCGGCGTCGAAACTGGTAGAGAGCAATGTTCCAACCGCGCGAACGCCCCCAGTGGCTCGATGGCAAGTCGACCCGCACCGCAGGCGCGCTCAGCGCGCTGAGGAGCGGAAGCGACGCGGCAGCCGATCTGATCAGTTGCATCTGATGCAACTATCCCGCGCAGGCTGCCACCGGATCGACTGCAACATCGTGGCATTCAATGCAACAGCGGGATCTATCGCCTGGTCAGGATGCGTGTGACGAGTCCTCCACCGACCGACCCTGATCCAGTCCGAACGGCGACGTAGCAGGCAGGAGCAGTTCACGGATCTTGCCGAATGATGTGCCCAATGCAACTCCGCTCATTTGCATCGTGGTGACGAAGGTGTGCCGCAGCATGTGTGGGTGCATCCGCGGTAACCGGACCACCGAGACCTGCGCGAGGCGGTGGAGCCGTCGGGTGGCGCAGTGCCGGTCCATCCGGCGTGCTTGCCGGTTGAGCAGGATCGGCCCGGATTCTCGGTTGTTGATCGCGCGATCGGCGGGCCGCCCACGGCCGGTGGCAGAGGGGCCAGGGTCACCTTCGAGCCCTTGCCGACGACGCGGAGAACGCGATGGCCGTGCTCCTCGCCGACATCGGCGATGTCGGACCGGCAGGCTTCGAAGATCCTCAATCCGAGCAAGCCGAGCATCGCGACCAACGCGAAGTCGAACGGGTTCTGCGAGTCGCGCGCTGCGGTGAGCAGTGCCTAGAATTGCAAGTGCGACAAGCCCAGCGTGGGTGACTCATTCGAGACCACCGGTCGGCGCACATACTCTGCGGGAGAATGCTCCAGGACCGCGTCGATCACGCAGGTGCGGTAGAACCCGGTGACCACGGACATTCGCCGCGACACCGTGGAAGGCTTGAACCGGCGGACCTCCTGCATCCATCGCGCGTACCGCTCGATCTGCACCCGAACCGCCTCCAGCGGGGCCAGTTCGCGCTCTGCGCACCAGCCGAGGAAGAGCCGGAGATCAGACTCTGTGCGTAACCGTGAGCTGCCAGTGAACCGCGCCAAGTAAGCCGAACACGCCAACCGCAATACAACATCATCGCCACCGGACGAAGCGTCTGAAGTACTCATGCCCACGACGATGATCGGCCTGGACATGACGAACGACCCCGTCGCGGCATGTGCGGACGTTCCGCTGCGTCTTGTCTTCGGGAGGGCGGACGGGACCAGGCTTGCCCGCGACAACGCTGCGGACCACGCTATCGGGTGGGCTCATCGAGGAGCCGCCGGTGCAGCTCGCTGGTGAGCGTTTGGATCGCGCGAGTCAGCGGCGCCCACCGCAGCGCTGGGGCGACGCCAACGCGCCAAGACAGCCAGGTAATGAAGTGCTGATCTTTGAAGATCAGGTCATCCGCGCCGGCCCGCCGCCCGTCCGAGGAAGAATCCCAACGTCCCGCCGGCCAGCAGGCCGACCGCAAAGACCACGGCAAGGAAGGCCACTACAGCCCGGCGCAGAGTCTGGAGAAACCCCGCCGCCATGAGGTGGTCGGTGGTGACCAGCAGCAGTTGATGGGCCAGCATGCGGACAGCATGGCAGACCACAGTGACCAGCGGCGGCCGGACTGCCGTCCCCGCGATGCGCTGGCGCGCGCACAGCATCAGCGGCAGAAGAGTGCGTTTCGCTCCACTGCCGTCCAAGCATGTCGGCAACGCAGGCAGTGACGCATGGATAGGTGAAGCACGACGAGGTGGGAGAATCTCTCCGTGAGCAGCCACACCGAGCGAGTCTGGGAGGACACCTTGCAGTTGGGCAAGGCGAACCAGGTCACGGTGGAACTGGCGCGGCGCCACTGCCTCAATATGATCTTCACGGAGTGTGGTGGTCGAGGTATGGCCGAGGAGGCCACTGGTCTGCCTATCAACATGCGTGAGGTTCATTGCCTGGTTGCTCGCGGCAACCAGGCAATGAACCTCGACTTAATCGCGAGCGACTTCTACAAGGCGTATTGCGTCGGTTGCACGCATCGCCGCCCTACGGGTGGCATGCCCAATCTCGCTACCGTGATGGAGGGGCGTGCGGCCCAGGCTGCAACTGCTGCCGAGATGGAACGGTTGGTTACTGAACAGCGGCATCGAGAGTGGGCACGGCGAGTCGACGGCGTCGAGCGCTTGTCGCCGGTGCCGATCCGGCGATGGTGGGTGCGCTCGATGACATGGGCGTTCTCGATTGCGAACCTGGTGTAGAACCTGACCTTGATGCCTCAGGTGGTGCAACACGGCGTCTGGCAGCGCTCGCCGAGCGAGCGCCCGATCGTTTCACCGCAGATGTGATCGGACTCGCCATCGAGCTGGTAGAGCAGGTCCACGTCATCGATTTGCTCGTCCCGTTACGGCACCTTGCGCGTGCTCGTCACGAGGTCGCTCCGGTGGTTCTCGCCGCTGCGACCGAGGCGGCTTGACCCAGGTCGTACTCGGTGAGCAGGACGACCGCGACCAACTCGACCAACTCAGCGAAGAGACCGTGGTCAGCGTCGAGGGAACAGTGACGGCCAACCTGAAAGCACCCGGCGGCCTCGAGCTGACACACCCACACATCAGGCCACTGAGCGGACTGGCAGCCACGCCACCGGCTGAGTTGTGGCGACCAGCACTCACCGGTGCTGTGGCGCCACCGCACTCAACAGGCCATCTGGCGACTTGCCGCGGCCTCGATGCGCGGATTCCGCCGAGCCCTCGACGCCCAAGACTTCACCGAGGTCAGCACCCCCAAACTCGTCGGCGGATCGACCGAGTCGGGAGCGAACGTCTTCACCGTGGACTACTTCGGCCGCCAGGCCTACCTCGCCCAGTCACCCCAGTTCTACAAGCAGATCATGGTCGGAGTCTTCGAACGCGTCTACGAGACCGGTCCGGTGTTTCGCGCCGAGCCCCACGACACCGTCCGCCACCTCGCCGAATACGTCTCCCTCGACGCCGAGCTCGGCTTCATCACCGACCACCGCGACGTGCTGGCCGTGCTCCGCGACGTCCTGCACTCGATGGTCACCGAAATCCGGCAGTCGGCCTCCGGCGACGCCACGCTGGCTGGAGCCGACCTACCCGAGGTGCCCGAGGAGATCCCGACTATCCACTTCCGTGACGCGCTGGCCCTGGTCGACGCTGACCCCACCGAGCCCGACCTCGCTCCGGAACACGAACGCCACCTGGGTCGGTGGGCACAGCAGCAGTTCGGGTCCGACTTCCTCGCGGTGGAGGGCTACCCGGCCACCAAACGTCCCTTCTACACCCACCCTCAGCCGGACGACCTGTACTGGACCAACTCCTTCGACCTGATCTTTCGCGGCCTCGAGCTAGTCACCGGGGGGCAGCGACTCCACAACTACGACGACTACCGACGAGCCCTGGCCGAACGCGGCGAACCCACCGAGCCCTACGAGTCCTACCTCCAGGCCTTCCGACACGGCATGCCTCCACACGGAGGATTCGCGCTGGGCCTAGCGGGAGTTTCCCCCTTAGTTTGACGCTTCTATTTGTGTCAAG
>QHBY01000450.1 GCA_003244245.1 Pseudonocardiales bacterium
GGCTCGTGAATAACCCTCAGGGATAGCCCAGTGGGCGTGTCATGGCGTCTGAGCAATTAGCCTGCGAATCATGAGCCAGCCTTGGGACACAACCGCCGCCGGAGTCCTGCGCCTGCCCTCTGGTCGGCTTGTCCGAGGGCGTGGCCTGCGGCACCCGATGCCGTCCGGGCCGGAGCCGGACTTCGCGGTGTACCTCCTCGGCAAGGCACCGGCCTTGCCGGAGTGGGAGATGCGATGGGTGCGCTGGCCGGATTTCCGGCTGCCGATCGACCGCGAAGACGCCGCGGACGCACTGCGCGAGGCCTGGCGCCGAGCCGAGACCGAGCGGGTGGAGGTTGCCTGCGGTGGCGGTCGAGGGCGCACCGGCACCGCTCTGGCCTGCATGGCGGTGCTGGACGGTGTAGCAGCGCAGCAGGCAGTGGCGTTCGTACGAGAGCTCTACGATGCCCGCGCGGTAGAGACGCCTTGGCAGCGGCAGTACGTCGCCCGCTTCCTCACCACGTGGGCGTCCCGTTAGAGGACGAGAGGTGCAGTCCGGCACAGTTAGCTCATGAACGAACCTGTGCTGCGCTAGCTCCTCGCAGCCGTCGCGCTCTCAGCCAAGCGGGACGGTGAGCGTTCCCCGCATGAACATGCAGAACGCGTCGGCGTCCCAGCCGCCGACCCAGAATTCCAGCGGCCAGTCGTCGTCGACCTTTGGCGTGCCCGGCAGGATCCCCTGGGCGTCAGAGGCCGTGCCAGGGCCATGGAGGGCGAAGCGGTAGAGCATCCGCACGCCCACTGTGCCGACCGCGGGGCCACCGAGGTCAAGATCGAGGATCCGGGTGCGAAGCGCCGTGGACTGCACGACGTCGTGGGCGACGCCTGGCGAACGGAGCTCGTCGAGCAGCGTCTTCTTGCGCTCCGCGCGCCAGGCGACCGGGTCGCCGCCGGGCACGCCGAGGGCGGCGAACACTTCGGCTCGTGCTGTCTCGTCGGTCTGCATCTGTGGCATCCGCCGCGCGAGGACGTCGGGGGGAATCCGGTAGAAGGGGATCTCGGCGCCGTCGGGACCGCTGACGATGTCGCGCTTGTCCAATACGACGCCCGCACCCGAGACCCGCAGGTGGACCGGGTCGATCGGCTCCGCCCCGTCGCTGGCGATGATCCAGTTTCGGCCCTCGAACTTCGGCGCGTCCAGCAGGTCGACCCGCGCGCCGACGAGCGGATGCTGCGAGGCCGCCGTACCGTCCATGGTCACGCTGCGCACGGTGACGTCGGCCCACGGGCCGTGGGAACGTGCCACCCGGCGAGGATCGTCCTCGTGAAGGACCAGGACACGGTCGAGGTCGGGCTCCCCAGCGACCGCGTGAGTCCAGCCGCTGACGCCGCGTGGCTCGTCCGCCGGGTCGGGGTCCGTCGCGAGCCGGACCTGCACGAAGCCCTCGAACGCGAGGTTCAGCGCGCTCATGATCCGTTCTCCGTCCGGGCGGCCGTGCCGTAGCGGGCGGTGGCCGTCCGGGTCGGACGCTGGAGCCGGCCGTCGGTGGCCGGCCTGACCAGCGAGGCCTTCCGCGCCAATCCGGGTGACGGCCCCGTCGGGAATCCGCCCTCAATGGCCCGGGTCAGGTTGTCCCCGATCCGGCCGAGGTTCTCCGCGCAGAGCTGAATGCGGGGATGCGCGTCTGGCTCCATGGCGAGCGTCAGACCCTGCTCCGACTCCACAGCCAAGCGCTCGAGGATGACGTACCACGCATTCTCGGGATGCGGGGAGACGTGGACATCGCCGTAGAGCTCGAACCCCGGCCCGGCATTGAGTCCCGGGTGATCCCCACCCATCGGGAGCTGGGTGAGCACCTCGGCGAGCGGCCGGACGACGCCACTCATCATCTCGCGCGCCGCCTGACGCAGCTCCTCGCGCTGCGCGGGTGTTTCGGGGCCGAACGAGTAGAACTGGCCCAGCATCATGAGCGTCGTTTCGTAGCTGACGGAGAACCACTCCGCCACCTCGCGCGTCCTCGGGTCACCGATGACGGTTCCGCCCAGCGGGGCGTCCCGGTGCTGGCGCGTCACCGGGTCGACCGCCACCGGTCGAGCCGGGGCGAACGACGGGTCGGACGCGAGCTCGGCGACCAGAGCTGCGTGCGCGTCTACAAAGGTCTGATAGTGCGAACCTTGCCGATGCTGGGGTATCCCCTCGCCCTCACGGATGATGAACTCGATGGCCTTGTGCGCGCTTGCCCGATCGCGCACCGGCCACAGGTGCAGGCCACGCGACCACTCGTTGTCGTCCTGGTCGGCAACCGGCCCGATGAACAGCGTCCGCTCGTCGAGAGACCCGAACGCGTGCTCGATACTGCGGTAGAGCTCACCGACGTGCTGGTAGGAAATCGGGCCGGGCGCGATGGCGAACGCGCGGATGGCCTGCGGCTCTGGCTCCTCGAAGCGCATGAATCGACGCAGCGTGGCCTCGCTGAACGGCCGGAGGGTGAACGGGGCGTCGGCCGGGAAGTAGCTCGCCGACTGCGGGAAGTTCAACCGCATGAAATGGGGCGCGCCGCCCACGGCGGTCAGTAGATTGCAGACAGTACCCAGGTGCGCCATCTCCTGGCGGGCGACAGTGAGCAGCGCCCTCTTCCACCCTCGGATCAGTTCAGTCTGCGGCCACGTGACGCCCTCCTCGACATGCTGCTTAAGGGTGGACGCGGCAAAAACGTACTGGCACAGCAGCCCGTGCTCGAGCTCGGCGGCCTCGGCGAGGGCGTTGATCAGCTCCTCGCGGCTGTTGATCTCAATCATTTGGTAGCTCGACCCCTGGCTGCGGGTCCGTAGCGACATCGGCCAACCGGCAAGATCCACGATCGGCTGCGATCTTCTCGGACCAGTGGAGTTCCTTTGTCAGCAGGAGTATCGCTCTCCGCTCATGATGCACACCAGTCCGCCGTGCGGCGGCACGGGTGTCGAGCCGCGTCACCAAACACAGCATCCGCGCGACGGCACATCGAGGTGAACGGGTCCACTCCGCCCTGATCGGAAACCTGAACCTCAACGGTATCGGCTTCTTCATCGTCGGATTGTTCGCGCTGACCCGGATCCTGGCACTCTGGATCTGGCGATTCGGACACATCGAGGAAAATCATCAGTCATGCGGTGCTTGGCGTCGCGTTCCTCAGCCGGGCAGCTCCAGGCAGAACATTGCTCCGGTCACCCCCGCTGCGGGTGCCACGCAGCGCAAGTCGCCACCGTGGGCCCGGGCGAAGCCTCGAGCGATCGCCAGACCAAGCCCGGCGCCGGTCTGATCGTCCGGCCGAGTTCGCGCCGTGTCGAGCCGTACCAGCCGGTCGAAGATCCGTTCCCGGTCCGCGGTTGCAATTCCTGGGTCCTCGACCACCAGAACCCTCGCCTGCGCCACCTGGCCATCCTGCACCGTCGCGCCTGAAGATCCACAGAGACGATCAGGACGCAGCGCCCTCGGCCGACCCACCTGCCCGTTACTTGGGGGGCCGGCGTCACCGATGCGCTTGGCGGTGGCGGTGCTGCCGGTCTTGGTGGCAACCACCGCGACCCGGTCGTTCACCGCGACCTGGCTGATCGACGCCGTCGCCTTGTCCTTACGAACCTTGGTTTGCGGGTCGATGGTGTACGTGGCGGTGACCCCGTCGGTCGACCTCACGGTGATCGACTGGCCGTTGACACCGTCGAGGGCGCTAACCGTGCCGTGCTGCACGTCGCTCACCTGCTCGCCGGTTTTGGTGTGCACGGTGAATTCGCCATGCTCGACGCGAGCGAACCAGCCCCGATGGTGGGCGCCTGGCTTGGCTGCTGCCCCCGGCGCAGTCTGACTGGGCAGCAGCTCCGCAGTCGGGGTGGTGGGAGTGGGCGTTTGGGCGTAGGCGAGGCTGGTGCCGGTTCCGGCGACGGCCAGGGCAGCCGCCGCGGCTAGCAGTGTCTTCTTCCCTGCAGTGATCATGGTGGCCCTTCGGTAGAGGCGACGCGGCGACGGTTCGGCCGCCGCTGTCATCCACGTTGCGACCCGGACCTGAGCTGACCCTGAAGACCCGGGCCAGACAGCCGAGGTTTCAGCGATCCCTCAGCCGAATGGCTGGTGGTCCGCGGAACAGGTGGCGCCGTCGATTGGGAGTTCGAGGGTGACGAGGTAGTTGGCCATCGCGGCTGCGGTGGTTCCACGGGCCCAGGTAGCGGTCGCGGTCGGCAGCCGACCAGCCGTCCCGGTGCCACTCTGGTTTCGGCCGGCCCGGATCGGGTACAGCGCAGCATGACTAACGCATCGATGGGCTCACCCGAGAAGGATCCCGAAGACTGGGTCACCCGCGACGAGCCGATGACCGGACCACAGCGCAGCTACCTCGGGACGCTGGCGCGGGAGGCGGGGCAGGACGTCCCGGCCGATTTGACCAAGGCCCAAGCGTCTGAACTGATCGACCGGTTGCAAGAAAAGACCGGACGCGGGCGCTAGGCGGCTCACCCGCTTGGCCGGCGCGGTCAGATCACCTGGAGCAGGGCCTGCATCTCGCTGATCTGGGCTTGCTGTGCGCTGATGATTTGTTGGGCGAGGTTGCGGGTGGCGGGGTTGCTGCCCAGGGTCAGCTCGGTCTGGGACATGGTTACCGCGTCCTGGTGATGGACGATCATTGTCTGGAGGAACATCCGGTCGAACCCGGTGCCGCCCATCGTCGCGGGCGCCTGACCGTGCCCCAGGCCGCCCATGGTGCCTATGCCGGCGGGGGTGGCCGGGAGCGGAGCGCCCCATGCGGTGAGTAGATCGCTCATTTGCTGGGTCTGCGGGCTCTGCTCGGTGGTGATCCGAGTGGCGAGATCTTTCACCTGCGGTGACGTCGTTTGGTTGCTGGCCATCTGGGACATCGCGATGGCCCGGGCCTGGTGGGGGATCATGTTTTGGAGAAAGACGATGTCGGCTTGGTTGTGTTGCTGTTGGGGGTTGGCCGCTGCGCTGCTCGTAGCCCGTGGTGGCGTGGGGGCGGGGTTGGGGGTGGTCTTGCTGCCGCAGCCGGCGAGTAGTCCCCAGGCAGTAACAGCGACGGCGAGCATCCCGACCACACGGTGGATACGCAAGTTGATCAATCTCCTTCGCTCAAGTCCCATGCTGCGGGCAGACGTACGACTAGACAATCCTCATCGACGAGCTCGTTCCTGCGGCGGGGAGGGGGCAAGCCACCGGTGTAGGAGCAGGTGTCCCAGTAGCCGCACCGTCATCCAGGGCTCATGATCACGGTTTGTGTGCCGTCAGCGACAAATTATGTCGTCGACGGCACACAAACCGTGATCTCTGCGTGTCGGGCTCCCGTCAGCGCCGTGCCTGGGTTCGGTGACCGTCTTAAACTAAGCGGCATTGTTGTGTCCTGAAC
>QHBY01000451.1:0-9814 GCA_003244245.1 Pseudonocardiales bacterium
AAACATATCTGCATACACTAGGCCCCGCCCGGCGAACGCGTCCAGGGCACGGATCTTGTTCGTGACGTCCAGCGCCGCCACCTTGTATGCCCCCGAGAGCGTGGGATAGTTGAAGACGGTGTCGACGAGGTAGTCGACCGTGCCGCCGCAACCCATGATGGCCTGCCCGATGTGCACGAGGTCGGTGGCGTTGGTTCCGAAGACGTGCACGCGCCGCGGGTGAGCTCGCGGTAGCGGGCCATCCCTATCTCGTAGGGCACTGAGGACTGCGTCAGCTCGGCTTCGGTCTTGCCACAGTAGGAGATCTCGGGCACCGTGTAGATCCCGATCGGCTGCAGTTCCCGCAGCTCGCGGGCAGGTTCACCGAACGCGTGGTAGGCCGCGAGCCGTCCTTGGTTCATGGAGGTGGCCGCGAGCGCCGGGAAACCGATCACGTCGCCGACCGCGAAGATGTGCGGGACCGCAGTGCGGTACTGCCGGTCCACCGTGATCCGGCCGCGATGGTCGGCGACGAGCCCCGCCTTCTCCAAGTCGAGTTCGTCGGTGACGCCCTGGCGGCCCGCAGAGTACATCACCATGTCCGCCGCGATCCGCTTGCCGCTGGCGAGGCTCGTGACCGTTCCTTTGGGGGCGATCTCGACCTTGGCCACCTCCTCGCCGAAGCGGAACGTAACGGCCTGGTCGCGCAGGTGAAACTTGAGCGACTCGACGACCTCGGGGTCGCAGAACTCCAGCATCTGCGGGTTCCTCTCGACAACGGTCACCCGGGTGCCGAGTGCCGCGAACATCGACGCGTACTCGATGCCGATCACGCCGGTCCCGACAACGACCATCGAGCGGGGTATCCGCTGCATCCGCAGTACGCCGTCGGAGTCGAGCACGTGGTCATCGTCGAACTCGATCTCGGCCGGTCGGGCCGGCCTCGTGCCGGTGGCGATCACGATCTTCTCGGCGGTGACAGTGGTGTAGTCGCCGCGGGCTTCACCTTGCACTGCGACCGTCTGCGGGTCCTCGAACCGGGCGGTGCCCCCGAGCAGGTCGACGTGGTTGCGCAGCAGCTGGCTGCGGATCACGTCGACCTCGCGACCAACAACGTGCTGGGTGCGGGTCAGCAGGTCGGCAATCGTGATCTCCGACTTGACCCGGTAGCTGGCGCCGTACATCTCCCGCTGTGCGAAACCGGTGAGGTAGAGCACGGCCTCCCGCAGCGTCTTCGACGGGATCGTACCGGTGTTGACGCAGACGCCACCCATCATGTTGCGGCGCTCGGCCATGCACACGCGCTTGCCCAGTTTGGCGGCCGCGATGGCCGCCTTCTGACCGCCGGGCCCGGACCCGATTACCAACAGGTCGTAGTCGTACACACGACGGTCCTTCCCACCACTGCACACAGCCCCGCCGGATTGCGGCGGGGCGCTTCCACAGGCCAGCGTCGCGGTCCGGAATCACATCGGGCAAGCCGGGAGGTTAACAGTGCACGACGACCGCCTCGGTCGGCTTGTCGAGGTCCGGCAAGTGCTGTCTGGGCTCAGGTACTCACGGTCGGGGCGGCAAGGGCGGTGTCGAGGTGGCCGGGCGGTCGTCGGTGGTCGGTGCGGTGGCTGCGGGCGTCTGCGCCAAGGCCGCCAGCGCCAGCTCCAGCGCGGCGTCCAGCTGCGGGTCCAGGCCCTCGGCCCACGCTTGCGGTGGCACGGGCACCTCCACGTCCGGGTCGACGCCGTAGTTCTCCACCGACCAGCGCCGGTTCACCACCCACATGGCATAGCGGGGCTGGGTCACCGTGGAACCGTCGACCAGCTTGGTCGCAGGCCCGATACCGACCACGCCACCCCAGCTGCGCATGCCCACGACCGGGCCGAGGTCGCGCTCCTGAATCATCGCGGTGACGATGTCACCGTCGGAACCTGCGTTCTCGTCGGTGATGGTGATCAGCGGGCCCCGTCGCACGTCCTTGGGGTAGGTGTGGGGAAGCATGCCGCGGGGCACCATCCATCCGGTGAGCACGCGGGCCAGCTTCTCCACCAGCAGCTGCGAAGTGTGCCCGCCGCCGTTGCTGCGTACGTCGAGCACTACCGCCTCGCGCGACATCTCGGTGTGCAGGTCACGGTGCAGCTGTGCCCAGCCCAGCGCCATCATGTCCGGCACGTGCAGGTAGCCCACCCGGCCCTCGGTGGCCCGGTGCACCGCGGCGCGGCGGTCGGCCACCCAGTCGTGGTAACGCAGCGGCATCTCCTCGGCCACCGGGACCACGACGACGGTGCGCTCGTCGTCGGAACCGACCGCCCGCAGCCGCAGCTCGACGGGCTTGCCCGCGGTGCCCACCAGCAGCGGCCAGGGCCCCGTCACCGAGTCGACAGCGCGCCCGTCGACCTCGATCAGTGCGTCCCAGGGCTGCACGGCCACTCCCGGTGCGCGTAAGGGGGAACGGCCGGCACCCGCCGAGCTCTCCCCAGGTAGCACCCTGGAGATCCGCCAGAGCCCGTCCTCGCCACGTTCGATGTCGGCGCCGAGATGGCCCAGCCGTCGCGCCTCCTGCACCGGGCTCGCGTGGGGCGACTCGTAGGCGTGCGACGTTCCCAGCTCGGCCTGCACCTCCCAGAGCAAGTCGGACAGGTCGTCGCGGGTGGCGATCCGCGCCAGCAGGGGCCGGTAACGCGCCAGCAGGGCAGGCCAGTCATTGCCGGCCATGTCGGCCACCCAGAAATTGTCCCGCATCAGGCGCCCGGCCTCATCGAACATCTGGCGCCACTCCGCGGCCGGCTCCACCTGCACGCGCACCCGCGAGAGATCGACATCGACGGCTGCTGACGAGTCACCGCGCTCGGCGTCCTTCTTGGCCGGGTGCTCGGCAGGCAGCACCCGTAGCTCTTTGCGGTCGCGGATGACCAGGCGCGTGCCGTCGCCACTGGCCCAGACGTCATCGACGTCTTCCGCGAGCACGGTCGAGGTGCCGGTGGCCAGGTTCAGGCGCTCGAGTACCGAGCGCGGGGCGTCGGCGTCAGGGGTGGCAAGATCATCACCGAGCACGCCGTGCAGCGGTTTGCGCAGCCACACGAGGCCGCCCTTCGTCGCGACCAACGACGAGTACCGCGCTGCGGGCACCGGTACGGGCACGACCCGCTCCGCCAGGCCGTCGAGATCCACCACCACGGTCACCTCGTCGAGGTCCCGACTGTCGTTGGCGGGCGTGCTGGCGCGACCCTGCGTCGTGGGGGCGAACGGCGACGGGGTGGTGGCCGCCAGCGGCAGCAGCTGCGGGCGAGTGCCGACGGAGAACGACAGGTCGAAGACCTGCGAGTCGTACACGGGGTCGAAGGTGCGGATGGACAAGAAGGCCAGGTGACGGCCGTCCAGGGTGAACGTGGGCGTGGAGTCGACGAAGCGCAGCGCGGTGGCATCGACCACGGTGCCGTCGGACACCCGCGCCAGCTTGATCTGACACAGCGAGTGCGGGCCGCGATGCGTCCACGCCAGCCAGCGGGAGTCGGGGGAGAACACCAGGTCCGCCACCGCGCCGTACTCCGAGCGGGCCAACTCGGTGTCCGCGCCGGTGGCGGGGTCGACCAGCAGCACTCGTCCATCGTGCGGGGCCGCCGCGAGCCGGCTGCCATCCGGTGCGGCTGCGAGGCCCATCACCCGCCCCAGCCGACCCGCTGCCAGCGTGCGCTGGCCTGCGCCGTCCCGGGCGGACACGACCAGCGCGTCCTCACCCTCGGCGTCGCTGACCCACACCACGTCCTCGCCCAACAGTCGGGGCAGGCGGGCACGCCCGCCCGAGCCGGTCGCTAGCGCGCGCACGGGGCCGTCTGCGTGCGTCACCCACTGCACGCTGCCCCGCACCTCTACCGCGCTCGCCCGGCCGGTGCGGTCGACGGCGACATCGCCGAGGTGCTTGCCGGCGGGCACCGGTGCGGAAAGGTGCGCAGCGCGGGGTCCTCCCGTGGGCAGCTCCAGCCGGTGTGGCTGGGAGTCGGCAGCGAGATCGTGAAGCAGCCACAGCTCACCGGCGGCGGCGTACACGACGCGCTGCCCGTCGGTGGTGGCATGCCGGGCGTAGTAGTCGTCGTGGTCGGTGTGCCTGCGCAGCTCAGAGCCATCCGGCCAGACGGAGTACACGTTGCCCACACCCTCGTGATCGGACAGGAACGCCACTCGCCCGCTCACCCACATCGGCGCGGTGAGCTGGCCGTGCAGCTCCGGCAGCAGCCGGACGAAGACCCCGGTCCCCTCGGGGTCGACCCACAGCCGCCCAGCCGTGCCACCGCGATAGCGCTTCCACATCGCGTGGTCGCGCCGACGCCCGCCGAACCCGGTGCCGAGCACCACCCCGCCTCCTGCCGCGACGTCCAACGCGGTGATCGGGCCGTACGACAGACGCTGCGCTGGTCCACCGTCGCGCGGCACCGCACGAGCCCACGTGCGGTGCCGCAACGGCTCCCGCACGGCGGAGGCCACGTGCACTCGGCGGGCGTCGGCCCAGCCCAGCACGCGGGCGTGGGAGTCGCCCCACCACGTCGTGCGCACCGACGGGCCGCCTGCGGTGGCTACGACGTGCAATTCGGGTATCCCATCGCGCTGGCTGAGGTGCGCCAGGTACTCACCGTCGGGAGAGAAGCGCAAGTCCTTGGTCGGCGCGTGGTCGCAGGTCAGCTGCCACGGCCGGCCACCCTGCAATGGGGCGAGCCACACATCGTCCTCGGCGACGAAACCCACCAGATCGCCGTGCAGGCAGGGGTAGCGGAGGTAGGAGTCGTTACCGGGGCTCAGCACCTCCGCACCCTAGCCGCGTCGATCATCGCGGGTCCGTGCCACAAACGCGACCGTGCGGCACCCCTGGTAGCCGGGCGAGGATCACGATGCCCGCCCGTGGGCTACCGGTGCCGGATTCATGATGCGTGGTGCATCACGCCGTCCTCGAAACGCGCATCCCCGGTCAATCCTGCCCGGGCGCGTCCGGGAGGGGATTGCGCAACGTGGTCTGGTCCTGCGGCCATCGACTCAGCAGCAGGTCGGAAAACTGGTCGGCCAGCAGGGTGCTGGCCTGGATGCCGAACACCACGTCGGCGGCGAGTTCAGGTTCGGCGGCAAGCAGCGGAGCGATCACGCCCCGTCGGAGGAGTTGCTCGTGCACGGCATCGGCCTCGATGTGCTCGGCGTAGAAACGGATCGATGCGGGTCCGCAATCCAACCGCTGCATGGCTTGGACCAGTCGGTTCGAGCCGGGGGACGACGTCAATTCCACGGTGGCGAACTGGCCGATGAGCGCGCCGCGCAGCTGGCGGTGCAGCCCGCACAGCGACATGAAGTTGACCTCGGCCAGGGTGGCGGCCGGCGCGGCGTCGAGGTAGGCGCCATATCGGGGGGACAGGCCGAGCTCGGTCATCATGTCGGCGAACAGGCGGGCGTGCATACGTTGCGGGTCGCCCGCGCCGTACTCGTCGTGCTCGACGGCCACCAGCGCCGCCTTGGCCGGCCCGCTCAGCCGGGGGATGACCCACGCCTGCGGATCAGCCTCTTTGAGGTGATAGATCGAGCGGTGGGCGATGTACTCGCGTAGCTGCCAGAGCTGGCCGGCGCGGCACAGGTGATGCGACACGCCGCTCGCGCCCACGACCTCCACGAGTAGCGTGTTGATCTCGGCTGTGACGTCGGTTCCGCCCGGGACGTCGGACCGTAGCGCGGTGAGGAAGACCTGCTCCATCCGCCGACGCAGTCCCAGCAGTCCCGGGTGCCACTCCAGACCGTCAGCGACTGGATCATCGGGGCCCTCGGCGAAACCGCGGTAGTGCAACTCATAGCAGCAGTACAGCGCCAGCTGCAGGTCGTCACCGTGCGGGTCGGCCTGCTCGATGACGGCTGACCCGATCTCGGTTGCATCAGGCACTGCGGTGCTGCCGCGCAGGGTGGCGAGCACGGCGGTGGACAGCGGGCCGCGCGGCTCCGGAAGGGTGGACTGACACACCGGCTGGGGCGCGGTGGTGCTCAACATCCCGTCCCCCTGAGGTACTGAGCTCCTCGCGGCGGCGGGGCGATTGCGTGACCGTCGCCGGTGGCTGGTGTCACAGAACGGGTAGCGACGACTACGGCGGCACGTACACAGCGCGGTGACCGCCCGGTCGGAGCTCACCCGCCGGCCGTCATCGAGGGTGACCTCGATGGGCCCGTGCACCAGTACCGGTCCTTCCTCGGTGACGGTGACCTGGCGCCGGACCGGTTCAGCCTGCATGCCTGGCCCCGATTACCACTAGTTCCTCGTCGCGTTGCCCTGGTTCCACGAGTCCGCGGGCTTCGAGCATGGCCGCGCGAAGCCGCATTACGGGGCCGAAAGGCACCGTGGCGCGGGTGAGGACCTCAGCGTGTAGGCCGGCATCGGCCAGGCGGCGCAGGGTGACGTCGTCATCGCAGACGGCTGAGTGGACCAGCAACATCAGGCCGCCGGGCGCGAGCAGGGCTGGTCCTCCCGTGCAGATGCGATCCAACACGGCGCGTCCGTCGAGGCCGGCGTCCCAGCATCGGGTGATCCGGTGCCGGGGCAGCATGTTTGTGGCCGCGGGGACATAGGGCGGGTTGGCCAGGATGAGATCGAACCGCTTGCCGGCCACGGGTTCGAACAGATCGCCGTGGTGCACGGCACACCGCACCCGGTGTAGGCGGGTATTGAGCCAGGCCGCGGCCACTGAACGTAGCGACAGGTCCACTGCGGTGACCGAAGCGGCGCCCGCGCGGGCGGCAGCCAGCGCCAGTGCGCCAGTTCCGGTTCCGATGTCCAGAACGTTCCGACCGGCGGCGTAACCGCCCTCACGCAGAACGCGGATCAATAACGAGGTATCGCTATCGGCTCGATAGACCCCGGGGGGCCGCAATAGCAGCACGATCTTTGGATACCCGCGCGTGCTCTGGCCAAACGTGGTTTTCACGTCCTGAACGGCGGTGCGCCCGAGCGGACGAACAAGAAGATGCCGTACTGCCACACTGCGTCGATCCACTGCGCGCCGAGATCGAAGCCCCGCGCGGCGACGTCGGCCACGAACTGGGGGCGGTGGAACTTGTAGGAAAAGCCGACATTCAGTGAGTCGCCGCGCCGGAGGACCAGCTCGAGGTCAAGCTCGCGCAACGCGACCGTCTGGTCCTCGGTCGCGTAGAGGAGGCCCTGGACCGCGGTGGTGGCGGAGTCGTAATGTGCCCGCGGGTAGAAGTACTCCAGGGCGAAGTCGGCACCGAAGCGCCGGTTGAGGTGGGAGAGGTGGTTGAGCCGGAACCGCGCGAAGGCCGACCGGTCGAGCGGGTCGTTGTAACAGGCTTCCAACACCTCGGCCGGCTTCTGCAGGTCCGCTGACACCAGGAATCCGTCGCCGGGTCGGAGCGTGGCCGCGATCTCGGTGAGCAGCACATCTCGCTCCTCGGGCGTGGTGTTGCCCAGGTTGCTCCCGAGCAGGGCCACTGTCACCGGCTCTGAGTCGCCGTCTCGCAGCCAGCCCAACCCCGCCTCATACCGACCCCACAGCCCCTGCACCCGCAACCCGGGCAGTTCGGTCGTCAGCTCGCGCGCGCTTGTCACCAGCATCTCGCGGCTGACGTCGATCGGAAGATAGCTGGTCGCACGGCGTTCGACACACGCTGCCAATAGCAGACGGGTCTTTTTCGCGCTTCCGCTGCCCAGCTCGGCGATGCGCTCGTACCCGATCAGGTCGGCGATCTCCTCGGCGTGGCGCTGCAGCAACCCGTGCTCAACCCGGGTGGGGTAGTAGCCTGGCAGCTCGGTGATCGCCTCGAACAGTTCTGACCCGATCGCGTCGTACCCGAGGTAGGCGGGTACTCGTGGCGGGGCCTCCCGTAAACAGGTCAGCAGGCCAGCCCGATCGTCCCAGAAGCCGCCCTCGCCATCCACGGGCACGATCTCGATTTCGCGCTGCTCCACGATGCACACTGTATTGCGCCGGCTGGGTTCAGTGGCGCCGCTGAACCGCCGCGGCGACCGCCTCCGCAACCTCGACGCCGGCCTCGCAGTCCCGGCGCAGCGAGAACCGATGATCCAAAAGCGCGCATACGTGTGCGTTGCTACTTTCCGTGACGTGCATGACGCGGTAGCGTCTGAGATGGACCGCGTACGGTGGGTGACGTCCTCTCCCGCCCCGAGGTCCGGCCCGGCAGAGTAGCGCGCTACAGGGGTGGGTGCGCTGCTCGTCTGCCGGTCACCGGGGCCCGAGCGCGATCGATATCCAGATGGGGGGAGTGGACATGATCCAGCTTGAGGACGTTACCAAAGTCTACCGGATGGGCAAGGTCGAGGTGCTGGCCCTAGCCGGCGTCGACCTGACTATCGACGACGGCGAACTGGTCGCCATCATGGGTCCATCCGGATCGGGCAAGACCACGCTCATGAACATCCTGGGCTGCCTGGATGTCCCGACCACCGGGCGCTACCTGCTCGACGGCACCGACGCCAGCCGACTGTCCGACAACCGGCTAGCCAAGATCCGCAGCCGCAAGATCGGGTTTGTTTTCCAGTCATTCAACCTGGTTGCGCGTACCAGTGCGGTCCGCAACGTGGAGCTTCCGTTGGTCTATGCGGGGATACGGAGTCGGCGTAATCCCGCCCGGCAGGCCCTGGCGCAGGTCGGTCTGGGTGACCGCGAGAAGCACATGCCCAACGAGTTATCCGGTGGTCAGCAGCAGCGGGTAGCGATCGCGCGGGCCCTGATCAACGATCCCACGTTGCTGCTTGCCGATGAGCCCACGGGCAACCTCGACACCGCATCCAGCGCCGAGATCTTGAAGTTACTCGGCGCGCTGAACGACGCCGGCCGCACCGTTGTGCTCATCACGCACGAAGAGGAGGTCGCCGGGTTCGCGAAACGGGTCGTGCGGATGCGCGACGGGCGCATTGAGAGTGACCGGGTGCAGCGCAGCCGGACGGAGGTCACCGCATGAACCTGCGGGAGGCAGTGCGCATCGCGCTGCGCGGACTGCGCGCCAACCGGTTGCGCTCCGTGTTGACCATGCTCGGCATCATCATCGGCGTCGCAGCGGTGATCTTGCTGGTCGCCATCGGTAACGGCGTGCAGTCCTCAGTCAATGAGAAGATCCAACCACTGGCCAACCTGATCACCATCGTGCCGTCGGTCGGCAACGTGCCCGGCGGCTCCCCCCCGAAGGATCTGGTCGACGCCGACGTCGCGGCGCTGCAGGACCGGGCGCTGTCGCACGACATCGCCGCAGTGATTCCCGCCACCTCTGGCAAAGCGTTGACCGAGACCGACTCCTACCGGTTCCGGGCGAACGTGGTCGGCTCCACCGACCGCTGGCTCGACCTGAACAACGGGGATATGGCGGCGGGATCGTTCTTCTCCGACGCACAGGTCCGCTCCACGGCCAGAGTGGTGGTGCTGGGTCCCAGTGTGGCGAGCTACCTCTTCGGCAATGATCCCGCTGCCGCGCTGAGCCACACAGTCCGGATCAACCGCCAGACCTTCAGGGTCATCGGCGTGATGCAGTCCGTCGGCGAGCCGGGGGACAGTGTTGCGGTTATGCCGCTGAACACGGCACGACGGTACATCTTCGGTGGCGGGGACAAGGTCAATCAGATCATCGTGCAAGCCGCCCAAGCGTCCGCGGTGCCCGCCGCTGAGAACGACGTGATTCGCGTTCTCAGCGACCGGCACCGGATCAAGGACACGGCGAAGAGGGATTTCGAGGTGCAGTCTCTGCGCAGCCGGCTCGACACCTTCAACCAGATCCTCCGCGTCCTCACCCTGTTCACCGCCGCCGTCGCGGCGATCTCGCTTTTCGTCGGTGCTATCGGAGTCCTGAACAT
>QHBY01000451.1:9851-13991 GCA_003244245.1 Pseudonocardiales bacterium
CTCATCGAGTCCCTCGTGCTGGCGGGCCTCGGCGGGGTCATCGGTATCTTGGTCGGGGTCGGGCTCTCGGTGCTCGGCGCGGTCCTCGCGCCGGCGCTTGGCCCCACCTTCGCCACGTTCGCTCCGGCCGTGACCATCCCGTCTGTGGTCCTGTCGTTCGCGATCAGCCTCGTGATCGGACTCGTCGCCGGCGGCTACCCGGCCAACCGCGCCGCGCGGCTACGACCGATCGAAGCCCTCAGATACCAGTGATCCCGACACTGCCTCCTCCGACGGGCAAGACCCCGTAACCCACTGCCGACTGAGGCGTTGCACAGCGTGAAGCCCGAAAACACAGGGGGACACGCTGTGACAATGATGCAGACCAGCTCATCGATGCTGTCTTCGGCCCGGCGCTCAGGTGCCCGGGTGCTGGTGGCGCTAGGGCTGGTCGCCGCGCTGGCTGGGTGCGGCAGTGAGCCGGCGCCGCCGCCGACCGGGCGAGTGGAGCGCGGCGCGGTGGTGACGAAGGTGTCGGCCTCCGGTTCCCTAACAGCCATCCGGGAGCAGAACTTGGGCTTTCCGAAGGGCGCACAGCTCAAGCAGCTGACGGTCAAGGTGGGGGATCGGGTGAGCCCGGGCCAGATAGTGGCGATGGAGGATGACTTCGCGGTTCGCCAGACGCTGGCCCAACTGCAGGGCCAGCTGAACTCCCAGCGGGCGTTGTTCGGCAAGTTCGTGGCCGACCCGACGGTCCAGGGTGCGCAGGCCACTCTGGACCAGGCACGGGAGATCTTGGAGGCGACGCAGAAGTCGGTCGACGCGGAGCTGGCCGCGGACGAGTCGGCCACTGACCAAGCACACAAGCAGCTGGACTTCGACAGTTACCTGCTGGACAAGGCTCAGGAAGCGCTGCGTGCCGATCAGGTTTCTTGCGCCTCCACAGGCGGGATCCCCTTCACCCCGCCCCCGCCCGCCAACGGTGTCGGCGGCACCGGCGGCCCTAATTCCTCGGTCGGGGTGGGTCCGGCTCAGGCCGGTGTCGACGACCCCGCCCGGGTAGGTCCCGTGTTCGCGGGCAGCACTGGGGCAGGTGGATCAGGTGCGCCAGGTTCGGGTGGCGGCGGCGGTAACCCGGCGTGTAACCGGATCCCGACGGATCAGCAAGCGGTCGTCAACGGTCGCCGCACGGTGCTGATGGATAAGACCGCGCTGCAAGCCGCTCAGCAGAAGCAAAACGTCGACCGGAGCCAAGGGCAGGTCTCAGTCGAGAACGCCCGGCAGAGCGTGGTCACCGCGCAGAACAACCTCGACTCCGCGGCCACCGATCGTCCGTTCAATATCGATCAGCAGGTTGCGTTGGTGGCCAGCGCTGCCGCTCAGGTCGACGCAGCCCAGAAGGATGTTGACAACACCGTGTTACGCGCGCCGGTCGCGGGTACCGTCGCGGCGATCAACGGTGTGGTGGGGGAGTTCCTCCAACCGAGTTCAGGCGTCAGCGCATTGGCCCCGGGTTCCACCGCCCCCATTCCCGGGCTCAGCGGTACCTCGGTCAACAGCAGCTTGTCCTTGGGTAACCCGGCTACCGGCGCTCAGCGCCCCGGTGGCACGCAGTTCATGGTTCTCGACAACGTCAATACCTTCCAGGTAGTGGTCCCGTTCGAGGAGTCCGACGCCGCTAAGGTGGCACCGAATCAAAAGGTGGATGTCACCTTCGACGCCGTTCCCGACCTCACCCGCTCCGGTACCGTCGTCTCGGTGTCCCCCACTGGAAGCAACATCTCCAGCGTCATCAACTACTACGCCACCGTCGTACTCAACGAGACCGACCCGCGGCTCAAAGATGGTCTTACCGCGCAAGCGCGAGTAATAACCAACCAGGTCCAGGATGTCCTCACCGTGCCCAACTCGGCGGTTCGCAAGAGTGCCGATCAAAGTACCGTCACGATCATCGACGCAAACGGTACGCAGCAACAGGTGAGGTTCCAGGCCGGTCTCGTCGGCGACGACCGTACCCAGGTCATCTCTGGCCTCAGAGAAGGTCAGGAAGTCGTCCTTCGTCAAGGGGTGTGAATCCGACCCATCGGGTCTGAACCTGAGCGCCCCGCCTGACCAGGAAGAATCCTGGTCAGGCGGGGCTGTTGTTGCTCTGACGGAAGTCTGGTCGAGACGCGCCGTCCACGTCCACGATGGGCCTGTTGCCCGCCGAGGTGTTACCGATCACGGTGCAGCCAGTCGAACCATCAATGATCAATATCGCGCGCTGCAGGTTGGGACCGGAGAACTTGTTCTGGCGTATCTCAACGTTGGGCCACCGGCGTAGGTTGATCGCCTGGGCGCCGTTGGGGGCGCAGGTGTTGTCGACGAACGTGATCGACGCGGCTCTGCTGGGGGCGCCGTTATTGCCGGGCTGGTCGTCAGTGGCGATCAGGCATTGCGCATCGACGTTCTCGCAGTTGTTGCCTGAGATGACGACGTCGTAGGTTGGTAGGCTGTGGTCGTAGGTTTGGAAGCAGTCCGGGTGGGGGGGAGCCCTGTAACCTCGTTCGGAGATGTCACGAATTATGTTATTCGTGATCCGGTGGCCGGTGCCGAAAAAGCGCATGCCATCGGCGTCGCCATCATCGCGGGCTACCGTGTCGCTCACCGTGTTGCCGGTCACCGTGATCCGCTGCCCGGTGATGAAGATACCGGCCGTGGAGACATGGTGGACGGTGTTTGCCGCGATGGTCGAGTCGGTGCACGGCATACAGGCGATCCCGGCTCGCTGGGTGTCATGGATCGTGTTGTGCTGCGCAGTGATCCCGGTTCCCTCAAGCAAAATTCCATCGCCACCGGTGACGGTGAAGCCCTCGACCGCGATGTGGTCGGCGCTGACATGCACGTTATCGACGGTGGCGCCGTCGGCGATGAGTCTGATCGGCGAGTCGGCGGTGCCCGACCTGGTCATCGTCAGGTCAGCGTCGGTGAGGTTGCCACCGGAGAAGCACAATGTATTGCCCGGCGAGGCGTTATCCAGAGCTGGGCGCACGTCGTCGGATTGCGTGATCGTGCGGGTGCAGTCGGTTTCGAGACCCGGTCCATTCTGCTGGCTTTGATCTGGCGAGGCGGTGCAGCCGGCGGTGAGCACGAGACCCAGTGCCATCGGCCAGACCGGCAGCGCGCGCATACCCCCTGGGACTGTCACTTCGCAAGGATAGATGGCCACCGCACCACGGTGGGGGAAGAACGTGACAATCCGCTACGTTTGGGTGACAGTCAGCTGATGCAGACGGGGGAAGCCCAGCCGCTATACGAGTGGTTCGCCCACGCAGCGGTGAGGCTCATGGTGTGGCGGAAGTTGCTCCAACTCAGTGCCGGCAGCCTCCACGGGGTCGGGCGTCCGCGGATCAGCAACTCGTAGCCCGACAGCCAGGCGTAGGGGACATCCTTGCCGTCCATGGCCCGGATCCATCGCGGAAAGTGCGCGGCTGCGGCGAGAGTCTCGGCGTGGGCCGAGTCCAGGCTGCGCAAGGTGCTGGGCCGAACGTAGCGCCCTGGCTCGAAGTGCGCCGCGAGGTCGACGGTTACCCGGCGGATACCGGGTCGATGAACCAGCCCAGTGATCAACTGCACCGGCTTGGGCCGCCGTTCCCACCTGTCCCCGTGCCAATCCCAGGACCAGCTGCGCGGCTGCTGCGCAGCGGCCACTGTCCACAGCTCATGGCAGGTGCGTGGGACAGCGCTCATCTCTGGGCCATCGCGCAGATAGACCGCGATAAGGTCGACGACGAGTGGATCGTTGCCAGCACGAGGTGTCAGGTCGACCGTGTGGAGATCGCCGGCGGTCAATCCCCACCCACGCTCGGCGTTCCAGCGCCGGATGTTAGCGAGCTGCTCAGGCAGAGGCGCGAACATGACCTCCGGCGGCCGAGCCGCGATCCGTGCTTCGCGCGCCGCTACCCGGCCGTTGCTCACGGTGGCCATCTACTTGCTCGCCTCCCACATCGACACAAGCGCGAGCGTACGGCTGCGCTAGCCGGACCGCGTGGTAAGTCTAACCGCGCGGGGTCGCCAGCGTCGTCACGGTCCACGTACGGGGACGGGAGTGTTTCCAGCTAAGCGGCGTTGTTGTGTCCTGAACGCGAAAGGAAGTGACATGTAGGAGTACTTCTCGATGCG
>QHBY01000452.1 GCA_003244245.1 Pseudonocardiales bacterium
CGGGCTGCACCCGGACCGCGCCCCAACGATCGTGGCCGGCGTGCTCATCCTCATCGAGGTCCTGCGCGTGTTCAGCCTCGAGGAGGTGGAGGTCTCCGAGCACGATCTCCTGTGGGGCGCCGCGTTGAAGCGCGCCACCGACGGATCATGAGCGCCTCTTGGTCCACCGCTCAACGAATGTTCGATGCTGACTGCGCCGCCAGCGGTCGATACCCGTCCAGTTCGGGGTCAGAGGTGCTGTGCTTTCAGCGGGCCTTTGATACTATGAACACATAGGTTCGAGCGAAGCCGCATCGAATCGGCGCCTCCCGTCCGCTCGAACCGTCGAACCGGCCCCTTCAAGGCACGTACCCCTGCCCGTCCTGATGGGGCCACTTTGGAAGCCGCCCGATTCGTCGGGCGGCTTCCGCTTTCCTCGGAGCAGTTTGGTCGACTATCGACGCGTCATGCGCCGGTCGCGCCGGCGGGCGGGAGCGCTCGCATACCGCGACCAGGTCGCCCCTTCGACCAGCCGGTCCTCGCCGCAGATCAGTGATCCGGCGATCGCGAACGCCGGAAGGCGCTCCGCCCCCGCGCCCAGCAGTCGGCGCGCAGCGCTCTCGAGCAGCCCGTCGCGCGAGAAGTCGCCTGCGGCGCGCAAGCACTCCTCCAGGCCGATGCCGGCGACCGCCGCTGCCTCGGCGAGGACCTCGGGGTCCGCGAGGTCGAAGCCGCCGCAGTAGGCCAATCGGCTGGCGGCGAGGGTGAATGGCCCGCCCCGCCCGCATTCGGCGGCGTACGCAGCGGCGCGCATCGCAGCCGGGACCGGGGCCGTGAAGCCATCGGGCCACACGAGGGGCATGCCGAGCGCCGCCGCCCGTCCCTCGGCCTCGTCGCGCAGCTCTGGGCCCGCCGGAGGCGAGCCGCGGTGCAGGGCCTCGGCCGCGACCGGTCGCCACCTCACGCTGCCCAGGAGCCGCTCGATTCGCTCAGCCGCCAGGTAGGTGAACGGAGAGGCGAGGTCGAAGAAGAACGTCGTGTCCGTATCGCGAAGGGCGACCACATCGGGCGCGGCCGCGCGCCGACGCTCGGCGCGCCGCGCTGCGAGGTCGATCAGCTCGCCCATGTCTGCTCCTGCCGTCGCTGGCCCATGCCTGCCTGAACGCAGGCGCGACGACAAACTGGCGAATATTCGGCCGCATGACCGAATGCGTGAGAAAACCCGCACAGACGGCCTGATCTGCTAGAAGAAGGACGGTCAACCGCTCGCGCCCTAGAACGGAGTCCCATGCCCGCCTTTCCTCCGCCCAAGCGACACCCGTACGACCAATGGTCGCCGGATACCCGAGCGCTTGACCTCGTGGGCGACAAGTGGACACTGCTGATCGTGCGCGACCTTGCGGCCGGGCCACGACGGTTCGTGGAGCTCCAGCGAGTGCTGCCGGGCATCTCCACCGAGCAGCTTCGCTCGCGCCTGAACCGGATGGTCGCGGATGGGCTCCTCACCCGCCAGCGCTACCGCGAGGTCCCGCCGCGCGTGGACTACGAGCTGACCGATCGGGCCAAGGGCCTCATGCCCGTGCTCGGGGCGCTCGCCCGTTGGGGCTATGAGTGGACCTGGAGCGCACCAAGGCCCAGTGATGACGTCGACATCGGTGCCATCTTGCGACTTGCCCCCGGGCTCGTGAGCCCGCCACACTCGGTGGCTGGCACGGTCGAGCTGGCCGCAACGGGCAAGGGCGGAGCCCCGCGTACCTACACCGTGACCATGCACCACGGCGTCGTCTCACTCACCGAGCGCAAGGGTGACGAGCCCGGGTCCGGCGTCGATGCCCGCGTGAGCGGGTCGCAGCAGGCGTGGATCGAGGCCTTTGGCCCCGACCACTCCCGGTGCTCGCTCGAGATCGAGGGCGACCGTCGGCTTGCCGAGACGCTGCTGGACGGGCTGGCCCTCGCCGCGCTGGCTCGGGGCGCTTCGCAAGCGGCCTGAGCCTCCCCGGCTTGCCATCCGGCGCTGCCCGCGGACTAGCATGCGGTGCGAGCCAGCCCGGGTGGACAAACTGGCAAAGTCAGCGGCCTTAAAAGCCGTCGCTCGCAAGAGCCCTGCGGGTTCGAGTCCCGCTCCGGGTACTGAGGCAGGAGCGCTCCCGGGCGCAACTTCCCCACTGCTACGGTGTCCAAGCTGCGGAGAGGATCTTCACGCGTGGAAGTCTCAGCTCTCAAGCCAGCCGGCCTGCCCGGCCTCCCCGGGCGATCGCCCCTCCTGCGCCTCGCCCCGGACGAGCGTCTGGTCGCGCTCATCCGTCGCGGCCACCACGGCGCCTTCGAAGCGCTCGTAGGCCGGTACCAGGCGCGCTTGCTCGCATTCTGTCGGCACATGCTCGGCTCCAAGGAGGACGCCGAAGACGTCCTTCAGGAGGTCTTTGCCGCCGCGTTCAACGCGATGCTGGCCGACGAGCGGCCCCTGAACGTGCGCCCGTGGCTGTACCGGATCGCACGAAACCGCAGCCTCAACCACCTCCGGCGAGCGCGGCCGATCGGCGTCGACTCGATGGACGTCCACTACTCCGAGGGTGGACTCACGACGGCCGACAAGGTGCATCGTCGCGAGGACTTCCGACTGCTGCTCACCGACGTCCAGGCGCTTCCCGAGACGCAGCGCACCGCCCTGCTCCTGCGCGAGATCGACGCGCTCTCCTACGAGCAGATCGCCGAGGC
>QHBY01000453.1:0-400 GCA_003244245.1 Pseudonocardiales bacterium
TGAGTGTGGTCATCTGTTCTGGCCCCGGTTGGTGAGGTTGTCGTCATCGGATCTGGCCCCACCTTCGTGGGTGGTGGTGGCTGGGGATGGCGTGTCTTCATCGGATTTGGCCCCACCTCTGGGTGAGTGATCCCCGCGGTCGGCGGATGCCGGCCATTGGGGGAGGTCGGTGGAGGTGGCTGGGCGGGTGGAGCTTTTCGAGGCGATCCGGCGAGATCATCGCCGTGAGCAGCTGTCGGTGCGTGCGTTGGCGGAGCGGCATGGGGTGCATCGGCGCACGGTGCGTGAGGCGTTGGTGTCGGCGGTGCCGCCGGCGCGCAAGTCCTCTCCCCGGGCGGCGCCGGCGATCGGGCCGTGGAGGGAGGTGATCGACGGCTGGTTGAGCGCGGATAAGGACGTG
>QHBY01000453.1:503-2931 GCA_003244245.1 Pseudonocardiales bacterium
GCAGAGGTCGATTTCGGCGAGTTTTATGCCGAGATCGACGGGACGATGACCAAGTGCCATTTGTTCAAACTGCGTTTGGCCGCATCCGGCAAAGGTGTGTCCGTCGCGTTCACCAACCAGGGCCAGGAGGCGTTCTTGGAAGGCCACGTCTGTGCGTTTGAACGGCTGGGTGGTGTGCCCGGGCGGATCCGGTATGACAATCTCAAATCGGCGGTGGTGCGGGTGCTGCGTGGCCGGGGTCGGGAGGAGACCGAGCGGTTCATCGCGTTGCGTAGCCATTATGGATTCGACTCGTTTTTCTGTCGCCCAGGTTTGGTGGGGAGCCACGAAAAGGGCGGCGTCGAGGGTGAGATCGGGCGGTTCCGGCGTCGGCATTTGGTGCCAATCCCCAAGGTCGCTTCGTTGGCTGAGCTCAATGAGCTGCTCGCGGCCGCCGACGACCTCGATAACGCCCGGTATCTACCGGGTCGCCAAGACGACATCGGGACGGCGTTCACCGCGGAGCGGCCCGCGCTGTCCCCGCTGCCGAGGGAGGCCTTTGAGACCGGGTTGACGCTGACACCGCGAGTGGATCGCCACGCGCGGATTACCGTGCGCTGCTGTCACTACTCGGTGCCCGCGTCGCTGGTCGGGCGGCTGGTGCGGGTGCAGCTTCGGGCGTCAAGTCTGGTGGTCTTTGACGGGCGCCGGGAAGTGGCGCGGCATGAACGTTCGGCCCGCAAGTGGTCCACCACGCTGGTGTTGGACCACTACCTCGAGGTGCTGTTGAAAAAACCCGGCGCGTTGCCGGGGGCGACCGCGCTGGTCCAAGCCCGCCGCTGGGGCGTGTTCACCGCCGAGCACGAGGCGTTTTGGGCCGCTGCCCGCACGGCTCTCGGGGACACCGCGGGCACTCGGGAGTTGGTGGAGGTGCTGTTGTTGCACCGCCGTGGGGCCCACCGAGATGTGATCGCCGGGATCTCCGCGGCGCTGGTCGTGGGCGCGGTCCGCGCCGATGTGGTAGCCGTGGAGGTCCGCCGCCTCGCGCCAGCCCGGCCACGCATCATCACCGAGCCACCGGGCCCCAGCCGCGACACCGCCCGGGTGGTGAGCCTGACCCAGCGTCGACTGTCTGACCCGGACGCCACCTTCGCCGCGCTGCCCCCAGATCGTCGTCCTGCGCCGTCGGTCGCCGCTTACGACGAGCTGTTGCCCCGCCGGGCGGCCGCCTCCACCCAGTCCGGCGCCGCCGCGCCGGGCGCAAGTTCGGAGGTGTCATGAGCCAGCCCCGGCTGCGTAGCCGCGCGATGACCGAGCAGGCCGCGCAGGCCGCGGTGGACCAGGCCTGCCGCGCTTTGCGGCTGCCCACGATCCGCGCACGGGTCGATGAAATCGCCGCCGCGGGGCAGCGCGAACAGCTGAGCTACTGGGGTTTCCTGGCCGAGCTGCTGCTGGCCGAGTGCGACGACCGCGACCGCCGCCGCTCGGCGCGGCGGATCAAGGACGCCGGCTTCCCCCGCGAAAAATGGTTGGACGATTTCGATTTCGAGGCCAACCCATCGATCAACCCAGCCACCATCCACACCCTCGCTCGTTGTGATTGGGTCCGCAAGGGTGAACCGTTATGTTTGATCGGGGACTCCGGCACCGGGAAGACACATCTACTCATCGCGTTGGGCACGGCGGCCGCCCAACAAGGTTTCCGGGTCAGATATAGTCTGGCGACGAAGCTGGTGAACGAGCTTGTCGAAGCCGCCGACGAGCGTCAGCTGGCCCGCACCATCACCCGCTATGGTCGGGTCGATCTCCTGTGCATTGACGAGTTAGGTTATATGGAATTAGACCGGCGGGGGGCGGAGATGCTGTTCCAAGTCCTTACCGAGCGAGAAGAAACCGCAAGCGTCGCCATAGCAAGTAACGAAAGCTTCAGTGGCTGGACAAAGACGTTCACCGATCCCAGGCTCTGCGCGGCAATCGTCGACCGTTTAACCTTCGCGGGAAATATCCTGGAAACCGGCACCGACTCCTACCGCCTGGCCCACGCACGCGCGCAACGCCTCACCACCTGATGACCGCACACCATGAATATCGTTACAGCCCAACCGGGCCCCCGGGCCCCTGCCCGGACCACCCCAGCTGCCTGGTCCTGCGCTGCCAGCGCTGGCTCTGCCCACGCACCTTCCACTCACCGCTCCACCAGCCAGGCCAACCCCGCCGCTACTGCAGCCCAGCCTGCCGAGTCGCCGAACACCGCAGACTCCACACGTGATCACCGTGGCTGCAACACCCAACACCGGCACAGGGCAGGAACCGCTTCAAACACCAGGGGTCGGCCGCTGACAGCACACAACTCCCCAGTCCCGACAAGCCATGAACCACACCGGGAAACCACACCCCTGGAGCCAGAACTGGTGACGACAGGTGGGGCCAGATCACTTGACGACACTCA
>QHBY01000454.1 GCA_003244245.1 Pseudonocardiales bacterium
TTAGCGCGGATTTCCACGCAGTTGGTTCGGGGCAAGGGGTTAGGCGAATTCGTAGTGGAGGGTGCGGTTGCCCCACCAGGGGACGGTGGTGTTGGGGAGGTTGGCTTGGCGTAGGACGGGTGAGTAGGCGCGGCGGTTGAGGCGGACGGTGATGGTGTCTGTGGTGGTGGTGATCTGGCCGGGGGTTTCGAGGAAGCGGCGTTGGACGGTGTCGGGGGTGACGGTGGCGTAGCCGGGTAGGCGGGTGCGGAGGGCGGCGATGAGGGCTTGGGCCAGCACGCAGAGGGTGATGTCGAGGTCGACGTTGAGGTTGACCGTGGAGGACAGGGCGTCGGCGTGGAAAGCGCGGATGATCTCGGCGAGGCGTTGCTCGATGGTCATCCGGTGGGCGTAGCGGGTGATGAGTTGTTTGGCGTTGGTGTCGGTGTCGTTGGTGATGATGACGGTGGGTGCGTCGCGGCCCAGCCCGGTGACGATGAACTGGCGCAGGGTGGCGGGGTAGTTCGACAGCTGGACGGTCGATTCATGCACTCGGGGTCGGTTGTATCTGCCGGAGCGGTCCAGGGTGATCGTCTTGTAGTCGGCCGGTTTCAGGGTGTTGATGTGGCGGAGCAGGGCGGGTGAGCGCATGCGCGGGGTGAGGAATTTGACGCCGCGGGCGTCGAGTTCGGCGAGCACGGGTTGGGTGGTGACTTTCTGGTCCATGACCAGCATGTGGGGGTCGTTGCCGCTGGCGGTTTTCCAGTGGTCGCAGAAGGCGATGACCTCGCGGTTTTGGGTGGCCTTGGACAGGTCGGCGTTGGCGTAGACGAGGTTGTGGGTGCCGGTGTCTTGGGCGAAGAAGGTCAGCACGGAGCGGGAGCGCTGGGATCGGGTGGGTACGTAGTGTTTTTCCAGGGCGGGGTCGGTGCCCCAGGCCATGATGGCGTGGAAGTCCAGGTCGAAGATCGCTTCGTCGCGGGTGGCGAGCCCACCGGCGATCATTTTCGTGTCCAGGGCGGCGAGGAAGGCGCGCTGGTTGTCGTGGCTGGTGCGGTAGGAGTAGTCGGTGAGCGCGGACTTCTTCGGCAGTGTGCCCAGCCCGGCCAGCAGGGCGGCCGCGGGGTCGGTGAGCAGCAGGTCATCGACGTGGGAGACCCGCCGGGTGCGGGTCAGTTTCAACGCGAGCAGGCTCAGCAGCCAACTGGTGGCGGGCACGACGCGGGTGCCGGGATAGCCCGCCTTCGCGATCAGGGCTGCCACGTCGAGAGCGATCAGGTCGGGTATCAGCAGCAGCAGCCCGGCCCGGTCGGTGTCGAGCCGCTCGGGCCAGGTGGCGAAGTCCAGCGGGGCGGTCCTGGGTAGGTGAGTGTCGCGGCCCGGGGTCGCGGGTGCGGTGCTGGCGTGCGCGTCGGGAGTGCGCAGCAGCCGCCCGAACCCTTCCTCGGTGAGGATCTCCCCCACGCTGGTGCGGTTGAGCGGGGTGCCCTGGGTGGCCAGCCGCGCGGAGATCTCGTAGGTCGACAGCCCCTGCCGACGTAGTTCGATCACCCGGGCGCGGGCGCGGTCCTTGGCCGGGGTCACACCGGGCGGGGGCCCAGGCTTGCGGGGCGGGGCGAACAACTCCAGGCGCCCGGCCCGGTACTCGCGCACCAGGTTCACCATCGCCCAGCGGGTATAGCCGAAGCGTCCCCCGGCCTCGGCGTGGGTCAGCCCGTCGACGAAGAACGCCCGCAGCGCCTCGTAGCGCCGCTGGTTGACCCGGTCCGGGGCGGTGAACCCCTCCGCACCCGCACGTTGTGGTGATCCGGCTGTCACAGCGCAGTTCTATCAGGTCCGATCCTGATCCGGTGGGACCTCCAGAATGCCCCAGAGCTGCCGCCCAGGGCTTGCTCCCGCGCGTTTTCCCTGCTCAAAGCGGTTCGACCGGATCCGACAACCGATCATCACGACACGATAACAAATTTCATGCATGTGATTCAGAAGGTGGACCACAGCAATACCCCAGCAAGATCGTCGAGAACGTCTGCGCAGCGCTACGCGCGTACCCGCAGGTCAGTAGCCCCCTGGAGTCGCAGCTGGTATGGCGTTCCAACCGGTGGGGTTGCGCCGAATCACCTACGCGGAAATCCGCGTTAG
>QHBY01000455.1 GCA_003244245.1 Pseudonocardiales bacterium
TCCGACCGTTGATCTTCTTGCCGTTATGCCGGGCCCGGCATAACGGCAATCATGCCGGGTGGGCTGTTATGCCGGGTTGGCTGGTGTGTGGGTGTCTGCGCCCGGGTCGGTGGGGGTGAGCGCGCCGGGTGGGTCGGCATAACTACAGTGCTTGGAGGAATGCCAAGACGGCGTCGGTGGGCTGGTAACGGCGTCGGCCGATGGCTGGCGGCGCGGTGCGGGCGAGCGCTTGCTCTTTGAGTGCAAGATCAGCGTGCACGTAGATGCCGGTGGCTTTCGTGGTGGCGTGCCCGAGCCAAAGCGCGATCGTTGCGAGATCGACACCTGAGTGCAGCAGGTTCATGGCGCAGGTATGCCGTAAGACGTGCGGTGTAACGATCTTGCTGGTGAGGGTAGGGCATTGCTCGGCCGCGACCGTGACGTGCTTGGTGAGCAGATCGGCGACTGCGTCGGTGGACAAGGGCCTTCCGGCCCTGTTCGGGAACAGCGGCTCACTCGGGACGGCACGGCGCTCGCGCAGCCAGTCGCGCAGGAGTCTCGCGGTGGGTCGGGTCAGCGGGACCCGGCGGTGTTTGCGGCCCTTACCGAGGCAATGCAGGTTCGCAGCGGGGCCGAAGTCGGCGTCGGCGCAGGTGAGCCCGGTCAGTTCGGCCACGCGCATGCCGGTCTGCACGGCGGTCAGCAGCAGGGCGTGGTCGCGTCGGCCGAGGCTGGTGGCTCGGTCGGGGCTGACCAGCAGCGCGTCGACCTCGGCGCGGGTGAGGAAGCAGACGATTGTCGAGTCCGCGCGTTTGCGTGGGATGGTCAGCACCCTGGCGATGAGCGCGGCATGTTCCGGGCATCGCAATGCCGCGTAGCCGAACAGGGAGTGGATCGCGGCGAGGCGATTGTTGCAGGTGGTCAGCGAGTTACCCCGCTCGTGTTCGAGGTGGTCGAGGAAGCCCGCGACGAACGGGGCGTCGATGTCGGTCAAGTCCAGGCGCGATGGTGGGATGTGCAGGTTCTGGTCGGCGTAGCGCAGCAGCAGGCAGAACGTATCCCGGTAGGAGGCCACGGTGTGGCTGCTGGCGCGGCGCTGGGTGAGCCGCTCGGTGAAGAATCCCTCGAGCACGGGCGCGAGCGCGGTCATGAACGCACCTGCCACGATCGTTCGAGTAGGTCGGCGGCGGCGCTCATCAGCTCGTTGGATGCCTCCAGGTACCAGTAGGTGGAGGCCGGGCTGACGTGCCCGAGGTAGGTCGACAGCGCTGGCAGCCGTGCCGGCACATCGACTCCGGCGGCGTACCAGGTGACGAGGGTGGCGACCGCGAAACTGTGGCGCAGGTCCGTTAGCCGCGGTTGACGCCGCCCGGCCGGTGCGGTGATGCCGACCTCGGCGCGCAGCTCGGCGAAGGTGCCGCCGGCGTTGGTGTGGTTGAGCCGCGTTCCAGCCCCGGACAGAAAGAACGCCGAGCTCGCAGGGCGTGGGCAGAGCGCGTCGCGGCGGCGTGCGTAGTCGCCAAGCGCGGTGGTGGCGCTCGGGTGCAGGGGCACCAGGCGGGACTTGCCGTGTTTGGAGTCGCGCACCGTGATCAGCTCGTTGTCGAGGTCGACGTCGTCGCGATCGAGGCGCATCGCTTCTCCGGTGCGCAGCCCGGTGCAGGCCATCAGCCCGATGAGCGCGGTGAAGGTTGCTGCGCGCAGTGGGCAGGTCAGGCGGCTAGCTGCGGTCATCAGGGCAGCGATCTCGGCCGACGAATACAGATACGGCGTCCGGCGCTGCGACTGACGAGGCAGCAGGTTCTGGGGCGGGATTTCGGTGTCCGGCTCGATGGTCGCCAGGTAGCGGGCGAAGCCGCGGACCACGCTCAACCGCCTGGCCCACCAGCTGGGATCGGCCTGGCGCGGTGTGGTGGCCCAGGCCAGCGCCGTGTCCACCGTGACCCGCCTCGCGCCGACACGGTCAAGATGATCGAGGTAGCTGGTCAGCATGCGAGCTTCCTGCCGCAGCATGTAGCCGCAGGCGCGACGGATCGCCAGGTAGTCCTCGCCCGCGCGGCGTAACGTGTTCACCGCCGATCTCCCGGCCAGGCGCGTGCGACGGTGTCCAGCGCGGCTCGGTCGACCGCGGCATAGCGTGCTGTGCTCGCCTCAGCGTGGTGCCGAAGCGCCTGAGCGATCTCGGGCAGCGGCGCGCCGGAGCGCAGCATTCCGGTCGCCGCGCTGTGCCGGAGCCGATGCGCACCGATTACCGTCAGCCCGGCACGCGCTGACGCGGTGCGTGGCACCATCGTCACCGAGCGCGCGGTCATCGGCCCGTGCGGACCGCAAGCCCGTAGGAATAGCGCCCGGCACGTTGACCGCGGACGGTGTCGCAGGTACTCGACCAGAACGGCGCCGACGTCGTGCGGTAGCGGAAGCCGGTCGAGCCGGTTGCCTTTGCCGCGGATCACCACCTCGCCGGTGCGCCAGTCCACGTCGTCCAGGCGCAGCGCGGCCACCTCGCCGGCGCGTAGCCCCAGCCGGATGAGCAGCGTCAGGATGGCGTGATCACGCAGCCCGACGGCCGTGGACCGCTCGCAGCTGTTCAGCAGCGCGGCGAGCGTCGCGTCGTCGACGCCTTGCGGCAACCGCGCAGCACGGTGCGCGACGGCAGGGACCGCCGCGGACAGATCCCGATCGATGACCCCGGTCAGGAACAGAAAACGCACCAAGCAGCGCAACGCGACGGTGAGCACCTTCATCGACGCGGGCCGGTACAGGCGCGACTGGTCCAGCACGAACCCGCTCACCGCCGCCGGTGTCAGCTGATCAAACCGAAGCTCATCATCGACAGCCAGCCACGGTAGGAACCGGCGGGCCACCCCGACGCGCGTTATCACGCTCGCCGCCGCCAGGCGCCGCTCCACCATCAAGTAGCGGCGATAGGCGACCAGCACGGCCTCGACAGCCGAAGCCGGACTCGGCTGCTCGACCACCGGGATGACCCGCATGTCGCGCAGCACGGCGAGCATCGGCTGCATCGACCGCACCGTGCACCACCGGCGATTCCCGGCATTTCGGCGGGCCAGCAAGAACCGTTGCACGACCTCCGCCGTCAGCTGCCCTGTCGCCAACCCCTCGTCATCGAGCCAGCGACTCAACCGAGCCAGCACATAGAGGTAATCCCGAACGGTGCGCGGCGAATAGCCCGCCCACAGCATCTGCCTCGCCACGCCGTGCGCGCACGCTAACAGCGGTCCGGACACACGGACCTTGAACGGATCAGCCATTGATCGACTCCTCTCCGGTCGGTGATCTCGGAGAGAAGCCTCGCTACCTCACTGATTGTTATGCCGACCCACCCCGCGCGCTCACCCCCACCGACCCG
>QHBY01000456.1 GCA_003244245.1 Pseudonocardiales bacterium
CCCCTGACAACCTCCGGCACCCGCGACCGGACCCGCATTCCGCGTAGAGCGAACAGCCTGAAACAGCCGATGAGTAGACGAGATCCCTATGGATCCGGCTCGCGTGCACGGGGACCGCCATGATGACATCGGCGAACAACGCAACGTCGGACCCCAGTCGCCTGTCCCGGCAGTGCATTCGCAAGATGGCCGAGCGGCCCGACCGGTGCAACGCCGGATCGCGTGGCATGTCCGCCGTGAGAAGAGGAATCGGCAGCAAAGTGGTATCGGGCACGGCGGTGGAGCAGAGCGGAGTGTAGAGCTGATTGCGAATACGGTTGTCAACGCAAGGCTTGTGGTTCCTGCGGCTGCAGCACCGCGCGCCGCAGCCGCCGACGCCGACGCCGACGGGAGCCTTAAACGGGGAACTATCGGTTAGCCTCGAGTTCACGACGCCTGCGAGCGCCATGTTGCGGCGCCAAACCTGACGCATCGTTTGGTCCTCGCAGCGGGCGGGTAGCCGTTTTCGGGAGCCACAGTCATTCCAGGGAGGTCCGTTCGCATGCTGAAGGCGAACCGATCCGCCGAGTGGGATATGCGCTGGAAGCGCCACGGGTGCGAGAGCTGATGGCCGTTACCCACCTTGGCCTCCCGGCGCGGCCGGACAGCCGGTTTGCCGCCGGGACGACCGCAGCCGACAAGGTCAACGTTAAGGGACTGGAGCGCCACCTGCGCCGGCACATTTCCGGTGAGGTCCGCTTTGACGCCGGCTCGCGAGCGATGTACTCCTCGGACGCGTCGAACTACCGGCAGGTGCCCATCGGGGTCGTGGTGCCACGCACCCTGGACGACGTCGTCGCCACGGTGGACGCCTGCCACCGCTACCGGGCTCCTGTGCTGTCCCGCGGCGGCGGCACTAGCCTGTCCGGCGAAACGGTCAACGTCGCGGTGGTCATCGACTTCTCCAAATATCTCATCGGGATCGGTGAGATCGACGTCGCCCGCAAGCTGGTGACCGCGCAGCCCGGAGTGATCAACCAGCAGCTCAACCGAGCCACCGGCAAGCACGGCCTGGTCTTCGGGCCGGACCCGTCCTCACATTCCCGGTGCACGATCGGTGGCAACGTCGGCAACAACTCGTGTGGCGTCCATTCCATCCAGGCACATTTCTATGGCCCGGGCCCGCGCACCTCGGACAACACCGAAGCGCTGGAAATACTCACCTATGACGGCGCGCGGTTCTGGGTCGGTGTGAACGAGGAGGACCGTCTCGACGAGATCGTCGCCGCCGCTGGTCGCAAGGCGCAGATCTACGCCGGGCTGCGCGACCTTCGCGATCGCTACGCCGAAGACATCCGGGCCGGCTTCCCCTCGGTCGAGGAAATGCCGCGGCGGGTGTCGGGCTACAACCTCGACGAGCTGCTGCCGGAGAACGGGTTCAACGTCGCGCGCGCCCTGGTCGGCACCGAGGGCACCTGCGCGACGGTGCTGCAGGCAACGCTCAAGCTCACCCCCGGGCTCTTCGAGCGCACGCTCGTCGTCGTGCAGTACGACGACATTGTCGACGCCGCCTGTCACATCATGGAGATCCGGTATTGGAAACCGATCGGGCTGGAGGTCATCGACCACCTACTCATCCACGATCAGCAGCTCATCGCGGTGAACAAGGAAGGGATCGGCGAGCTGCCGCGCCGCGGTGGGGACCACGCCTGGTTGCTCGTGCAGTTCGGAGCGGACACCGCGACAGAATCGATCGACCGCGCGGAGCGGTTCGCGGCCTGGCTGCGGAAGGACAAGGACTACGCCGCTGACCGGATCGTCATCTCCAAGAGCCGCCAGGAAGGTGGCAACAGCGAGGACCTGTGGGCGGTCCGGGAGGCCGGGCTGAGCTCTACCGCCTTCCCACCTGATGGGGGCGACTACTGGCCGGGCTGGGAGGACTCGGCGGTGCCCCCGGCCAAGGTCGGCAACTACCTGCGCGAGCTGCGCGCGCTCTACGGCAAGCACGGCCTGCGCGGCGCGATGTACGGGCACCTCGGGGAGGGCTGCATCCATTCCCGGATCAACTTCGACCTGCGCAGCGCCGAGGGCATCACCAGCTACCGGGCGTTCCTCGAGGAGGCCGCCGACCTCGTCGTGTCCTACGGCGGCTCGATGTCCGGCGAGCACGGCGACGGCCAGCAACGCGCGGAGCTGCTCGGCAAGCAGTACGGGCCACGTCTGATCGCGGCGATGAGGGAGTTCAAGGCGATCTGGGATCCGGCCTGGAAGATGAACCCGGGCAAGGTCATCGATCCGTGCCGCCTCGACGAGAACCTGCGGCTGGGCACCGACTACAACCCGGCGCGCCCAACCGTCGCGTTCTCCTACCCCGCCGACGACGGGGACTTCGCGCACGCCGCGCTGCGCTGCGTCGGCGTCGGCAAGTGCCGCGACCCGAACGGCGCGCCGACCATGTGCCCCAGCTATCAGGTCACCCGTGAGGAGAAGCACTCCACCCGCGGGCGGGCCCGGTTGCTGTTCGAGATGCTGCGCGGCGAGGTGATCACCGACGGGTGGCAGTCCCAAGAGGTCGCCGACGCGCTGGATCTGTGCCTGGCTTGCAAGGGCTGCACCAGCGACTGCCCGGTCGACGTGGACATGCCGACCTACAAGGCCGAGTTCCTGCACCACCACTACCGCTCGTGGCGGCGCTGGCGGCCGCGCAACGCTTACGCCTTCGGGTTCATCGACCAGGTGTCCCGGCTCGCCGCTCTCATGCCTGAGGTGGTCAACGCGTTCACCCAGACGTCAGGGCTCTCGAGGCTGGCGAAGCTCGCCGCCGGGATCGACCGGCGCCGGACGCTACCGACATTCGCGCCGGTCACCCTGCAGCAGTGGTTCGCCGACCGCGGCGGCAGCGGCAATCCGACCGGGCGCCGGGTGGTGCTGTTCCCGGACACGTTCAACAACCACCTGCACACCGACGTCGGCGTAGCGTGTGTGGAGGCCATCGAGGCGGCTGGGTGGCAGGTCGTCATGCCGCAAGCCCACGTCTGCTGCGGTCGCCCGCTGTATGACTACGGCTTTCTCGACGTCGCCCGGCGCTACCTGCACCGGGTGCTCGACGTGCTGCGCGACGACATCCGCGCCGGCACCCCGGTAGTCGGGATGGAACCGAGCTGCCTGGCGGTCTTCAAAGAAGAGCTGGGCAAGCTGTTGCCGCACGACGACCACGCCCATCGGCTGGCGCGCAACGCTTACCATTTCGGGGAGTTCTTCGCCGCCTTCGATGTCCAGGCGCCACCGCTGCACCGCGACGCGCTGGTGTGGGGCCACTGCCACCACCGCGCGACCGGCGGCATGACCCCGGAGCACGAGCTGTTGAAGCGGATGGGCATGACCGTGCAACCGCTGCAAGGCGGCTGCTGCGGGCTGGCCGGATCGTGGGGCTTCGAGAACGGTAAGTACGACATCTCCCTGCAGTGCGGGGAGCACGCGCTGTTGCCCGCGGTGCGCTCGGCCGACCCGCACACCGTGATCGTCGCCGACGGTTTCTCCTGCAAGACGCAGATCGAGCAAGCCGGTACCGGCCGCGGCGCGCTGCACGTGGCGCAGGTGATGAAGATGGCCCGCGAGCACGGCCCCGACGGCTACCACGGCGGGTTCCCGGAACAGCAGTACAACCACATCCGGCCGAACCCCGGAACCCACCGCCGCGCCCGCCGGCTCGCCACAGTCGCCGCACTTGCCGCCGTCGCCACGCTCGCCGTCGCCTTCGTTCGGCGCGTTCCGGCTGATTAATGCAGTCTGTCTCCAGATGGTGACGACGGATGCGAGCGCTTCGACACGGTGGTCGTCGGCGCTGGCCAGACAGGTCTCACGGTCGGATACCACCTGGCGCTGCGCGATCAGTCATTCATTGATCCTGGATGCGAACGAGCGAATCGGCGATTCGTGGCGGCAGCGCTGGGACTCGCTTCGCCTTTTCACACCCGCGCGTTGCAACGGACTGCCGGGCTGACCCGGCAAGGAGAACAACCGTTATGTCGTGAGATCAGCAGATCTCCGGATCGAGGCCGACAACGTGGTGGTGGCCATGGGCAGCTTCCAGCGACCACGCAAGCCGGCGTTCGCCGCCGAACTCAAGCCCGACATCGTCCATGGGCATTCCCACGAATACCGCAACCCGACTCAGTTGCGTGACGGCGGTGTCCTCGTGGTGGGCGCCGGTAACTCGGGAGCCGATATCGCCCTTGACGTCGCCGACGGACACCCCACGTGGCTGTCGGGCCGGGATGTCGGTCACGTCCGTGCCGCATCGACGGCGTGGCGGCACGGTTGCTGCTTCGCCTGGTATTCCGATTCCTTTTCCACCGAGTGCTGACCGTGAACACGCCCATCGGCATCCAGCGGCGTGCGCGGCCACCAGCACCATCGTGGTGGAGTCCCAGGCCAGGGTGCCGTCGGATCCGGCGCGTCGGTGGGGATCTCATACACCGAGACGTCAAGACGCTCGACCGGGATCGCGTCTTTCGCTGTGGTCGTCACGTCGATGGAGTTACCACCTTGACAGCGAACCATGCGATCGCTGCCAGGCGTTTCCAGTGGGGCGATGGGCGGGTCACGCCGCGAACAGCAGCGTCAGCCCGCCCACCGTGTACCCGACCATCAGAACCATCAGCGGGAGCTGCCCGACGACGGCATCCGCCCGAGGGAACAGCGCGACCGATCGATCATGAGCGCTGATGACCGCGAGAACGTGCCCAATGATCACAGCGGCTACCTGGACCAAGGCGATACCGGTCGTCGTGATCACGCCGTAGTTGATAACGTCGGAAATTTGCGCATGGGTACCCAGCGGATTGGCGAGAAGGATGACGGTTAGCTGCCCCTGAAAGAGCAGGAAGGAAAAGTAGTGCGCGATGACGTATCCCACAACGATGGGGATGATGGTGTGTACGAGCAGGCCGGGAACCGGCTTTCGACCGCGGTCACCGGCACGACCGGCCAGTAGAGTCGCACCGACGAACGTGATGGCCACAATGGCGATCATCACCAGCAACCCGGCGGTAGAGATCAGCGCATCGGGCACCGAGACCGACTGGACGGCGCTGACCCACTGCGTCGAGCCAGAGATGGAATCGAAGAAGGTAGAGCCCAACAGCACCGCGATCAGGACCACGGCGCCCGGCGCGGGTCCAAAAGTGGCGACCCCATCGAGCGGGTTGCGAACAACGAGACGACCATCGTCACGCCGCCCGAAGGGTGACAACGTGGCGACCAGCGTGGAGTAGACCTCGAAGCCGTCTCCGGTGGCGAACCAGCGGTCGCTGAACACGATGGCCGCGCTGAGCTGGATGGCAGCGTAGCCGGCGAGACACAGCAGCAGCACGCTGACCGAGTCGCGACCCGGTGCGGCCAGTTCCAGCCACACGAAACCGAGCAGCGACAGCACAGCCGGCCAGTAACCGAGCGAGCGCGGTAGCGGCCGCAGTCCCCGGTCGGCGGGAATCCGGGTGATCGCAGCGATCAACAAGTGAATCGTGCGCAGCGGGTTTACCAGCCGCCACACCGGACCGAATAGCAATGACAGCGGAACGATTCCCACCCAGAACAGCACATAAACCGCGTAGGGCAGCGGGTTGGGCTCGTCGCCGGGTGCCAGCAGCGCTGTCGTCAGGGCATACGCCGGCGCGGCCAGGCCCACCATGCGCAGTAGCCACCGGAGCCCGGCGCTGTCCACGAACCGCTGGATCGGCAGCGGCACCGGCCGGCCTGCCGCGCCCGCACGCAACCGG
>QHBY01000457.1 GCA_003244245.1 Pseudonocardiales bacterium
AGGAGTTCTTCAACGCCACCAAGATCATGCACAACGCGCTGCAGGGCCATCCGCAGGACCTCGGCGAGGACGAGTGGGCGATCTGGGAGCAGTACAACGAGATGAACGGTCGCGAGCTCTCGGAGGGCTGGGACGTGTGCGTCGTCCACGACCCTCAGCCCGCCGCGGTGCGCTCGCTGGTGGCCGATAAGGCCCAGGCCTGGGTGTGGCGCTGCCACATCGACCTCTCGACTCCCAATCCGGCGACGATGAAGCGACTGCTGCCCTATCTCGAGAGCTACCCGGCATCGGTGTTCCACATGAGGGAGTACGTGCCCCAAGGCGTCAACGGGCGGGTCCACATCATCCCGCCTGCGATCGATCCGCTCGCCCCAAAGAACATGGCCCTCTCTCCCGAGGATGCGGTGTACGTCTGCAGCCAATTCGGACTGGACGTCGACCGGCGGCTGATCTGCCAGGTCTCGCGGTTCGATCCCTGGAAGGACCCGCTGGGCGTGATCGACGCCTACCGCCTGGTCAAGCAGGAGCTCCCGGACGTGCAGCTCGCCCTGGTCGGCTCCATGGCCACCGATGACCCGGAGGGCTGGGACTTCTTCAACGCCACGATCGCCCACGCCGAGGGTGATCCCGACATCCACATCCTCAACAACTTCAACAACGTCGGCGCGATCGAGNNATCGAGGTCAACGCGTTTCAGTCGCATGCCGACGTGCTCGTGCAGAAGTCGACCCGCGAGGGCTTCGGGCTGACGGTGTCAGAGGCGATCTGGAAGGCCCGGCCCATGGTCGCCGGCAACGTCGGGGGCATCCCGCTGCAGATCACGGATGGGCAGTCCGGCTACCTGGTCGACACCGTGGAGGAGTGCGCGGAGCGCTCCCTGGGCATCCTCCAGGACCCCGGCCTCGGCAAGTTCCTCGGGCGGACCGGCAAGGAGTACGTGCGCGAGCACTTCCTCATGCCCCGCCTCCTGCGCGACTGGCTGCGCATCTTCCAGCAGGCTCTGAGCTGACCTGGGCCGCCTTGGCTTCGCCCCGCAAGCATCGGGGCTCCGCCGCCTCGGGCGAGGTGAACGGGTCGGCTTCGCCGCCCTCTCGGCCTCACAGCTACGGCCCGGCAGACAGCCGGGCCTCCGCTGTGCGGCCACGTTAGTCTCTGGGAATGGCCGACTCAGGCGCTCCGCTGGTGCTGGTCTCCAACCGTGGTCCGGTCGAGTTCACCTCGTCCGACGTCAAGCGGGGGAGCGGCGGCCTCGTCACCGCCCTGACCGGGCTCGCCTCCCATCGCGATGCCATCTGGGTCGCCTCGGCGATGTCCGAGCAGGACATCGAGAAGGCCGACGAGCACGACGGCAAGCCCTTCACGGTGGAGGCACCCGGAGGCGGGGAGTACCGCGTGCGCTTCGTGGCCTCCGACCCTCAGGCCTACGAGCGCTTCTACAGCATCTTCGCCAACCCGCTGCTGTGGTTCATTCAGCACTACCTGTGGGACCTCTCCAACGCACCCGTCATCCGGCGGCACGAGGTCGAAGCATTCGAGTTCGGCTACAACCTCGTCAACGAGGACCTTGCCCGAGCGGTCGTGGACGAGATCGAGGACTCCGAGGAGCCCGTGGTGATGGTCCATGACTACCACCTCTACACGCTCCCGGCGCTCGTTCGCCGCGCGCGATCCGAGGTGTTCCTGCACCACTTCGTCCACGTCCCCTGGCCGCAGTCGGACGCGTGGCGTGTGCTGCCGGGTCAGATTCGCGAGGAGATCTACAACGGGCTGCTCGCCAATGACATCATCGGCTTTCACACACGCTCCTACCGCCGCAACTTCCTTCAGTGCTGTCGCGACCTCATGGGCTACGAGGTCGACTTCGAGCGCGGCACCGTCCGGTGGGAGGACCGCGAGGTCTGGGTCCGCGCCTACCCACTTCCAATCGACTGGGCGGCGACCATGCACGCCTCCCAGCACGACCGGGTGGACGAGTTCGAGAAGTAGCTGTGCCTGCGTCGGCGCGACCACGTGATCCTTCGCGTGGACCGCGCCGATCTGTCGAAGAACGTGCTGCGCGGCTTTACCGCCTTTGACATCTTCCTCGAGCAGCATCCCGAGTTCCTCGAGCGTGTGACCTTCATCGCCCAGCTCGTACCCTCGCGGACCGACGTCGCCCAATACGCCGAGTACCTGGAGCGCATCGAGGCGCTGGTCGCCGTCATCAACCACCGGCACGGCACGCCGGACTGGATGCCGATCCAGCTCAAGCTGCGCGACGACCTCGAGGAGGCCATGGCGGCCTACAAGCAGTACGACGTCCTGCTGGTCAACGCGATGTTCGACGGG
>QHBY01000458.1 GCA_003244245.1 Pseudonocardiales bacterium
CACGCGGCCGAGGTTGTTGCGCCAGGTGCCCACCTCGGGGTGGTCGGGGCCCAGGGCCGCCTCACTGATCTCCAGGGCCCGCTCCAACTGCGCTCGGGCGCCGGTCAGATCCCCCAGGTCCTGCAGCACGCGGCCGAGGTTGTCATGCCGCCAAGCGACCTCCAGATCATCTGGTCTGAGCGCCGCCTCGGTGACGGCCACGGCCCGCTCGGCGAGTGGTTTGGCTTGCCGGTATTGGCCCCGCTCCCGCAAGTAGGTCGAGGCTCGGTCCAACAGCCAGCCCGCCGCCTCCCCGGCCACCCCCAGCCGCTGGGCATGCTCGGCCACCATGAGCAGGTGCGGCAGCAGCCGCTCACACTGCGCCCACGTCCGCACCTCCCAGCTCTCGTTCGGGAAAATGGCCCGCACATGCCGGACGGCGACCTCGGCCCCCCTCCGCTCGCCCGCCTCACCGAGCCGTGCCCGGATCACCATCTGAACCAGCCGGTGCAGGGCTACCGTCGTCGGACTCACGGTGGCCAGCGAGTACCGACCGACCACTGCCAGCATGCGGTTGTAGGCCAAGGAGTCGCTGACCGTCTGGGCGAGGTCGCTGGGCAGGACCTGGGGCTGCTCGGTGGGCAACCGGCGGGGAATCTCTGGGGCCAGAAACGCGCACAAACTCAGCAGCGCCTCCGCTGCCGGGGCGTGGGCCTGCACCCGCTCCAACGACACCGACCACACACTCGCCACACACTGACGATCCGCGTGCTGATCATCAACCGGGCCCTCCAGTCCGAACAGCTCCCGGAACCGGTCACGGACCAGATCTAGGTAGCTATCGAGGCTTTCTCCGGTTTCCTCCAGGTAGGCCGCTGCCTCCTCCAACGCCAGCGGCAGGTCGCCCACCAGCTCGGCCAGGGCATCCAGGGCCACCAAGTTCTCAGCCCCGGTTCGCCGCCGCAAAAACTCGATCGACTCATCCCGAGCCAGCACACTCAACCCCACGACGAACCCGCGGCGTCCCCACGCCGACCATCGAGACGTCACCAGGAGATGCCCACCACCACCAGGGGGCACCAACCCCTCGAGGTGTTCGGGGTCCTGGGCGTTGTCGAACACCAGCAACCACCGACCCCGACCGCGCAGCAGGTCAAACAGGCGAGTGACCATCTCCGATTGGTCGGGCAACTCGGGGATACCCAACCGCCGGGCTAACCCCGCCAACCCCGCCACTGCCGCCGTTGTCTGCTCCGCAGTGATCCACCAAATGGTGTCGTAGTCACTGGCGAAGCGGTGGGCGTACTCCAGCGCCAGTTGCGTCTTGCCGACCCCGCCCAGCCCGTGCACCGCCCCGGCAGCCACCACAGCGGCGGCCGAGCCCGCCTGCAACCTGGCGTGCACACGCTCCAACAAGTAGCTCCTGCTTGCATGTGCCCTCCTCTGAGTTCGTCCCTTGGTAGGGCCAGCCCACGATCGAGCCTCGTGCTGTCTACCGCAATAGCCCACAGCGGCCGGGACGGTGCTGGAGCTGAACCGAGCGCTGCCCACCCGCGCCTGGAGGTCGGTCGGGACGGACGCCGCAGCGTCGACGCTGCGATCGGACTCATCGCCGCCGGCGATATCTGGCCGGTGCCCCGTTCTGGCACCGCGCCGCTCAGGACTGCGTGCGCACCCAATCCAGTCGACTTTCGACCCCAGCCCACTGATCACCCGAGCTGGGCTCCACCATGACGCCGAGCGCGGCACGACGTCGCGATCACCACACCACACCGGCCACCCTGGCGCGGAACAGACCGTGCACGATGAGCCGACCGAGAAGACGTTGCCGCTAGTAACGAAGGTGCTGCGACTCGACGAGCCAGATCCTGCGCAAGACCTTCCCCCAACCAGTGGGACGGCCCATCTGACCGCAGTTCTGACCGCAGCGAGCAGCACCGTGCCGCACTCGAACACCACCGGGCGAACGCCGCATCCCCACGTCGCGCGGTCCGATCAGGGGCCTGCCTGCATCTGTTAATCGCCGGGTCTCCCCTGCCACCCTGCAGCATGGCGTCGAGGACGAAGGGACCAAGATCAGGCCGTGCACAGGCCGTCGCACGTCAAGTCGCATCAGGACACGATGGGACACAACGAGAACAAACCAGCAAGTCACAGCAGATCGGCCGCCCGATCACTGCAGGCCTGTCCGTCAGGCTACGAGAAGTCCGGCATCACGTGGTTGCGTCAAGGGTGAGGCGGGTGGTTGGTGAGCAAGTCCCCACCGATCCAGCCCATCGCGGTCGGGTTCGGCCGGGCGCGCAGTGACGGACTATCCGCGAGCGATACGGAATCCGACGTCGTCGATCCGATAGGTTGGGTGGCTGCGCCGTCGCACGGAGGCTCGGCAGCTCCAGTGCTCGTCGAACCACCCACCGCCGCGCAGCACCCGATAAGTGCCGTACACCTCGGGGTCGTAGAGATCCCAGCACCACTCCCAGACATTGCCCAGCGTGTCATGCAAGCCCCACGGGTTCGGCTGCTTCGTGCCCACTTCATGCGGCCGCCCGTCGGAGTTGTCGCGATACCAGGCGATCGCGTCGAGGGTGCCGTATCGCGGACCGGTCGTTCCGGCCCGGCAGGCGCGCTCCCACTCGGCCTCGGTCGGTAGCCGGTACCCGTTCGCTGCGGTGTCCCACGCGACGTCGTCGCCGACCACGCGATAGACACAGGCACGGCCAACACGCTCGGACAGAGTGTTGCAGAACACGATCGCGTCCCACCACGACACGCCTTCTACCGGCAGCCGCCCCTCGCGCGTCGCACCGGGCCACTCGCCAGTGACTTCGGCGTACTTACCTTGTGTAACGGGATTGACTGCGATCTCGAAGGGACCCACGTCGACACGCCAGCTGCGGCGAGTTCGCCGATCTGACAGCAGGACCCGACCTGCGGGGACGGCAACCATTTCAGGGGAAGCGGTCGTCTCCATGATCAACCAGACAATACCAACTTGCCCATCAAACCTTGTGACACAACCACGGTGTCAGAATCCGAATCCGCGCAGCATCTCAGCCATTGCCCACAGCTTTTCTGGCCTGCTCCCGCGCCGCCCGGTACAGATCGGGTACA
>QHBY01000459.1 GCA_003244245.1 Pseudonocardiales bacterium
TTACCCCAACTGAATAGCTACCAAGATTCGCCCTCTGACAGCGCGAGCAGCAGCGCTAACAGCCCACTCGCTACGGTAATGAAGCCCAGGAAGTCGAATCGGCGCCCGGCGATCCGCGGGAATCGTGGCAACACCAGCGCCGCGGCCACCGCGCCCAAGATCCCGACCGGCACATTGATGTAGAAGATCAGTCGCCAGTTCACGTATTCGACCAGGTATCCCCCCAGAGTTGGCCCGATCGCCGGGGCGACCACGATCCCGAGCCCGTACAAACCCATCGCGGTACCGATTCGCTGCCGCGGCACGATCCGGTACAGCATCGACAGCGAGACGACCGGCAGGATCCCGCCCGGGATCGCCTGGATGATCCGGAAGACGATCAGGCTGTTGAGATCCCAGGCCAGCCCACACAGCGCCGACCCGGCGGCGAACCCCAGCAGTGCCAGGTTGTACAGCCGTTTCAACCCTAAGCGATCCCCCAGCCACGCACTGGCCGGCACCACCACGCCCAGCACCAGCGTGTAGCCCGTGACGACCCACTGCACCTGGTCGGTGGTCGCCCCGAACTCGTTCTGAAGGGTGGGGATGGCCACATTGACGATGCTGGTGTCCAGGACCGACATAAACATCCCGACGATCAGCACTACTAGCGGCAGACCCCAGCTCGCCTCGGAACCCTGTGGGGCAGCCACAACACCCGTCGGCCGCACCCCGGGAGGGAAAGCCACCTCAGGCTTTGCGTCGGTGGTCGTCATCGACCCGTCAGCCCGATTGTGGAGACGGTCGCCCGCAACGATGTGAACAAGTTTGGTTGCTTCACACAACTAACGTAAGCACGGTCGTGCAACTTTGCAACCCACGAGCAGCAGCCGGATATCGGGATCGCGCCGGGCTGACGTGGCCCGCACCTGGCTGCGAACACGGTGCACACGTTGGTCAAGCAGCTCGTCGAGCTGGGCGTGCTGATCTCAGCCTCGGTGGTGATGATCAGTGTCGCCTCGGCGCTGCTCGGGCGGTTAGCCCGCTGACGCCATGACGTAGCAGCTCGCTCACGTTCCGAAAATTAGCTGCGCTGTACATATTATCTGCTTATCTTGGCTCCGAGGAGACGCCACCGCCCAGCCGCCCCGTCCCCCGAGAGGAGCGCGCCCGATGCCGACGATCGAGACGAGCACAGCCGGACCCGAGGCGACCGGCCTGCGCCGCAGGTGGGCGGGCCCGGACTCGCCGCGCTACAAGTGGGTCGCGCTGTCGAACACCACACTCGGCGTGCTGATGGCGACGATGAACTCCTCGATCGTGCTCATCTCACTGCCGGCGATCTTCCGCGGGATCCACATCGACCCGCTCCAGCCGGACAACATCAGCTACCTGCTGTGGATGATCATGGGCTACATGCTGGTCACCGCGGTGTTGGTGGTCACCCTCGGCCGCCTCGGTGACATGCATGGGCGCGCGAAGATCTACAACGCCGGGTTCGCCGTGTTCACCGTCGCCTCGATCCTGCTGGCGGTGGACCCGCTGGATGGCACCGGCGGCGCGATGTGGCTGATCATCGTCCGGGTCCTGCAGGGCATCGGTGGCGCGATGCTGATGGCCAACGCCACGGCGATTCTCACCGACGCGTTCTCCGCCGATCGGCGGGGCCTCGCGGTGGGCATCAACGCCGTGGCCGCGATCGGCGGTTCGTTCATCGGCCTGCTCGTCGGCGGCGTGCTCTCCGAGGTCGACTGGCGGCTGGTTTTCTGGGTCAGCGTCCCCTTCGGCGTCATTGGCACGATCTGGGCGTACCTCAGCCTCCACGACACGAACGCCCGTCGAGCCCACAAGATCGACTGGCCGGGCAACATCACCTTCGCCATCGGGCTGATCCTGCTGCTGGTCGGGATCGTCTACGTCATCCAGCCCTACGGCGGGCACGCCGAGGGATGGACGAACCCGTTCGTGCTCGGCTGTTTGGCCTTCGGCCTGCTGACCCTCGGCGCGTTCTGCATCATCGAGGCCCGGGTCGCCCAGCCGATGTTCAACCTGCGACTATTCCGCATCCCGGCGTTCGCGTTCGGCAACGTGGCGACCCTGATGAGCTCGCTGAGCCGCGGCGGCCTGCAGTTCATGCTCATCATCTGGTTGCAGGGCATCTGGCTACCGCTGCACGGCTATGACTACTCCGAGACGCCGCTGTGGTCGGCGATCTACATGGTCCCGCTGACCGTCGGGTTCCTCGGCGCCGCACCAGTGGCGGGTTGGCTGTCCGACCGGTTCGGCGCGCGCACCTTCGCAACTGGCGGCCTGGTGATCGTCGCTCTCACCTTCGGCGCGCTGCTGATGTTGCCGACCGGCGCGCTGGCTTGCAGGGTGCGAGCCAGTGGTGCGATGGCCAGCACGTCAGGCCGTTGAAAGGGCAGGCGGGGCAGGTTTTCGCTGATCAGCGTGTACGTCCTCGGCTGGTTACGCGGTGGCGGTGAAGGGCCGCGGGGTCCGAAAAAAGACGGCGGCGAAGCAACGGGGAGATCGCCAGCAGCGTGGCAGAAGGAATCAGGAAGCACCACTGGTATATCAGTCTGGTGGCCCGGAGCTCCCCGCCGCTTCCGCACAGCATCCTGCTCAACGGTGCCGTCGACGACCACACCAAGATCGATTAGTTCGCCCCGTTGGGGATCGAGAAAGCCGTTCCTGGTGAGGCGTGTTGCAATCCCCTCTTCGACCGCTGAATTCCTTTTGTTCACCTTCGGGAGGCAGCGTCCCCCCGATCGGCATGGTCTCGGTGCCGTAGCTTCGGGATTCCGGGCCGAGACTGTCGGTGTGGGGTTGTA
>QHBY01000460.1 GCA_003244245.1 Pseudonocardiales bacterium
GGCAATTCTCACCTCCCGTTGAACGAAGATGGTGGGCTGACCCAGGTTCTCTGTGCCGTCGAGCGCCGCGGGTCAGCGCCGCGGCGGCGTCCCGTAGAAGCCCTCGCGGTCGACGAGGGTTGCCAGGAGGCCAGCGATCACCGCGAGGCCCGTGAAGCCCCAGGAGCCCAAGCCCAGCTGGTTGCCGATCACCCCGGCCACTACGACGAGCACGGCGCCGACGAGGAACGCGAGAGCAGTGCGATTTATGCTCCTCATGATAGGGCCTGCACCATCTCGATCAGCACGCCGAAGCCCACGCCCGCCGCAGACCAGGGGGTGATACCGCAGCGGGCGGTCGCTCGGCAGGCCGCCCCCTCACCGCGCGGTGGCGAAGCTGATCTCCACGCGGCGATTGCGGCGACGCCCCGCGGCATCGTCACGGCCGTTCTTGGTGTTGGGCGCCACGGGGTTGGCGGAGCCCCGGCCCGACGCGCGCAGCGGGACGCCGCCTCCCACCTGCGGGCGCAGGGCGCCGGCGACGGCGGCGGCCCGGCGCCGCGAGAGCGGGACGTTGATGGCGTCGGATCCCTTCGAGTCGGTGTAGCCCACCACCTGCACGGGTCCGCTGGCGTGGCCCTTGATCTGCCCGGCCACGTCGCGCACGATGTCGCGCGCCCCTCCAGTGAGCGTGGCCTTGTTGAACGCGAACAGCACGTCCGCGCTCAGGGTCACATCGCGACGGCGTCCGGAGGTCCGGTCGGTCTCGGCGCCGCCGAACGAGCGCACGGTGAAGACCAGGTCGCGCACCTCCAGCGTGAGTCCGCTCGCATCCGTGGCGTCCGGCGGACGATCGAAGGGCGCAGGGTTCGGCTGGATCACCGGCGCCGCCTCGGCCAAGGAGGCCGCCGGCAGCGTGCCGGCGGTGGCGAGAAGCGCGAGCACCAGCGCCGAGCGCAACGCGGGGCTCCGGTCGAGGAGCCTAGCTGACCGGAACACCGTGGATCTCGGGGGCAGAGCCCGGGAGCATCACGTCCATCGACGTGGTCGACGCCGGGGGCGCCGGGAAGTTCACGAAGACGCGGTAGACCGTGGGCCCAGGCTTGGTGGAGGCCGAGAGCTGGCTCGTATAGGGGCGCTCTTGGCTATCGCGAACGACGAGATACTCCTTCTTCTCGCTCGGGTCGATCAGGATGACGCCGCCGGTGGTGTTGAAGTCCCGGGTCTGTTGTGGGGTGGCAAAATCGAGTTCGGTGCTGCAGTCCGCGGCCCCACCGGTCGCCTTCACGCAGGCGATCCCGGCCTCCAGCGTGACGAAGGGACCGCGGCGGCGCAGGCCATACACGTCGACCTTGTAGGTGCTCTGCGCATTCCCGCCGGCGCTCGGGATCGTGTACTGCACAGATTTGACGGCCGGGGGAGCCTGCTCCGTCTGGCTCGTGGAGGACGTGCCCGTGGCGGCGGGCGTCGACTGGCTGACGGTCAGGCGCTCGGTCTTGGTCTGGCCGCCCCCGCACCCCGCGACCAGGGTGGCCGCCGCCAGCGCCACCGGAGCTGCCCGCGTCCGGCGAGCTACCCGGCGTAGGCTCAGGTGCAGCCCCTGCCCGCGCACCCCTCGCCCTGCCATGGGCGGATGATGGCATGAGGCGCAACGCCTCGCAGGGGTTTGCCCCCCCTCAACCCACCAGCGATCGGTAGAGCGCGAGCGTCTCTTCACCGATCGCGTTCCACGCATACGACCCCGCCGCCGCCGCCCGAGCGCCCTCCGCCAAGTGCTCGCGCGCCCCGGGATCCTCGAGCAGCCGGATCAGCTCGGAGCGCAGCGCGTCCGGGTCGTCCGCAGGCACGAGGCTGGCGGCTCCCGCGTTCGCGAGGTCCCGGAACCCGCCGACGTCGGTAAGCAGAAGCGGACGGCCGAAGGCCAGGGCGGCGAACGCGGCGCCGGACTGGTCGACGCGCCGATGAGGCAGCACGACCAGGTCGGCTCGCCGGAAGTAGGCCGGCAGCTCGGGGTCGGGGAGGAAGCGAGGGACCCAGCGCACCCTCGGCGGCGATGAGGCGCGCAGGGACTCGATGTCCATCCGGGGCGCGCCGACGATCCAAAGCTCGCCGGCGCCCACGCCCCGCCAGGCCTCGAGGAGCACGTCGATGCCCTTGTAGGGGCGCAGGAGCCCGAAGCACAGGGCGACCGGCTCGCGGACGGCGGCGAGCTCACCGGCGAGCGCTCGCTCACCGGCCAGGCGCGTGAGGTAGTCGAAGGCCCCGTGGGCGATCACGTGGAGGCGCTGCGTATCGACCCCCTCGGCCGCCAGGCGCTCGCGAGCCGCCACCGAGTGCACGACGACGGCGTCTGCCCGGCGGTACATCCGTCGCTCGCCGGCTCCCGCGTCTTCGCGCAGGGCGTTGTGGGCGGTGTAGACGAGCGCCCGGCCCCGAGGGAGCAGGCGCGCGTCGAGCGCCGGAATCGTGAGCCACTGCACGTGGACGACGTCGGCTGCCTGCCCGCTCGGTCGGTAGCGCAGGAGATCCGGGACGTGCTGGACGAGCTTCGTCGCCCGCCTGGCCGAGGAGCCCGGACGCCCGGGTGTGTAGCGGTAGAAACGCTCGCGGACGGCATAGCCCTCCACCGGCGGCGGCGGCCCGTGGGCGAAGCGGCTCGTGACCAGCTCCACATCGGCCCCGGCTCGGGTCAGCGCCGCGCACAGCGCGCGGTCATACGGCGGGGTGAACGCGGACGGATCCAGCACGTGCACGCGCATCAGGCGGGCTCCGCTGCGGTGCGCGCTCCCCTCGCGCGCCGAGCCAGGGCCCGCAGCCGCGACCGTTCGTCGGGGCCGAAGAACCCCGTGGCGGCGAGGAGCACCGGGATGGCAAAAAACGCGGCGAGGCGCTCGAGAAACGGCCCCGCTCCCGACGCCGGGAGCAGCAGCTCGCCCCCGACGGTCATCGCCCCGGCCACGACCACGATGTGGGCCAATCGCCTCCACTGGTAGGGGACCGGGAACAGCCGGCGCGTGAGCAGATGCATGACCACCACCATCGCCACATGGGCGCCGGTCAGCGCGACCCCCGCCCCGGCGATCCCGAGCGGCCCGAC
>QHBY01000461.1:0-18751 GCA_003244245.1 Pseudonocardiales bacterium
CGCTGGAGGACACCACCAGCTTCGTCAAGCTCATCGCCGACCCGCATGCCCGCACGCTGCTCGGCGCGCACATCATCGGTCCTCAGGCCGCCGTGCTCCTGCAACCACTGCTGCAGGCGATGATGCTCGGCCAAACCGTCGACCAGCTCGCCCACCACGTCCTTTACGTCCACCCCGCGTTGTCAGAGGTCCTCGAACAGACGCTGCTCGAACTCTGACCCGCGCCCCGCAGGCCAGGATGGGAACGTCACGGAATCGTTCGTTAATCACGGTCTCAGCGGCGTTAACGTGGTCACCATGCGCAAGCAATCCGGCGGGCACAACGGGAAGTCGGCGGCGTGAGCGCGCCCGATCGTGGCGACGCACTCGTGCTGTTCGGCATCACTGGTGATCTCGCGGCCAAGAAGCTGTTCACGTCGCTCTACAACCTCACCTGCCGGGGTCTGCTGCCCCCGGTGGTCGTCGGTGTGGCAACGAACCCGTGGGACTGCGACACGCTTGCCGCGCACGTTCGCAAGTCCCTCGACGCCGCGGGTATCGAGGTCGCCGAACCGGTGTTCGCCGAACTCAGTGCAGCGCTTCGGTACGTCGCGGGAGACTACCGGGAGGCGGGCACTTTCGAGCGGCTTCGCGAGGTGCTGGGCGACTGCGCCCGAGCCGTCTGCTACCTGGCCATCCCGCCATCGCTGTTCGGGGATGTGGTTGCGGGACTGGCCGCGGTTGGCTTGAACGAGGGCGGGCGCGTCGTCGTCGAGAAACCCTTCGGTCGCGACCTTGCCTCCGCTCAGGAGCTGAACCGGACCCTCCACAAGCACTACCCGGAAGAGGCGATCTACCGTATCGATCACTTCCTGGGCAAGGAACCGGTGCAGAACCTGATGGTGTTCAGGTTCGCCAACGCCATCCTCGACCCGATCTGGAACCGGTACTTCGTCGATAGCGTGCAGATCACAATGGCGGAAGACTTCGGCGTCGAAGGCCGTGGTCGTTTCTACGACGGGGTCGGCACCCTGACCGACGTCGTACAGAACCACATCTTGCAGATGGTCGCGTTGCTCGCGATGGAACCACCGGTCTGCGCTGCACCTGAGAACCTCCGCGACGAGATCGCCAAGGTGATGGCCGCGATCCGGCCGCTGGGTCGCGACGACCTCGTGCGAGGCCAATACGAGGGTTACCGGGATGAGCAGGGCGTCGATCCGGAATCCGACACCGAGACCTTCGTGGCCCTCAAACTTGAGATCGACTCGTGGCGGTGGGCCGGGGTGCCCTGGTTTGTCCGGGCCGGAAAGGCTATGGCCGCCACGGTCACCGAAGCGGTCGTCGAGTTCAAGCGCCCTCCTCGGCTGCTGTTCGCCGAGGTCGGCTGTGCGCCACACCCCAACCATCTCCGGTTCCGGATGAAACCCGACGAACTGATCACGTTGAGTATGCAGATGAAGCAGCCGGGCGACGCCCTGCTCAGCAGCACGGCCCTCCTGCATGTCGACCACGGCGCCGACGCCCACATCAAGATCCACGAGGCCTACGAACATCTCCTCAACGATGCACTCGACGGTGATCCCCGCTACTTCGCCCGTGAGGACGCCGTCGAGGCGGCCTGGCGGGTCGTCGAGCCGACGCTGACCGACCACGAGCCGGCCCACACCTACGCCAAGGGGTCATGGGGTCCGGCGGCGGCCGACGCCGTGGTGCCCGACGGCGGTTGGCACCCTCCCAGCGAGCCGTCCGCGTGAACGTCGCGGGCGTTGACGTCGGGGGGACGAACATCGAGGTCGGGTTGGTCGGCGAGGACCACTATGTGCTCGAGCGAGCCAAGGGCGGCACGCCCCGCGAGGGGCCGCAGGCCGTCCTGGACACGATCGTCGACCTGGTGCGATCCCTCGGGACCGAACCCGCGGCAGTCGGAGTGGGGATTCCCGGGGTCGTGCACGCAGGAGAGATACTGACGGTGCCGAACCTGCCGAACTGGGATGGCCCGATCGATCTCGGTGCCGCGCTGGAGAAGGGGCTCGGCGTACCCGTCGCGTTCGGCAACGACGCGAACGTCGGCCTGCTCGGGGAATGGCTTGCGGGGGCCGCGACTGGCTCCCGCACGGCGCTCGGGTTGTGGATGGGCACTGGCATCGGCGGCGCCCTGATTCTCGATGGGCGTCCCTTCGACGGAGCGCGCGGTGCGGCCGGCGAGATAGGCCACGTGGTCGTGCGCGCCGGAGGCGCGTTGTGCTCGTGCGGGCGCCGAGGCTGTGTCGAGGCCTACGCAGGTCGCCGATCGATGGAACGGGCGGTATCGACGATGGTCGCCGCCGGTCGCCGGACCGCGCTGTACGACATCCGGGACGAGGAGGCCAAGAAGGGGCTGACATCGAAGGTGTGGGCCCGGGCCCTCGCCGAACATGACCCGCTCGCGTGCGAGCTGTTCACCACAGCGATCGAAACCATCGGTGTCGGGGTCGGCTCGGCCATCAACGTGCTCGACGTGGAGCGAGTCGTGGTGGGTGGCGGCCTGGCTGAGAAGCTGGGCCAGGACCTCGCCGACCGGGTCGCCGCAGCCGCGCAACCGTGGATGCTGACACCTCATCCCGATCTGAGCTTCGTCGCCGCCGCGTTGGGCGACGATTCCGGCGTGGTGGGTGCGGCCTCGCTGGGTCGGGCGCTGCTCATCGGGGAACCTGGGGGACCGGAGGCGAGGATCAGCCGATGAGCGATGTAGCGCTGGATCAGCACGCCTTGCTGTCGGATTGTGGGGCTGCTGCGCTGGTGACCAGCGCTGGGTCGGTGGACTGGCTGTGCCTGCCCCGTTTCGACAGTGCGCCGGTAATGGCCCGGTTGCTCGACAACGAGGCGGGGCATTTCCTGATCGCCCCGGCCGGCGGCGGCGCGGCGTCGAGCCGGCGTTACCTGCCGTTCGGCCTGGTGCTTGAGACGACCTGGGAGACCCCCGAGGGCGCGCTGGTGCTGATCGAGGCGATGGCACTTGGGCGCCACGAGCGGGGCCACGAGCTGGGTCGTACGTCCCCGGGCGTACTGCTGCGACTCGCCCGCTGCGTTCGCGGTGCGGTGAGCGTGCGCGTCGAGTACGCCCCGCGGCCGGAATTCGGATTGGTACACCCCAGGCTCAGCGCCGCACCGAACGCGGTTGTCGCGCACGGCGGTGCGACGGTGGTTGTGCTGAGCACGCAGCTTGAATTGGACTTCCACGAGGCCACCGCGTCAACGGTGGTGATGTTGACCGAGGGCCAGGCGCTGGCCTTCGCCCTGGAGCAGGCCAGCGCCTGGGCACCGCGACCGGCCCCGTGGAGCGCTCGGAAGATCCATCGAGGCCTCGACGCCACCGAGACGTCCTGGCGGAGCTGGTCGCAGCTTCACCAGCGTTACGAGGGTCCGCACAAGGCCCTGGTGCACCACAGCGGCGTGGTGCTTCAGGGCTTGACCTGTGCGCGGACCGGGGCCATGGTGGCGGCCCCCACGACGAGCCTGCCCGAGGGTGTGGGCAGCGGCCGCACCTGGGACTACCGCTTCACCTGGGTGCGCGACGCGAGCATGACCTTGCAGGGGCTGTGGATCTCGGCGTGCCCGGACGAGGCCGGGCGATTCTTCTCCTTCTTGGCGACCGCAGCGTCCACCCAGCTCGTCCGCGGGCTTGACCTGCAGATCATGTTCGGCATCGGTGGTGAGCGCGATCTGTCCGAACGCGAGCTCGGGCACCTCTCCGGGTGGCGGGACAGCGGACCGGTCCGGGCCGGCAACGGCGCGTGGCGCCAACGACAGCTCGATGTCTATGGCGCACTGTTGGACGCCGCCTACACCCTGCGCGAACAACTGGGCGAACTCGACGAGGCGACCCGCGGGTTCCTGGTCGCCGCCGTTGACGCTGCAACGTCGCGTTGGCGGCAGGACGATCAGGGGATTTGGGAGATCCGTGGGCCGGCCCGTCCATACCTGCACAGCAAGCTGATGTGCTGGGTGGCGGTGGATCGCGGGCTGGCGATGAGCCAGGCGTTGCGCCCGGGTCAGGACAAGGCGGCGACCTGGTCAGCCGTCCGCGACAAGCTCCGCGACGCCATCCTCGCCCAGGGTTGGAGCGACCGCGCCGGTGCCTTCACCCAGGCCTTCGGGTCCGATGAGCTCGACGCCTCGACGCTGCTGCTGGCCATCACGGGATTCCTGCCCCCCGACGACGCCCGACTGCTCGCCACCATCGACGCCGTCGAGCGGGATTTGGTGGACGAGCGCGGACTGCTCTACCGCTACCGGGGTGATGACGGGCTCGACGAGCCGGAGGGAACCTTCCTGCTCTGCACCTTCTGGCTGGCACACGCCCTCGCAGTCACCGGCCAGATCGCCCGGGCCCGCGTCGTCCTGGGTCGCGCCGCTGACTGTGCTACCAGCCTGGGCCTGTTCTCCGAACAGATCGACACCGATACCGGGGAACTCCTCGGCAATTTTCCGCAAGCCTTCAGCCACCTCGGACTCGTCACAGCAGCCCACGCGCTTGCCCTCGCAGAAGAAGCAGAAGCGCACAGGAGGAGCTGAAAACCGCACCGCAGACGTTCAACATGGACCCAATCGGGGTATGTCTTCCCGACATGGAGACAAGCCGATCCGGCCCCGGACCGCCTGCGGGCGGCGCGACAGACGTGGCTCCGCGATGGATCAGCGAGCAATTCGACGACGTACGGCCCCCGTTACGAATGCACGTGGTTGCGACCGATCGCAACGCATCCATGGCGCGGCGCCGGTTCCGCGATTGGCTCACCCTCGACGTTTGTTCCGAACTGCTGGACGATCTCGTACTGGCGGTCTATGAAGCGGTGACCAACGCCGTAGAGCACGGCTACGCGGACCGGCCGGACGGGCCGGGGCCGGTGCGGCTGCAAGCACGCCGTGGCAGTGGTCAGGTCCAGATCACCGTCTCAGACGAGGGTATCTGGCGGGCTCCCACGGGACAGCGCTTCCGCGGCCGTGGTCTGACGCTGATGCGCCTGCTTACCCACGACGTCCACATCGTCGCAGGTCACAGCGGCACCGTGGTGCGCCTGCGGGCCGAGGTGAGCTCCTAGCAGGGGTGTGCGCGGCCCCTCGTCACTCACGAGGGCTTGACCCATCGCCGAAGCCGTCCGGCGGCCCGACGGGCTACCTCGCTGGGGCCGCCCGCAGCGAGGTAGCCCTGCACCAGTGCGGCGTCGCGGCGCAGCGCGCCGGCCACTCCGGTCCGGCGCTCGGGCGCGATCGGCGGGGTGCAGCGCAACCGGTCAGGCGCGGGCCGCGGGTGCCGGCAGAACTCGACCAGCGGCGCCAGCACCGTCTCCCAGGTGAAGCGCTGAGCCACCGCCGCGATCCGGTCCCGGCAGCCGGCGGCGAAGTCGTCGTCGTAGAGCACCCGCTGCAGCGCCGCGGCCAGCGCTACCGGATCTTGCGCGGGCACCACCACGCCGAGCTGTTCGGCTGCGACCAGCTCGGCGAAGGCGTCGCCGTCGGTGGTGACGATGGGCGGTCCCGCCCAGAGGTAGTCCAGCACCCGGGTACGGAAGGCGAAGGTGGTCTCGACGTGCTCGAAGTGCGTGGTGACGCTGGCGTCGGCGTCGAGCAGCCAGTTCTGCCGGTCGGCATAAGGCACCCAGGTCTCGTTGAAGAACACCTGCACTCCGGTGAGCCCGAGGTTCTGGGCGAGCCGGCGGGTCTGCCCGGCCCTGCCCATCTCGGGCACGTCGGGGTTCGGGTGGCGCATCCCGAGAAACACCAGCCGCAGGTCCGAGTGTTCGGCGCGCAACGCGTGCACGGCGTGCAGCAGCGTCAGCGGGTCGAACCAGGAGCAGACGCCACCCGCCCAGAGCACGACTTTCTCCCGCGACCCGAACCCCAGGGTGTCGCGCAACCCGGGACCGGTGCGCTGCGGTGGCTTGCCGGACAACCCGAAGGGCGTGACCGCGAGCAGCGAGCGGGTCGTCGGGTCAGCGTCGTAGACGGTGGGGGACAGTCGCCCGATCGCGGCTAGATGCCCGAGCCAGAAATGTCGCTGCCGCTGCGAGGCGCACAGGAAGAAGTCGCCGCGGCGCAGCTGAGTCGACAGCACAGCGGTGACTGCGTCGACGACCTGGGCGCGCTGATCGTCACTCAAATCGCGACCCTGCTCGAGTTGCTCGAGGTGCATCGGGTCGTAGATGTCGGCGATGACGAGGTGGTTGGACGTCTTTAGAGTCGGAATGTGCTCGAGTACGTGGCCTTGAAGGACTACCAACTGGGCCCAGTCAGCTCGGGGCCCATCGATCGGGGGGCCGGATCACCGATCCGGAACTGGCAGTGGTGCTGCATGGCGCTGCCGTCCTCGCCGCACCGAGCCTGGCGGAGGGATTCGGCGTGGATTGCCTGGTCGCGGCGCTGGAAGCAGACGGTGCCGCGCCGATGGTGGTGTGCTAGCCGCGACGCCCCGCTCTACGCCGCGCTGGCCCCGCACGCCGACGTGCTGCCAGCTGTGGAGCGGCTCGTCGCCCGGACCGCGCGCCTGACCTGGGAGCAGACCACCCTGCCCTGGCTCATCCGCCGGGCGCGGGTCGACGTGCTGCACTGCCCGCACTACACGATGCCGCTGGCCAGCCCCGCGGCGACGGTCGTGACGCTGCACGACGCCACGTTCTTCACCGACCCGGGGGTGCACTCGCCGGTCAAGGCACGCTTCTTCCGGTCCTGGACACAGACCTCGCTGCGCAGGGCCGACGTGTGTGTGGTGCCCAGTGCGTCGACGGCCCGCGAGCTGGGCCGCGTCGCCGGCGCTGATTTCGATGCCCTGCACGTGGTGAACCACGGGGTCGACGCCGACCGCTTCCACCCGCCGTCGCCGGAAGAGACAACAGCGGTCCGGCGCCGGCTGCGCCTGGACGCCAGCCCCTATGTGGCCTTTCTCGGAGCCCTTGAGCCGCGCAAGAACGTGCCGGCGTTGATCCGTGGGTTCGCCCGGGCAAGCCAGCTCCGCGCCGGCCGGCCCGACCCGGCCGCCCTTGTACTGGCGGGGCAGCCAGGCTGGGACAGCCAGGTTGAGCGCGAGCTGCAGGCCGTGCCGCACCGGATCCGGGTGATCCGGGCCGGCTATCTCCCGCTCGCAGAGCTGTCTGGGTTCCTCGGTGGCGCGGCCGTGGTGGCGTACCCGTCGCTGGGGGAGGGGTTCGGTCTGCCGGTGCTGGAGGCGATGGCGGCTGGGGCCGCCGTGCTGACCACCCGGCGTCTGTCCTTGCCCGAGGTCGGCGGTGATGCAGTGGCTTACTGCGGCATCGACGCCAACGACATCGCCGTCGCTCTTGTAGACCTGCTCGATGACCCGGCTCGCCGGGCGGAGCTGTCGGCTGCCGCGCAACGGCGCGCCAAGGACTTCTCCTGGGCGGCGAGCGCGATGCTGCACCGGCAGGCCTACAGCCACGCCGCGATGACGCGCCGACGGTCCCGCTAGGCTGGTGCCGCTGACCTGGCTGCGCACGCCAGGGTGCACAATCGAGCGCCGTGCCCCCCCGCAACGTCTATGGCGACGAACTGGCGGTCGTCACGGTCACCTACTCACCCGGCGACACCCTGGACACGTTTCTGGATTCGGTCGTCAAGGCCACCAGCCGGCCGCTGCGGGTGCTACTGGTCGACAACGGCTCCACCGACGGAGCTCCGGAGCGTGCCACTCGCCGTGATGGCGTTGCGCTGCTGCGCATCGGGGAGAACGTCGGGTACGGCAGCGCCGCCAACCGCGGGGTCGTCGAGTGGGGCCCCGAGGTGGGCTGGGTGGTGGTGGCCAATCCGGACATCGAGTGGCACCCGGGCAGCCTCGACGAGCTGCTCGAGGCCGCGCAGCGGTGGCCCAGAGCGGCGGCGCTGGGACCGCTGATCCGGCAACCAGACGCGACGGTGTACCCGTCGGCGCGGCTGCTGCCTGTGCTGGGCCGCGGCGTCGGGCATGCGATACTCGGCCCCATCTGGTCGGGCAACCCGTGGACCACGGCCTACCGGCAGTCCGACACGGCCCTGGGTGAGCGGACCGCCCAGTGGCTGTCCGGGTCGTGCCTGCTGCTACGCCGGACCGCGTTCGAGGCCGTCGGCGGATTCGACTCCCGCTACTTCATGTACTTCGAGGACGTCGACCTCGGCGACCGGCTGGGTCGTGCCGGGTGGCTCAACGTCTACGTTCCCAGCGCGGAAGTGACCCACCTCGGCGGGCACTCCACCAGCCGCGTCTCCGAACAGATGCTCGCCGAGCACCATCGCAGCACCTACCGCTATCTCGCTGACCGCCACCCTGGTCCGCTCCATGCCCCGTTGCGGCTGGCGTTGCGAGCCGGGTTGGCCGCCCGGTTGCAGCTGATGGGCCGCGCTGGCCGGCGTGTGTAATGGACGGCCGGGTCGAGCGCGCCGGCCACCGGTGCGATCACCTCGAAAAGCGGAGCAGGTCGCCACGCGCTGGACGCTTTCTCCCCGATCTGGCATCCGATCATCAGTGAAGCCCTCCGCTGCCGCCCCTACCGACTCGGGCTGTCAGAGTCGCTCGATGCCGCCACAACCCGACGGCGCGAGCCGCAGCCTTCATGGACTTCGCGATCAACGCGGCAAGCGTTCTGTCGCCGTAGAGGGATCGGCTCATCGGTCTCGGGGCCAAGCGGGTCGACGACTGGGACGGCTACCGCGACGACTCCGACTTCATCGTCCTCGAGGACACGGAGGGCAATCGCTTCTGTGTGATCGACACGAGCGGGCGATGAATTGCTCTGCGGTTTCAGCTGGCCCCACGACTACCGCGCCGATCCCGACCCACCATCCGGCCCTTGCGGCAGCAGAGTTGCGCTGGGCACGATCCGTCCGATCCCGATCCGCCTCCCTTCTGACGCCGGACCCGTTGTGGGCACCATGCAGTGCCGTGGCAAGGTCTCAGGCGTCCCGCTGCGCCATGCCGCAGCATGCACCGACAGACTGGTCGCCGCCGTGCGCCGTTCAGGGAGGTCGCGCCGTGGTGTCGTGTCTTGCTGCTGGGTCGGTCGAGCCGCCGCTGGGTGCGGAGCCACTGCTGGGTGTCGAGGCCGTTGTGCTGGTCGGGGGGTTGGGTACCCGGATGCGGCCGCTGACCCTGTCCGCACCTAAGCCCATGCTGCCCACCGCGGGTGTGCCGTTTCTTACCCACCTGCTGGGACGGATCCGCGCCGCTGGGGTGCGGCATGTGGTGCTGGGCACCTCGTATCGCGCCGAGGTGTTCGCGACCCACTTCGGGAACGGGGCCGCCCTCGGTCTGAAGCTCGACTACGTCGTCGAGGAGCAGCCGTTGGGCACCGGGGGTGGTATCCGCAACGTCGCATCCGCGCTGACCGAGCCCGACGTCCTGGTTTTCAACGGTGATGTGCTGTCCGGTCTGGACCCGGCCGAGGTGATGCGGACCCACCGCAAGGCGGGAGCGGACGTGACACTGCATCTCGTGCGAGTACCTGATCCGCGAGCCTTTGGTTGCGTGCCGACCACCGCGGACGGCCAGGTGCTCGGGTTCTTGGAGAAGACCGATGACCCGCCGACCGACTTGATCAACGCTGGTTGCTACGCGTTTCGTCGGGAAGTGATCGACTCTATCCCCGAAGGGCGCGCGGTGTCGGTGGAGCGCGAGACGTTTCCCGGGTTGCTCGCGGCGGGCGCCCAGGTACATGCCCACGTCGACTCCTCCTACTGGCTGGACCTGGGCACTCCGGCCGCCTACGTGCAGGGCTCGGCCGACCTGGTCCGTGGCCTGGCGCCCTCGCCTGCGCTGCCCGGACCGGTGGGGGAGGCGCTGCTGCTGCCCGGCGCTTCCGTGCACCCAGACGCGCGAGTCGGAGCTGGCTCGGTGGTCGGTGCGGACACCGTGGTGCAGCGCGGAGCGCAGGTGCTCGGGTCGGTGCTGATGGACCGTGCTCAGGTCGGTCCCGGCGCGCACGTGCAGCGCAGCGTGCTGGGCGTCGGCGCGCACGTGGGTGCGGGGGCCGTGCTGCACGACGCGGTGGTGGGTGACGGCGCGGTGGTGGGTGCGCGCTGCGAGCTCCTGAACGGTTTGCGGGTCTGGCCGGGGGTTGTGCTGCCCGACAACGGCGTGCGCTTCTCTGCCGATGTCTGAGACCTGCTCGCAGGGTCGAAGCGTCGGCTCTGAGACCTGCTCGCGGTCCTGGACTCCTCAACGGCCCTTGGATTTTCGTGCGGTGCTCGCTCCGCTGCGCCGGGGCCGGGGTGATCCCACGATGCGGGTAGATGCCGACGGCACGGTGTGGCGTGCGGGCACGACCCCGGTCGGCGCTGCCACCCTGGCGCTTCGGCGCGATGAGGGTGGCACGGTGCACGCCACCGGATGGGGGCCGGGCGCGGCCTGGACGCTGGACGGGCTGCCCGCGATGCTCGGCGCCGATGACGACGACAGCGCCTTCGCGTCGCACCACCCGCTGATCGCGCAGGCCCGGCGCCGGATGCCCGGCCTACGCCTCGGTGCCACCCGTCGGGTGTGGGATGTGCTGGTTCCGGCCGTGCTCGAACAGAAGGTCACCGGCATTGAGGCTCGACGCTCCTGGCGGGAGCTGTGCTGGCGCTTCGGAGAACCGGCGCCGGGTCCGGCGCAGCTGCGGCTGCCGCCATCTCCGGCAGCCGTGCGCGCAATCCCGGACTGGGAGTGGCACCGCGCCGGCGTGGACCGCTCCCGACGCCGGGCCCTGCTAGCGGCGGCCACGGTGGCGCACCGGCTGGAGGGTGCGGTGGCGTTGGCCGGAAAGGCCGGCCGTGATCTGCTGTGCAAGGTCCCCGGTATCGGGGTCTGGACGGCCGCCGAGGTGGCCCAGCGGGCCTGGGCGGACGCCGATGCGGTGAGCGTCGGCGACTTCCACATCCCGTCCGTCGTCGGCTACGCGCTGGTGGGCCGGCCACTGGATGATGCCGGCATGCTCGAGGTTCTCGCGCCCTACGCACCACAGCGGCACCGGGCGGTGCGCTACATCGAGGCCTCTGGCTTCCGCCGTCCCCGCTTCGGCCCCCGGTTTAGCCCGCGCGATTACCGCGCCATGTGAGTAAAGGGTTATCCGGTCGCAAGCGGATCGGTCAGGCTGGACGGATGGGAAGTCTGACGGTCCGGCGCGGCAGCATCGTACGTGTCGCGCTGCTCGCAGTGCTCTGGGGATCCAGCTTCGTGTGGATCAAGGTTGGGCTGCGGGGGTTCGCGCCGATGCAGTTGGTATTCCTACGATTGCTGTTCGCGGCCGCTCTCCTGCTGCTGATCTGCCGGATCCGTGGGCTGAGGCTGCCGTCCGAGCCGGTGGTGTGGGTGCACTTCGCGGTGGCCGCGACGGTCGGCAACGTCGTGCCGTTCTTCCTGTTCGGCGTCGGCGAGCGCAGCGTCGACTCGGGCCTGGCCGCCATCCTCAACGCGACGACTCCGCTGTGGACGGTCACGGTGGCGCTGCTGGCGCGTACCGAGCGCGCTATGTCGTCGGCCCGGGCCGCCGGGCTGTTCGTCGGCTTCACCGGCACCCTGGTGATCTTTGCGCCGTGGCGATCCGGCGGCAGCCTCGGTGGCGCGGCGGCGTGCCTCACCGCGTCTGCCCTTTATGGGGTGATGTTCGTGTATGTCGGCCGGTTCCTCACCGGCCGGGACCTGGCCCCGACGGTCCTGTCCGCGGGCCAGCTTACCGCCGCCACCGTCCTGTCGGCGCTGGCGCTGCCAGTCGGCTGGCACGCCCCGCAGTGGCGCCTGGACGCCGTCGGCAGCGTCGCTGTGCTGGGGCTGCTCGGCACCGGCGTCGCCTACATCCTGAACTACCGGCTTATCACCGACGATGGCCCGACCGTGGCCTCCACCGTCACCTACCTGATCCCGGTGGTCGCCGTCCTGTTCGGCGTCGCCGTACTGGGCGAGTCCCTGAGCATCCGGGTGCTCGCCGGTATGGCCGTGGTACTCGCTGGCGTCGGCCTGGTTCGGCGCAGCGCGGGCCGCTCGCCGGACCCCGCCGCCGTGCTGCCAGGGCCGGTGGGAGCGGCGGTTCGCGACGATGGCCCGGCCCACAAAGTCTGAGCGGTCGGGTGAGGGGTCTCGGCCCGGAAGACGTCACGCGCCGCGGGTGGTGGCGTCGCGGAGCCGGGCGTCATAGCCGTCGGCGAGGCGCCGCAGCGCCGCGGCGCAGTCCCCCGTGAACGAGGAGCCGTGCATGAGGGCCAGGGTTGCGGGTTCGAGGTCGGCGAGACGCCGGATAGTGGAACCCGTGGCGGGGGTCAAGCAGGTGGGGTGGAAGACGTCCTCCGCCTGTTCGGCAGGCCCGACGATGTCACCTTCGGTGACGGCGGGACCATCTCCCAGGTGGGTGAACAGATCCCCCGCACAGCAGTGTTAGGATGCTCTCCTCGAACAGCACCCGGGCCTCCCACGCGCGCGGAACGTGCGGGGTGTCGATGTGGCGCACCCGCTTGCCACCGAGGTCGATCACCTCGCCATCGGCCAGCGGCCGCGGCCGACGATCGGCCATCTCGTCGAGTGACACCATGCAGCCCAGCGCGCCATGGGCCACCTCGGAACCCGGCGCGGCGTCGAGGAACAGGTTCACCTGGGGTATTCACGCCGATTTTTATGATCATGATTTCGGAGGGTATTGGGACGGCGAAAGGTGCCCCTGAGCTGGGAGGACACGGGTTGTTGAGGACCGTATCGGCTCCGAGGAAGGGACAGATGTCGGTGGCGGGCGGGGCGGCCTGCTTGCCGCGATCCTGTCCGCCAACCCCCACCTTCAAGGTGTGCTATTCGACGTTCCGACAGTAGTAGCCGGTGCCGAAGAGGAACTAGCCGGTACCGAGGTCGTTGGCCGCTGCAAGGTGGTGAGTGGGGACTTCTTCGATTCCGTACCTGACTCCGCCGATGCCTACCTGCTGAGCGCGGTCATCCATGACTGGGACGACGACCAAGCGGTACAAATACTGCGCACCTGTCGAGCGGCGATGGCAGACGCCGCCTGCGTGCTACTTGCTGAGATCGTGCTACCGGATGGCCCAGCGCCATCGATGGGCAAACTCGCGGATTTGGAGATGCTGGTCATGACCGCCGGCGGTCGCCAGCGCACCGAGGCGGAGCACCTCGAGTTGCTGGCTCGGGCCGGCCTTCGCTTGACCCGCATCATCCCGAGCGCGAGCATGGTCAGCCTCGTCGAGGCGGTCCCCGACTCGCCGAGCTGACCCACGAATCGCGATTCGGCTCCGAACGGCAGTCATCGAAGGGCCGCAAGCACGGAGGCCACGTCGGGTGGTGGTGCTTGCACCGGCCACCAAGCCAGGTCAATGGACTCTGAACTACGTACCGGCCTGGCGTCCGCTGGGGCGCGCAGCAGGAACCGCACGTCGAAATGCCGGGTTGGCAGGCCCAGCGAGCAGGTGATCGGGTGCACGTCCAGATGCAGTGGCTTCGGGTTGATCTCCAGATCACTGATGCCGGATTCCTCGGTCGCTTCCCGCAACGCCGCCGCGGCGAGTGAGGCGTCACCCTCCTCGCAGTGGCCGCCGAGCTGAACCCAGCGCCCGACCCGGGGATGCAGGGTCAGCAGCACTTGCGTCCGGTCGTGCGACAAGACCACCGCCGACGCCGTCAGGTGGCCGGGAACGCAGGACCGGGCGCAGGCGTCCGGGCAGGCAGCCAGGAATGCGAGGAAGGCCTGCAGCAGGACCCGCTGGCCGGGGTCGCCGGGACGCCAACCGGAGAGGGTCGCGACCGCGTCAGCGTGCACAGCGGCATTCGGTGCCGGGGCATTCGGAGGACTGGCATTCGGACCGTTGAAATTCGGGCTGGTGATCATCGCGGTGGATTATCGCAGCACCAATCCATCATCCGGATCACCCGGTGGGCGCGGTAGCAGCGGTTGCCTGGGATGACCGACGGCGACCGCGCCGAGTGGCCGCCAGTCCGATGGCAACGCGAGCTCGGCGCGAACCAAGTCCGGGCAGAACAGCGTCGAGCCCACCCAGCAGGAGCCCAGACCCTCAGCGGCCAGCGCCACCAGCAGGCCCTGCACGGCGGCACCCGCGGCGACGGTGAACATCGCCTCTTCGGCGGCTAGCCGGCGGGTGTCGGGATAGACGTGCGCGCCGTCGGGCACTGCGACCGGCACCAGTACCTCCGGCGCGTCGTAGAGCAGGTCTCCCCGCCGTACCCGGCGCTCGATGCGGTCCGCCGTCAGACCGTCGCCGTGCAGGTCGGCTCGCCACGCCTGCCTCATCGCCTCGAGCAACCGGCGACGGACCTGCCGGTCGGCAAGCCACACGAAGCGTACCGGCCGGGTGTGGTGCGGTGCCGGCGCGCACAGCGCAACCCCGACGGCTCGGCGCAGCGCCTCCGGATCTATCTGGTCGGGAAGGAACGAGCGCACCGATCGGCGCAACAGCACCGCATCCGACCGACCCGCGGCGCGCCCCCGGTCCAGCGCCTCGTCGGCGCCCAGCCAGAACAGATCGTCGGCCAGCGGGCGGATCAGGTCGGCCGCGGTGCTGCCGTCGTCGTCGCAGGCCAACCCGCGCAGCACCGCCACCGGCAGCTGCGCCAGCTTGCCCTTGACCAGGTCGGCCGCCGCGGCTACCTCGTCAGCTACGGCTACCTCGGTGACCGCCAGTTCGTTGCCGTACCGGTCGACGGCGCCCAGGTAGCGGTGCAGCACGCGCAACCCGGCGGCCCCGATCGCCGTGTCGGTCTGCCCGATTCGCCACGCCCGACCCATCGTGTCGGTGATCACCACGGCGACATCGACGCCCAGCCGCGCAGCGAACCCGCGACGCAACCGCGCTGCGCTGGCATCGGGGTCGACCGGCAGCAGTGCGACCTCATCAGGCGCCACATTCGACGAGTCCACTCCCGATGCGGCCTGCACCACGCCCAAGGAGTTCTCTGTGATCAGCGTGCGTCCGCGACGGGCGATCACGCGCCGGGCCTCGGTGGCGACCAGCTTGTGGCGCGCCGCGTCCCGCGCCGGCGGATCAGCCGGCACCGTGATCAGCCGACCCTCCACCTTCGACACGATCTTGCTGGTGACGACGACGACGTCGCCGTCGACAAGCCACGGCGCGGCGGTGACCAGCGCGCCGACCAGATCGTCTCCGGGTCGGAACTCGGGCAAGCCTCGAACCGGCAGGATGCGGATCTCACCCGGGGCTGCGTGATCTATCACTGGGGCAGGGCGAGATCCAGGGCCGCGCGCGCCATCGCCGCGGTCGCCGCGACGTCGGTCATCAGCAGCGGGATCTCTCGGATCTCGATCCCGGGCACCGTCGCCCGATCTCCCATGTGCACCAGCCACCCGTCCAGGATCCCACCCGTGCTGCGCGCCCCGTAGTGCGCAGCCACTGCGCCCGCTTCGCAGGGCACGTCGATGGTGGCCAGGCAGGCCTCGGCCATCCCGCGCACCGCCCGGCCACCGACGATCGGGGATAGCCCGATCACCCGGGCGCCCGCGCCTCGCAGCGCGGGACGTATCCCCGGTACAGCCAGGACACTGCCGATCGACACCACCGGATTCGACGGCGCGAGCAGCACGGCGTCCGCCCCGGCGATCGCGTCGAGCACGCCCGCCGCCGGCTCAGACGTATCCGCGCCGACCGGCACGAACTCGATGGCGGGTAGTCGCGCGTGGTGCCGGATCCACCATTCCTGGAAGTGCATCGCGCGGCGGCCCTGCGTTTTTCCACCAGCGTGGTCGTCGGCGACCACGACGTGGGTCTCGCAGCGATCATCGGTAGCCGGCAGCAGCCGCACCCCAGGCTGCCACCGATCGCACAGCGCCGCGGTCACCGCGGACAGCGGGTACCCGGCTTGCAGCATCCGGGTGCGGACCAGGTGGGTGGCCAGGTCCAGATCGCCCAGCCCGAACCACTCCGGATCAGCGCCATAGCGGGCCAGCTCCGCTTTGACCACCCAGGTCTCGCCGGCGCGTCCCCAGCCGCGTTCGGCGTCGATCCCGCCGCCCAGGGTGTACATGCAGGTGTCCAGATCGGGGCAGATCCGCAATCCGTGCAGCCAGATGTCGTCGCCGGTGTTGACGACCGCGGTGAGTTCATGCGTGGCGGTGTCACGCCCGTCCAGACCGAGCGCGGCCTTGAGCCCGAGTAGGAACCGGGCGCCACCGACGCCACCGACGAGCACCACGACCTTCACGGCAGTGATCAGGGTTTGTCGTTGGCCGAGGGCTGTTGCTCGAACGTGGTCTGCACCTGCTGGGAAGGTGTGAAGCGCTCTGAGTCCACGTATGAACGGTAAGACGCTCGGTCGGCGCGAGTGAGCGTGACGTCGTTGACGAAGGGGGTGAGCAGATTGCGGGGCCATAGCCGGCGCGCCCGTACCACGTTGATTTCCGCGCAGAACACCACGATGACCGCCTGCAGGTACAGCCAGGCCAGCAACCCGAGAACCAGCCCGAAGACCCCGTAGATCTGTGAGGCATCGCTGAGTTCATAAGTGACGAACAACGCGCCCACGATCTGCAGCACCTCAACCGCCACCCCGGCACCGATCGCACCCGGCATCAGGTCAGTCAGCGGCACGTCCCGGGCGGTCAACACCCGAAACCCGATAAGAAACGCACCCACGTTGACGATCATCGCGACCGCGATCGCCCCATAACGTATGCCGGCGCCGAAGCCGTAGCTAGCGGCCACCGGGCCGACCGCGGCAAGTGCGGCGGTAATCAGAACGACGGCCCCGATCAGGACGAACAACACCAGGCCGCGTAGCCGGGATACCACTGGATCGGGGCGGGCATAGCGCGGCACGGCCCAGACCCGATTCAAGGCCGTCTGGATGGCCACCGAGACACCCAGGCCGCCGTAGACCGCGCCGAGGATGCCCAGGAGCACGCCCAGGCTGCTGCCGTGGATCGAGCTGACGTTCTGCTGTAGCTGCGGCCCGACGATCGGGAATTGCTGTAGCGCCGAGCCGAGCACGGCCTGCTGCCAGGTGGGGTGGCTCTGCAACGTATAGCCCAGCACGCTGATCAGCAGGAGCAGCCCGGGAAACAGTGAGACGAAACCGTAGTAGGTGATCAGAACGGCGAGGTAGCCACCCTGATCGTCGACGAACTTGTAGATCACCGCCACCGGGAAACCCAACCAGGTATGACGCCGCTGGAAGTCGTCGAGCCGAGCCGTGAAACCCATCGTCCTCGCCGTCCCCCGGCCAATACACCTGAGACACTGAACACTTGAGACACTGACGTTATCCCGGCGCTGATCAGGCGTCGAGTCGGGTGGCCGCGAGTCGTCAGCGCCAGAAGAGGAACTCCTGGAGGCCGGCCACCGCTGTCAACGGATCGCCACCGAGGGCGGCGAACACCGCGAAGCTGGCGCCGAACAAAGCATTTCCCACCGCCGGTACGCCGATGATCAAAATGAACAGCAGCAACGGCGCATACCAGCCGAGGCTGCCGGCGAATCGGCGAGCCCGCGCGGGCAGATAGGGCTCCACAACGCCGAACCCGTCGAGCCCCGGCACCGGCAGGATATTGAGCACGAACGCGAGGATCTGTACCAGGGCGAGATAGGACAGGCCGGCTGCGAGCCCGTCCGGAAGACTGCTGGCGGCGACCACGACGGTGATTGCGACCCCGAGTGCGAGATTCGTCAGCGGACCGGCCAGTGACACCACCGAGGCCACCGCCCGCGAACGCAGCGCGGCGCGGTTGATCCATACCGCGCCGCCGGGAAGCGGCACCCCGCCCAGCGCCAGCAGCGCCAGTGGCAGCAGCAGCGACATCACCGGGTCGGTGTAGCGCCGGATGTCCAGGGTGAGGTATCCCTTGGCGCGCACCGAACGGTCGCCGCCCCGGTAGGCCGTCAGTGCGTGCCCGAACTCATGCAGGCACAAGGCGACCGCCCATCCGCCGAGGACCAGCGCCACGATGCCGGCGGTGCGGGCCATGCCGCTGGTCAATCCGGCGAGCGCGCCGCCGGCCACGGTCGTCACGAGCAGTAGTAGGAACAGCGGGCTGGGAGCCAGGCCGGTGGCAGGCACACCCCTACTCTTGCCCACCGGCCGCTCACCCCCCGACAGGGGGAGCCCGGGTGAAGCGACGCGATTACGCGGCGTGTCAACTGCGACACGCCAAGTAAGGCTCAGGATCCGCTCGGAGAACTTGCATCCCCGATGACAGAGGTGTAATCACAAGGTTGTTATTCTCCCGGCTGGTAGCCCGGGAAGGCGCGACACCGGGGAGGAACTCTATGGCGAGAGGGGCGGACGCCATGGATGACAGTGACATCAGCTGGCCAGCGGAGGGCAGAATCGATCTTCAGGGTGACTGGGGCCCATTCGATGGGCTCGACCAACAGGACCAACAGGACTGGCAGGAGCGGGCGTTGTGCGCCCAGACCGATCCAGAGGCGTTCTTTCCTGAGAAAGGTGGATCCACCAGGGAAGCGAAGCTGATTTGTACTGGTTGCGAGGTCCGCGCCGAATGCTTGGAGTACGCGTTGGCCTTCGATGAGCGGTTCGGTATCTGGGGCGGGCTGTCCGAGCGCGAGCGTCGCAGGCTCAAACGCGGCGCGGTCTGACGGCCGCTGCCCGGAGCTGCCCGGAGTCTGGGCCGATTACGCGGGGACGTTACCGTGTGCCCCCACCAACGGGGATGAACAGGGAGGAGTCGGCGTGTCGCGCACTGCTGGGGTACCTGCCGGTGACGGCGATGCCCGTCGCGCCGGCAGTTCCCGCAGCGCCGGCAACGTCGCGACGCCAGAAGCCCCCAGCGCCGCTACGGGCAACGGCGCC
>QHBY01000461.1:18875-26993 GCA_003244245.1 Pseudonocardiales bacterium
GGCGCCGCTACGGGCAACGGCGCAGCGGAGACCAGCACGCGAACCCGGCCGCGACCCTCACCGCTGCCCAAGCATGCTGACCAAGCGAATCGGCAGGGAGCTACGGATCGTAGCGACTCGAGCGTGCTCACATTGGACGACGTAGGCATCGGCACGCGCATCCGGAAATTCCTGCTCTCCCCGCCCGCGTTGCTGACCGCGGTGATGGCGGTGCTCTCCATACTGCTCAACCGCCACCGGCTGGCGCTGGACCTGGCCGGTGGCCGGTTGCTCCCGATGGAGAGTCTGGGTCAGACCTGGTCGTCCTACCTGGGATCGTGGCACCCCGTCGGCGGTGGGAGCGCGGCCCCCGCGCCGGCTGCCCTGGCTGTTCTCGGCCTGCTCGGCCTGCCGGTGGGGTCGCCGGCCGCCGCGGTGTCGCTGCTGCTGTTGGCCGCGCTGCCGCTGGCCGCGCTGTCCGCCTACCGGGCCACCCGCGCGCTGCCGGTCAGTCGCGAGCGTCGAGCGCTGGGCGCCGCGGCGTACGCGTTGCTCCCGCCGGCCGTCGCCGGGTTGACGCAGGGCCGAATCGACGTCGTGGTGACCTACCTGCTGCTGCCGCTCGTTCTGGCCGGTGTCGCGTCAGTGTTACGCGGTGGGACGGGCGCACGATCCGGTGGCTGGCTATCCACTGCGGCCGTCACCGCCCTCGGGATCGCGGTGATCGGTGCGTTCGCCCCCCTGGTGCACCTGCTGGTGCTGACCGTTGTGCTCATCGGCTTCGTGGTGATCCCGGCCCCCCGGGTGACGACGCTGCGCCGCGCGGTCGGGCTGTTCGCCGTCGTGCTCCTGCCGCTGGGGTTGCTCCTGCCGTGGCCGGCAGTGGTGCTTCAACGTCCTGAGGTGCTGTTGCAGGGGGTAGGCGCAGTAGTGCCCGAGCAGGTTCCTGGCTGGCTGCGGCTGCTCGCTTTGGACCCCGGTGGGGCGGGCGCAGCGCCGTGGGTGGGAGCGGTGGTGTTGGCAGCGGCAGTGCTCGCGCTCGCCGTTGCGCCATCGCGGGCGATGCTGCCGGCTGCGGGGATGGTGGCGCTTGGCGCCATCGCGGTGGCATTGCTGATCCGGTTGCCCATGCGACCGCTGGCCGGTGGTGATCCCCGGTCTGGTTTCACCGGGGGTGCGCTGCTGTTCGCCGGATGCGGGTTGCTCTGGATGGTGTTGCTGGCCGCCCGCACCGGGGAGCCGACTCGTCAGTGGCTCGGTGACCAGTGGGCTAAGAAACTGTCGGCGATGCCGTGGGTGGGGCTGGCGGCGCTGTCGGCGGCAGCTGTGGTGGTGGGCACCAGCGGTCCCCTCACCAGCGGTCCGCCGGCCGGTCTGCCGGTACTGGCGCCATCACTGGCCGCGGAGCTGGACCGGTCTGACACATCGGTTCTCGTCATTGGCGCCCCGGGTGAGCCGATACGGCTGACCAGATCGCGGACCGCACGCTTCGGCGACGATGACATCGCCCCGCTACGTGCCACCGGGGCCCGCCTGGAGCGGGTAGCTGCCGCGCTGCGCGCCGGGCAGCCGGGCGAGACGTCCGCTGCGATGGCGGACGTGGCCGCCACCGGGGTTCAATTCGTGGTGTTGCCCACCGCAGCGCAGGGTGTCCGCGCCCTCGCCGCGGCCGGGTCCCTGGCTCGCCCCGCGCCCCGGACCGCGGATGGCAGACCAGTGCTGCGGGTGGTGCGACCGGTGTCGGGCGCGGAGCTGCTGGGTCCCGCACTGGCGGAGCAGGCGCGTAGCGGAGCCGCTCCGCCCATCGCACCCGGGGTCAGTGGGGTGCTCGCGCCGGCCCAGCCGCCGCGGCTGGCAGTGCGCGTAGCGCCCGGCGCGGACGCGAGATTGCTCGTGGTCGCCGCCAACGACGAGCCAGGCTGGCAGGCCAGCGTGGATGGCCGGCCGGTACCAGTGGTACGAGGGTGGGGCCACCAGGTCGCGGTCCCGGTACGGGGTAACTCCGCCGAGGTTCGGGTGGTCCGCTCGGACGTCGCCAGAACGGCGCTCCTGCTGATCGAGGGCGCGCTGCTGCTGCTCGTTGCGGGCACTGCACTGCCGTCTCGGCGCCGCCTGAATCGGTAGCGCGCCGCGGTAGGTACTCCTGCGTGTGTCTGGAGTCCGTTTTTTCGTCAGTTGACTTCTGGGGCGCCGTCGATGGTGTCTGGATCGAGGCCTAAATAGTTCGCCACCTGCTCGACCAGCACTTCATGGACGAGGTCGGAAAGGTCGCCGCCGTCCTGCGCCCGAGTCTCCAGCGGCCGTCGGTAGAGCACGATCCGGGCACGAGTGGGTAAGCCAGCGCGGTCCACGCCAGCGTGAACCAGCCGGGCCAGCGGGACGTTTCCGTCCTCCACGACGTCGCTGCCCCAGCTGACAGTTGCCGGATCGCAGTCAGTGATCTCTGGCACCTCGTCAACGGCGATGTCGAGCCGGTCAAGCTCAGTGTGCCAACGCTCGTCGATCGGTTCGAGCGCTTCGAACACGATCGCGTCGAACCGCTCCGCGCGGCTGCGCGCCGCGGGCAGCGTGGCCGGGTACAGCAACCCCCGCACACCGCGGCCGCGCCGGTCGCGGCGTCTGCGTAGCCGCGAGCGGGCTGACCGAGTCACCGCCATCCGTCGAGAGTACGCCGCCGTCGATCCTGCACCGCCGTTGAGAGTGGCCTGCGCGGTGTTCCGCGCGCCTGCGGCACTCGGCTGGACCTGCGCGCTATGGTCCGGGCCGTGCGCAGTGGGCGGCGATGCTTGAGGACCGGGTGCACAAACGCGGCAGTTGCCACGCTCACTTTCGTTTATGCGGACTCCACCGCCGTGGTGGGCCCGTTGGCTACCTGCAGTGAACCGCATTCCTACGACTTGTGCGAGCGGCACGCGCTGCGGCTCACGGCGCCGCGCGGCTGGGATGTCGTGCGTCATGATGGCGACTTCACCGAGCCGGAACCCTCAGTGGATGACCTCACCGCGCTGGCCGAAGCGGTACGTGAGGCCGGCCGAGCCGACCGACCGGTGGATCCCGTCCCCGCCGCCGCTGCGACCGGCGGCTTCCGCCGGAGCCACCTCAGAGTCCTTCCCGACCCGGTAGACGACTGAAATCCGGGCCCCATGCCGCATTCAGCCGGCGCAGCAGGGTAACCGATAGCCGATTAGCCCCCGCCCAGCCTGCACAATGCGAGCTAACGTCTCCTTGATACCAGGCCCGACGTGAGGAGAGCAGTGCCTGACCTGTCAGCGATCGTCAAGGCCTACGACATCCGGGGCATCGTCGGGGAGCAGCTGAACTCCGCGGTGGTGCGTGACATCGGGGCGGCTTTCGCCGAGTTCGTCGGGCGTTGCGACGGTGTGGCCCGTTCTCCAGCAGTGATCATCGGGCACGACATGCGGGATTCCTCACCTGGCCTGGCGGGCGCGTTCGCGGACGGCGTCACCAGCCGTGATCTCGACGTCATCTCCATCGGGCTGGCCAGCACCGACATGCTCTACTTCGCTTCCGGGCGGCTCGGATTACCGGGCGCGATGTTCACCGCAAGCCACAATCCGGCCCGTTACAACGGCATCAAGCTCTGCCGAGCAGGGGCCGCCCCGGTTGGCCAGGACAGCGGGCTCGACGAGATCCGGATGGCGGTGGAGGGTGGCATCGAGTCCGGGCCGGGTTCCGGCGGCGTCACCGACCGGGACATGCTCGCCGACTACGCCCAGTACCTGCGCTCCCTGGTGGACTTGTCCGCAATCCGGCCGTTGCGAGTCGTTGTCGACGCTGGCAACGGGATGGGCGGGTATACCGTGCCCGCGGTTGTCGAAGGATTGCCGCTGAACGTCATACCGCTGTATTTCGAGCTGGACGGCAATTTTCCGAACCACGAGGCCAACCCGTTGGATCCGGCGAATCTGGTGGATCTGCAGGCCGCCGTGCGCGAGCACGACGCCGACCTGGGCCTGGCCTTGGACGGCGATGCCGACCGTTGCTTCGTGATCGACGAGCGCGGCGAGCCGGTGAGCCCCAGCGCGATCACCGCGTTGGTCGCGACCCGGGAGTTGGCGACTGAGCCCGGTGCCGCAGTGATCTACAACCTGATCACTTCGCAAGCCGTGCCGGAGATCGTCGCCGAGCACGGTGGACGGCCGGTACGCACCCGGGTCGGGCACTCGTTCATCAAGCAGCGGATGGCGGAAACTGGGGCGATTTTTGGCGGTGAGCATTCCGCGCATTACTACTTCCGCAGTTTCTGGCGCGCTGACTCCGGGATGCTCGCAGCGTTGCATGTGCTCGCCGCACTCGGCGGTCAGCAGCGCCCGTTATCGGCGCTGATGGCCGAGTTCAGCCGATACGCCGCATCCGGTGAAATCAACTCGACGGTCGACGACCAGCGAGCCAGGATGGCCGCCGTGCGGAAGCGCTTCGCGGCCCGAGACGGCATCCAACTCGACGAGCTCGACGGCCTCACCGTACGGTGCCCCAACGGTTCGTGGTTCAACCTGCGCCCGTCGAACACCGAACCGCTGCTGCGCCTGAACGTCGAGGCCCGGGATACCGCGGCGGTCGAGGTGTTGCGCGACGAGGTGTTGGCACTGGTGCGCGGCAACTAAGGAGGACGACGATGGCCGTGGACTTAGATGCAGCGCTGATGGAGATCTTGGCGTGCCCGTGCCCGGCGCACGCCGCGCTGCGCAGCGGTACCGCTGCTGATCCTGACGCTGATGCGCTGACCTGCACCGCGTGCGGGCGCAGCTTTCCGATCATTGATGGTATCCCGGTGATGCTGCTGCACGAGGCATTGCCCGGGACCGGACCGGACGCCGACAGCGGTGGCGGCAGCGGGCAGGGCTGCGGGTGATGGAATCCGACCGTAGCCAGTCTCAGGGCGACGACGACTTACTCGACGACCCGGGGCGCCTGGAGGCCATCGATACCGGCGGGTTGTTGCGTGCCGCGGCAACGGCGGGTGCCCAGGTGCGTTCCACTGCGGCCGCGGCCGAGGAGGCGGGTCTGCGGAGACTGGCCGGGGAACGTCCACGGGCCCTGGTGTTGCTGACCCGACCGGGTGCGGCGTCCGCCGCGGCACCGCTGCTGCTTGCTTTGCTGGGGCCTTCGTGCCCGGTACCGGTGGTGACTACCCGGTCGGTGCCGATGTGGGTCGGCGCGCTGGACATCGTCCTGGCCAACACCACCGATCCCGGCGATCGGGAGCTGGCAGAGGGCCTCGCCCGTGCGGTCCGCAGGGGAGCCCAGGTGGTGCTCACCGCGCCCGCGGAAGGCCCGGTGGCGGCCGCGGTGGCAGGTCGAGCGGTGCTGGTGGTGCCCAGGATCGAGGTGCCACCGGGGTTGGCGCTGCCGCGGAGCCTGACTGCCGGTTTGTTGCTGTTGGATGCCCTGGGTCTGCTAGCCACTGACGTCGAGGCACTGGCCGGCGAGCTGGACCGGGAAGCCGAGCGCGACCACGTCGCGCACGAGTCGTTGGTCAACCCCGCCAAATCCCTGGCGTTGCGGCTGACCGGGCGCACGCCCTTGCTGTGGGGCACTGATCCGGTGGCCACCGCAGTGGCAGGGCATTGCGCCGGGGCGCTCGCCGCGCATGCGGGGGTGGTGGCGCACGCGGCGGGATTCCATGAGGTGGCAGCGCTGCCGGTGCTGCGCCGCGAGGCGATACGCGGGAGCGCGGAAGCTGACGTGTTCACTGACCCTTTCGAGGATCCGATTGAGGATGTGCCGCCGCACGGTGCGCTGCCAGCGGTCCGGCCGGTGCTGCTCGGTGTGCTCGCCGACACCGACACCGACACCGGCACCGAGCCTGAGCGGGCCACGGCGTTGGACGCGTTGCCCGCCGCCGATGTGGTGACCGCAGACGCGGAGCTGATGGTGCGCCAGGGTGACCCGGGGGCCGCGGCAAGTGCCGCCGCGGTACTGGCCCTACGGTTCGACTTCGCCGCGCTGTACCTCGGGTTGAGCCTGGGTGTGTTGGGCAGGCCCGGTTGGACCGGCTCGGTCCTCGAATGAATGCAGGCGGTAAGGGAGGGGTTGTGGAGCTGTTGCGCAACGCGGTTCGGCCTTACGCCTGGGGTTCCCGGACGGCGATCCCGGAGCTAGTCGGCGGTCCGGTTCCCGCCCCGCACCCGCAGGCGGAGCTATGGCTGGGTGCGCACCCGGCGGATCCGTCGGTGCTGATACACGCAGATGGGGCCCAGACCTCCCTGCTGGAAGCCCTGCGTGGCGACCCATACCGGCATCTCGGGCCGCGCTGTGCGCAACGCTGGGGTGGCCAGTTGCCGTTCCTGCTCAAGGTGCTCGCCGCCGAGGAGCCGCTGAGTTTGCAGGCCCACCCATCCGCGGAGCAGGCTGCTGAGGGCTTCGCCCGCGAGGAGGTCCGGGGGGTGCCCCGGGACGCGCCAGAACGCAACTACGTCGACCCCAGCCACAAACCCGAGCTGATCTGCGCGCTCACCGAGCTCCAGGCGCTGGCCGGTTTCCGGGATCCGCTACGCACCGTCGGGTTGCTCGAAGCTCTGGACGTGCCGGCGCTGGAGCCCTACCGTGCGATGCTCGCGGCTGAGCCCAATGCTGACGGGTTGCGAACCTTGTTCACCACCTGGATCACGATGCCCGAGCCGGCGATGAAGGCGGTACTGCCCCCTACCCTGGATGGCTGCGTAGCGATACTGCGCCGCAACGGCGTGTGGGACTCTTCTCCTCGCGGAGGCGATTTTCGAAGCCCTCGCGGGGGTGATTTTCGAGCAGAGTGTCGGGTGATTCTCGAGCTGGCCGAGATCTATCCGGGCGATGTCGGAGTGCTTGCGGCCCTGCTGCTCAACCACGTCGTGCTGGCGTCGGGACAGGCGATGTACCTGCCCGCTGGCAACCTGCACACCTACCTGCGGGGCACCGGTGTGGAAATCAGCGCTAATTCGGACAACGTACTGCGCGGCGGTTTGACCTCCAAGCACATCGACGTCCCGGAGCTGCTGCGGGTACTGGATTTCTCCTACGGTGCGCTGCCGGTGCAACGCGGTGAACCGGTGGGGCCGCACGAAACTGCTTATCGCACTTTGGCGGAGGAGTTTCAGCTGACTCGGCTGGAATGGGCGCACGGCGAGTCGACCCCGGTGTGCCTGCACGGTCGATGGCCACAGATCCTGCTGTGCACTCAGGGCTCAGCTCGATTGCATTCCCTCGGCGGTGGCAGCGTCACCGTGCGCCGAGGTGGTTCGGTATGGCTGGCCGCCGAGGATCCCGAGGTCACTGTGTGCCCTGGTCCCGGCCCGGTGCAACTATTCCGCGCCCTACCCGGTCTAGCGCCGTTACCAGCTCACCCCAGACCGTCATTCGGCTCCGAATAGCGTTCTATTAGCCGCCCGAGCAAGGAGGCGAAAGGGTGTCAGCGGGGGGCGGGAAAACGGCGATCGTCGCTGCGTTGGCGGCTAACGCCGGCATCGCACTGGCGAAGTTCGCCGGCTTTCTGGTCACCGGGTCATCGTCGATACTCGCCGAGGCGGTGCACTCGGTGGCCGACACGTCCAACCAGGGCCTGCTGCTGATCGGCCGCAAGCGCGCCCGGCGGGAAGCCACCGATGAGCACCCGTTCGGCTACGGTCGCGACCGCTACTTCTACTCGTTTGTGGTGGCGCTGCTGCTGTTCAGCCTCGGTTCGGTGTTCGCACTCTATGAAGGCGCCCACAAGCTGCACAGCCCCGAGGAGATCAGTTCACCAGTGGTCGCCGTCGGGATCCTGGCCGTGGCGATCGTGTTGGAGGGTCTGAGTTTCCGCACCGCGATCAGGGAGTCCAGGCCGCTCAAGGGAGCCGGTAGCTGGTGGCGGTTCATCAGGCAGTCGAAGTCCCCAGAACTTCCGGTGGTGCTGTTGGAGGATTCGGGCGCGCTTGTCGGGCTGGCCTTCGCCCTGGCGGGGGTCGGGTTGGCGGTGCTCACCGGGGAGCCGGTGTGGGACGCGATCGGCACGCTGGGCATCGGCCTGCTACTCGGGATCATCGCGATCATCCTTATCGTGGAGACCAAAAGCCTGCTGATCGGCGAGGGTTCCGGGCCCGCGGAGCTCTGCACTATCCGTACCGCGATGGTGGGCCGAGGCGTGGACCGGGTGATCCACCT
>QHBY01000461.1:27042-27290 GCA_003244245.1 Pseudonocardiales bacterium
AGATCGCGGTGCCGGCCACCATGTCCACCGCCGAGGTGGCCCGGGTCATCGACGAGCCCGAGGCGCGCGTCCGCGGCGCCGTCCCCGCCGCCCGGATCATCTACCTGGAACCGGACCTGGATCGCACGCCTGCGAGCACCGCTGAGCGCTGCGCGGGGTCTGGGTAGGGTCTCCCCACGAGCCAGCGGTGGGGAGATCGGGAGGGAAGTGCGCGTGTTCGAGTCACTGTTGGTCGCCAACCGGGGTGA